>JAWLFY010000130.1:0-14258 GCA_041685355.1 Pirellulaceae bacterium | reverse complement strand
GTGCTCGAGTTGGCGGGCAAGTTTGCCGAGGCGTTTCAGGCCGACGGGGTTGCGGCAACCGAGGGGGCGTCGCATCCGCTCGACGTTTGTCATCGGATGGTGGGACGACGCGACGCGATCGCGGCGAGCGTCGCCTCCGAGCGGGGGCTTCCGGGGTCGATCCCCGCGCTCGCCGTGTTACTGGCCGTGTCGCCGATCGAGGCCGCGTTGTTCGATGCGCACGGGAAGGCGGCCGGGCGGAGCAGCTACGCGATGCTGCACCGCGATTTCCTCCCCCGGGACATGGCGCATTACCTCGATGACGCCTACCGTGGGGTTCATCTGAGCGACTTGATTTCGGCCGAACCGGTCGCCGAACTTCCGCTGTATCACCTCGTCGGTGCGCTCGACCCGTTGGACGAATCGGAGGTGGCGGAAGCGATCGGAGACGGGATGCCAGAGACGCTTGGCGAATGGATCCGTCGCGACGGGCTGACCCATCTGAAGATCAAGCTTGCCGGCGACGACATCGATTGGGACGTCGCGCGGGTGTTGGGGATCCATCGGGTCGCCGCGTTGGCTCGTCCGGAGCTCGGTGCCGATTGGGCGTTTTCGCTCGACTTCAACGAGCGGTGCGAGAACGAGGATTACGTGCTCGAACTGCTCGACCGGGTCTCACGGGAATCGCCGCAAGCGGTGGCCTGTATTCGTTACATCGAGCAGCCGACGCACCGTGATTTGGAGAGCAATCCGGACGCGACGATGCACCGGGTCGCCGAGAAATTGCCTGTCGTGATCGACGAGTCTTTGGTGGATTTACGAAGTCTCCGCACGGCGATTTCGCAAGGTTACAGCGGGATCGCGTTGAAGGCTTGCAAGGGACATGCCGAGGCGTTGTTGCTGGGGGCCGTCGCGGCCCACGAGAACCGTTACCTGTGCGTGCAAGACCTCAGTTGCGTCGGGGCGTCGCTGCTGCATTCGGCGTCGATCGCCGCGCACGTCCCGGGGGTCGCGGCCGTGGAGAGCAACGGGCGGCAGTACTGTCCCGCGGCGAACGAGCGGTGGCTCGGCCGGTTCCGCGATTTCTTTGAGATCCGCAACGGAAAAATTCCGACGGGACAGCTGAACGGGCCAGGGCTCGGGTACGGCGACGATCCGGCGCGTCACGCGTAGGCTATCCGACGACGGAAACGAATCGTTCCGCTGAACCGGTACGTTGCTTACGCGGCGCGGGTCGTCGCGGCCGATCGGGCTTCGGCGGCCGAATCGGTTCGGGTGTCCGCTTCGATCGTCCGTTCCGTCACCGGCGAGGCCGGCCGGTTTTGCGGCTGCGGTTCCGCGTCGTTTCGCAGCATTCGCAGCAGCGGTTCGATGCGGGCCGGTTTGGTGACGACCAGTTCCACACCGGCGTCGTAAGCCGCTCGGCACTGTTCGATGTGGGGCGCGGTGACGAGCCAAGCGTGGCGTGGCCCGAAACGGGAACCTCGGCGGCGGAAGCGAGCGACACGAGCGGCCCATTCATCGCGTGGCATGTCGCCGGTCGCCGAATCGTCCCACCACACGACGTCGACGTTACGGAGCCGAACCGTGTCGCCGCGCCGGCACCACACGGCGACGACGCCGACCGAGGCGGCCAGGTCGATCAACGGTTCCGCCGCGGCGGGCGTCGCGGCGACGACGGCGACCGATCGGGCGGCACCGAAATCGGCGGGCTTTGGGGCTCCACACGCTTCGAGCCATTCGGGCAAGATTTGGTTGGCACGGTGCCAGGGTACCCGAGGGGGGTCGTCGGGTCGAATCGCGCGAGAGGATCCCGGACCTGCCAAGGGGCCGCCGAGCGGCCCGAGCAACTCGAACGCGGAGGCGGCGGGGTAGGCGTCGAACAGTTCACGGAGTTGACGGTCGTCGGTGACGCGTCGGGTCGGTCGGGTGACGACGATCCTTCGCACCGCCGCCGCCGGTCGCCGCAACGCGTCGTCCACGTCACGACGCCACGCGAGTTGGCTGACCCGACACTCGCAAAAGCGATACGCCTCGACGAATTCGTCCAGTTCTCGGTCTCCGACCCACATCAACGTGCCGGGAACGGTATCGGACGGGCCGAAGGACGGTGAACGGTTAACTTCCCTGACCATCGATCTGCAACTCCGCTTCCTTCAAGTGGTCCCAAGCCTCCGTCGCCGATCCGCTTTCACGAAGCCGATCCAAAAGTTCGGCGTCGGTAATCAGACGGCTCAGTTTGGCGAGGATACGCAGGTGGGTCGCGTCGTCGTAAGAGCAGATCAGGAAGAACACGTCGGTGAGTTGTCCGTCGTCGGAAAACGGGATCGGTGCGCGGCACACGCCGAGCGCGATGACCGAATCGGCGAGGATCGAGGTTTGGGGCCGCCGCGGGTGGAGCATCGCGACGCCGCATTCGAGCGCGGTGGGGTGGAGTTGTTCCCGGGCCCGAACCGCCTCCGCCATCGCCGGGGCGTCCCACAACATCCCCGACTTCGTCGCCAGGTCGCACATCGACCGGATCACCGAGCCTCGTGTGCGGGCGTTGAGCGGGATTTCGATCGTGTCCGGCGTGCAGAGCTTCGCCAGGTCGCGGGGGGCGGCGACACCGCCGGCGGCGCGATCGACGACTTGCTGGACCTTATCGAGTTCCTCGACGTCGCTCGCCCCGATGCGGTCCTCGAGCCAATGATGGATTTCCGCCTCGCTGAACCGCCAATCGCCGGAAACCTTGCGGGCCGGGATCTTGCCGCGAAACGCCATCTTCCGCACTTTGTCGGGCGTGAGGTGCAGGTATTCGGCCAATCGTGGCACATCGAGATCGTCCATCGCCGTGGGGGGTCCTGGGGTATCGGTGGTTTTCGCGGGACTTCGGGTGTCGGCACACGCCGCCAACTGTGGTTCTTGGCCAACTGCGATTTTTGGGCCAACCGTGGTTCTTGGCCAACTCGGTTTCTTGGCGTTGTCGATGCGGCATTGTAGGCGATTTCACGCGATCGGCGTCCCCACCGGATTCCCCGAGCGGAGCGGATTCCCCGAGCGGAGCGGTTTCCCGAGCGGAGCGGATTCCCCGAGCGGAGCGGTTTCCCGGGCGGAGCGGTTTCCCGGGCGGTGGCCCTCCGGGCGTGGCGGCCCGTGATCGGTTCGTCGAACCGGCGTTCGGACTGGACTTGTGCCGGCGGCGTCGGACTCGTTAATCGAATGGGTCGGTCCTTCATCCGAAATACGGATCTGCCATGCCTTACGGTGTTTATCTTTCCGCGTCGGGTGCTCACGCCCAAAGTCATCGTCTGGAGGTGTTGAGCAACAACTTGGCGAACGTCAACACGCCGGGTTTCAAGCCGCAGCAGGCGATCGTGAAGTCGCGATTTGCCGAGATGATCGAATCGGGGAAGGTGTCACCGGGTCTCGGCGGCGCGGACGATCTGGGGGGCGGCGCGACGTTGGAGAAGGCGTTGACCCAATTCGATGTGGGTCCGATCGAGCGGACCGAGCGGGAGACCGACTTCGCGATCCACGACCCCAATTCGTTCTTTGTCGTGCGGCGCGGCGACGAGTCGTTCCTGACCCGCGCCGGGGAGTTTCTGTTTGACGCCAGCGGTCGGATGGTGAACCAATCGGGCGACGAGGTGTTGGGGTCCGACGGCCAACCGATCCGGATCGAGCCGGAGTTGCCCTACCGGATCGGCCAGGGCGGAACCGTGATCCAAGACGGGTTCGAGTTCGAGATCATGCTCGCCCGCCCGCAGGAACTCGGCGACTTGTCGCACGTCGGGGACAACCTTTTCAAGCCGATGGCCGACTTTGACCTTGTCCCGCCGGGCGATCGAAAAGTAGTAGCGGGTTCGTTGGAGCGGTCGTCGGTCAGTCCGACCGCCGCGATGATGGAGCTGATCGAGACGTCTCGCGCCTACGAAGCCAACGTCCAAATGATCAAGAACCAAGACACCGTGGTCGGGTCGTTGATCACACGCGTCCTCCAGAAATGACCCGTCGCCGGTGCGCGTTGGAAACCCACGTACGCCTAAAAGGATTCTCCGATGAGTGTGCAAACGCTGTACACCGCCGCCACCGGGATGGGGGCGATGGAGACGAAGCTCGACGTGATCGCCAACAACTTGGCGAACATCAACACGACGGGTTTCAAGAAAGACCGTGCCAACTTCGAAGACTTGTTGTACCGCAACGAAGTCTATCCGGGGACGCTCGACGCGACGCAAACGCCGACCGCCGTCGGGACCCAGGTCGGGCTGGGGGTACGTGTCACCAGTACTCAAACGGATCATCGCCAAGGGACGTTGCAACAGACCGGTCGCGAGCTCGACCTCGCGATCCAAGGCCCCGGGTTCCTGCGGGTGCTCGACCCGACATCGACCGACACGATGTACACGCGGGCCGGCAATCTCGATATCAACGCGAACGGTCAGCTCGTCATCGGATCGGCCCAGACCGGCCGCTTGCTCGACCCGCCGATCAACATCCCTGAGGACGCGACCGCGATCCAGGTCAGTGACAACGGGGAGGTCATGGTTCGGGTTCCCGGGCAGATCGAGTTGAACAACGTCGGCACGATTCAGATGGCGCAGTTCATCAACCCCGACGGGCTGCTCAAGCTCGGCGAGAACATGTATCTCCCCACCGACGCGTCGGGCCAAGAGATCCCGGGTGACCCCGGGCAAGACGGGTTGGGGATCTTGCGGCAAGGGAACCTCGAGGCTTCCAACGTCGAACCGGTGCAGGAGCTGATCGACCTGATCACGACCCAGCGGGCGTTCGAGCTGAATAGCCAAGCGGTCCAGGCGGGTGACCAGATCATGCAGAACATTTCGAACCTGAGACGGTTCTAAGTGCCGATCCGAAAAGGGGTCCGACCCCTTGTAGATTTCTGTTCGGACAGGTTCGAAGGACCGGCCGACACGACCACGACAGGATCTGATTCCCTTGCTTCGCCGCACCACCGCGATCGGTCGATCGCATCGCATCCACGAAACGGCGTGTCTCCGCCGGGCGGCTTGTACCCGCCGGGCGTGTGGGGTGGGCGTCGTGTCGCGATTCCTCGCGGTCTCGGCTTTCCGTTCGCCCCGGACGGGTCTCGTCGCGGCGTGCTTGCGGGCGTTACCGATCGTGTTGGTCGCGGCATCGCACGGGTTGGTCGCGGTACCGCACGGGCGCGCCGAACCGCCCTCCGAAACCGCATCGTCGCGGCAACGATGGACGTTTCTCGTCACCACTCCGGTCACGGTCGAAGGCCCGATCGTTTACCTCCGCGACGTCCTTCGCCCGCTCGACCCGGAGCTTTCCGCGTGGACCCGGCTGAGCCGTTCCCCGGTCGGACTTGTCCCCAGTGACGGGGGCCCGATGGTGATTCGCCGCGATCGGCTCGCCCAGGCGATCCGGGCTTCGGAGGCGACCGCGACGCGGATCGAACTCGAGGGTCCCGACAAGATCGAGGTCCGTCTGGTGTCCTCCGCAAACGCCAACGACTCGGACCGTTCGCCGACGAACCCGATCGACGCTGATCCGCCGCGGGCGGTTTCGGGGCGAGCTGATCGCATGATCGATGGCGGGGGTGTCGTTGGTGGCGGTGTCGTTCGCTCCGGTTCGGTGGAGGCCGGAACGGATCGGGTGCGGCTGGCCGTCGGTGGCGGAGCGGTCGGCCGTTCGGGCGCGAAAGCCTCGGGCGCGAAAGCCTCGGGCGCGAACACGCTTGACCCTGCCACGCGAGATCGGTTGGCGCGGCGGATCGAGATCGAGGTCCGGCGAGGGGCTCGCGACGTGGGAGAACGATTTGACGTCGAGGTCCCGTCGGACCAACCGGGGCTTGCGGCGTTGGCCACCGCGCGGCGGATCCGTGCGGTCCGATTTCTCGAACCGGCGGCCGCGGGCGTGTGCCGCATTTCGGTGGCGGCGGATACGGCCGAGGGACCGATCGAATCGGAATTGCGGGTGCTTTTGGACGCGTACCCGGAAGCGGTCGCGAGTCGTGCGACGCTCCGTCGCGGCCACGTGATCACCGCGGACGACCTGATGCTCGTCCCGGTACCGCCGGACCAATGGCACGACGCCTATGTCGGCGTCCCCGACTCGCTGGTCGGCCAAGAGGTCGCCAGTTCGGTTCGCTCGGGCCAACCGATCCGGCTCGGCGACGTCCGCCGCCCGATCCTGGTTCGCCGCGGCGACCTCGTCGAGGTGTGGGTCAACGGGGGCGGCGTGACCGTCACGACCAACGCCAAGTCGCTCGGCGAAGGGGGCAAGATGGAACTGATCCAAGTCGAGACGTTCGACCCGAAACGCACACTGATCGCGCGGGTGATCGATCCCGGGCGGGTCGAAGTCATCTCGCGGACCCCGAGGACCTCCCCATGATCGTGAACGGACCGTTGCGAACCGAACCGAAACACGAGCGTCCCCACGCGACGCGGAACGACTCGGCGGTTTCGATCCCCGCGAGCGACTCGCTGTTCGGATCGTTTTCGCGGGCCCGAATCGTTGGCGTGAGCGGGCCATGCGCGGGGAGCGGGCCATGCGCGGGGAGCGGGCCATGCGCGTGGATGGGGGCATTCGCGTTGATCGGGATGACGGCGTTGATCGGGACGACACACGCTCAAGAGAGTTCGTTGCTTCATCTATCCGGACGCCCGGCGATGACCGGGAACACGGCGTCGATGCCCCGACGTTGGCCGCCGCCGCCGACGTCCGACGCGCTCCGGACCGTCACCTCGAACCGACCCGTCGTCAGGGCCGCGGGCGAATCAGGACCGGGGACGTACGCGGGCTCGGAGACGGATCGAGGGGGAGGGACGAGTGGGTCTCCGGGCATTAGCGGGGCTCCGCGGATCAGCGGGGAGAGGGCTCCGGCACCGCTTCCGCAGTCGGCCTACGCGGCCCGGCCGCTGATGCCGCCGGGAGACCCAAGAGGTGGAGACCCAAGAGGTGCTGTCCCGCCGTCGCGGCCGCGGGTCGAGGGTGGCGCGTCGCTGCAATCGACCAGTTGGACGTACCGTCCCGAGCCGCGGATGCGGACGTTCGCCGTGAACGACATCGTGACGATTCGTGTCGACGAAATCGCCCGCGTGCTCGCCGAGGGGGACGCCGAGAGCCGTAAGAACACGTTGTTTCGCGGCATCCTCACCGATTGGATCGCGTTGTCGAAAGGGCGGATCCGCCCGAACGAGTTCGAGGATGGCGAACCCACGCTGGGGACGCAAAGTGACGACACGTACCGCAGCCAGTCTTCGATCGAGTCTCGAGAATCGTTGTCGTTCAACATCGCCGCGACGGTCGTCGACATCCGCCCGAACGGGAACCTGGTGCTGGAGGCCCGCAAGTCGTATCGGGTCAACGACAACTTGTGGGAGACGTCCCTCACGGGGATCTGTCGCGTCGAAGACATCGGTCCGGACAACGTCGTCCTCAGCCGCGACTTGGTCGACACGCAGATCCGCAAGGAAGACCAGGGGCACCTCCGCGACAAGTACCGCCGGGGATGGTTGACGCGAATCGTCGACCGCTTCGGGGCTTTTTAGTGAACCGGTCCTCCGACTCCTGTCCCGATACTTTGTCTCGTGTGGAATTTCCCTTCATGACACCACGGCTCGCCGTTCGAATCGTCGCCTTGATGGCGTTCGCGGTCCCGGCGACGGCGGTGGCCGACGGGATGAAGCTAGGGGATATCTGTCGGCTCAAGGGTCAGGAGATCAACACGCTTCACGGGCTCGGGCTGGTGGTCGGGTTGAAGGGGACCGGGGACGGCGACGTCGCGCCGACGTCGCGTGCGCTCGCGCGGTTCATGCAGCTGTTGGGCGGGCCGATGGCGATCGACTCGGCGGGACAACTGAACCTTGACGAGGTCGCCGACGCGAAGAACGTCGCGATGGTTTTCGTGACGGCGAAGATCCCCGCGGTGGGGGCTCAACAGGGCGACCTGCTCGACGTCACCGTCAGCGCCATCAACGCCAAGAGTTTGGAGGGGGGCTACCTGATGTTGACCCCGCTGGTCGGTCCTCGCAACGACAACCCGACGGTGTACGCGATGGCGCAAGGGGCGTTGCGGCTGTACCCCGACGCGACCCCGACGACGGCGAGGATCCAAAGCGGGGCGAAGATGGAGGCGACCCTCCGCGCGGGATACCAGCAAGGCGGCAAGATCACGCTCGTCCTCGACCGCGACTTCGCGACCTTTGACCTTGCCAACCGTGTCGAGACGGGGATCAACAACCATCCCGGGTTCGTCAACGAGCCGTCGACCGTCAGCCAATCGAGGCGGCCGATGATGGCGCGGGCGGTCGATCAGTTGCACATCGAGGTCACCGTGCCGGCGAGTTACCGCGACGCCCCGGTCGATTTCATTCACGTGTTGCAAAGTATCCCGATCGCGATGCCGACCTTCTCGCATCGTGTCGTGATCAACGAAAAGGCAGGGATCGTGGTGATCGGCAAGGACGTCGAACTCGCCCCCGTGTTGATTACCCACCGCAACTTAAGGATCGAGGCGGGGGGAGAAGGGGGCGGATTGATTCCGGTCAACGATCAAGGCGACGAAGCGGAGAACGCGAAACTGAAGAGCCTCGCCGACGCACTCAACGCGTTGGACGTTCCCACCGAAGACCTGATCGCGATCATCAAGACGCTGAAGGCGAAAGGCGACCTTTACGGCGAGGTCGTCTTTCAGTGACAACCCGGTTGTCGTCAACGACGCCGCCGTCCCCCCAACGAGGAAACGACGATGGATATCCCGATCTCACGTGAAGCGGCGGGGCCGCGTCCGCCGATCACCGGCGACGCCGACCGGTCGCGGGCCGTTCGGTCGCGGGCCGTTCGGTCTGGGGCCGAGTTGGCGGCGGCCGCTCAGGGTGCGGGGGCCGAAGGGGGCGAAGAACTGCGGGAGACGTTTCAGGATTTCGTCGGGCAGACGTTGTTCGGTAGCATGCTCGCGTCGATGCGGAAGACGGTCGGCAAACCCGCCTACCTTCATGGCGGTCGCACCGAAGAGGTGTTTCAGAAACAGCTCGACCGATACATCGTCGAGGACCTGACCGAGTCGTCGGCGGAGACGATTTCCGACCCGATGTTCGAACTTTTTTCCCTACAACGGAGGGCATGATGGGAACGGATTGGAATCAACGGGTCGGCGACTACGTCGACCGGCTGGAGACGTTAACCGCGGAACTCGACGATCGTCTCGACTCGATCCGGATGCCACCCTTGAGGGCCGGCGGTGGGTCGGATCCTGGGAACGGGGCCGCGGGTCGATCGGGCAGGGAAACCGCGGCCGAGGCTCCCGAAGGGCTCGAGGAACTGGCCGAGCTCGTCCGCCGGCTGGAGACATTCGTCGGCGAACGGGAAACGCTACTCGCCGACGACCAGGCCCCCCAGCACGGCTGGACGTTGACCGAAAAGTTGCTCGGGACGCGACAGATCGATGACGCGCGGTTGGCCAAGCGGTGCCGGGAGACTTCCGAGCGGATCCGGACGACTCATCAGCGGGCGGTGTCGCTGTTCGTCTGCCAGTTCCACTTGGCGAACTTCGGCAGCGACCTGCTCAAGTTGCTGTCGGGGGCGCCGGAAACGACGACGTATGGCGGCGGGCAACCGATGCGTGGCCAGGGGGGCGGGTTGTTCAACGATGCGGCGTGAGCGATCCCGTTCGGGTCGGCTCTCAGTGCTCACCGAAGCGGGGCGTCCGCTTTTCGCGGAACGCGGCGATCCCTTCGGCGGCGTCGGGGCGGCCGAGGCAACGGATGTAGGCGGCGGTGTCGGCGAGGAACGCCGTTTTCGGCTGGAGCCCTTCGTCGGCGTGCAGCAGCCGCTTCGTCTCCCGCAACGCCGCGGATGGCATCGCGAGCAACTCCTCGGCCCAGCGGCGAGATTCGTCCGCCAGATTTCCCGCTGCCGTCACGCGGTGGACGAGTCCGTATTCGAGAGCCCGCGCCGCGTTGATCGGTTTCCCCGTCAGGCATAGCTCCATCGCGCGGGCCTTCCCGACCAACGCGGTCAGTTGGGCGATGCCGTAACCGGGGGGCCAGCCGAGGCGGATCTCGGGCATCCCGAAACGGGCGCCATGGGAGGCGATCCGCAAATCGCATCCGCACGCCGCGACGCAGCCCGCGCCGAGCGCCGGGCCGTCGATCGCCGCGAGAAAGACTTGGGGGAGTTGTTCCCAACCGAGATACACGCGGGCTTGGCGATAGCTCAGTTCCTGGGCGGCCTCGAGCGGCAACGTGCCGACTTCGACGACGTCGTCCCCCGCGGAAAACGTTTCGCCGGCGCCGGTCACGATCACGACGCGGATTTCGGGACGGGTGGCGAGGCATCGATTGAGCCGCTCCCAATCCTCGGTCATCTGCACGTTGACGGCGTTCTTCTTGGCCGGTCGGTTCAGCGTGACGGTGGCGATCGAGTCGTCGACGTGTACCCGCAACGTTTCGGTCGCGGGGATCGGTAGCGGTTCCGTCACGGCGTCCTCGGAGTTCGGCGCGGAGGGGTTGGCGTCCGTCGCGGATCGGTGCGAGTCGGATTCGGAGGTGAGCGGCAGGCCGGGGATGCCATCGGTCCACGCGATCGGTTTCGGGTCTCCCGTGCGGGACGCCTTGGCGGCGATCCGCTGGGCGACCTTTTCGACGCGGACCACGGCACGTCGGTGGGTCCCCCGGCCGATCGGCTCGTGTCGGTCGAACGCGGCGACGTCGAACTCGACCGATCGGCCGTCGACCGCGGTGACCCGCGCGACGCCACGGACTTGGGCCCCGACCGGCGTGCCGGCGAGGTGATCGACGTGCACCTGGGCACCGACCGAGACTTCCCCCGGTTCGAGGAACGGTTCGATCGCCTTCCGCGCCGCACGCTCCATCAACAACACCATGAACGGGGTCGAGAAGACGACGGCCGAGCGGGCGGGCGGGTCGTCACAGGGGAGACTCCCACCGCTTCGCGATGGCGGCGGGTAGCCCAGGTGGATCGCGTGTTCCGCGGCCACCTCCCACACCAATTCCGCCTCGGCACCGATCGAGAGTCCGGGTCGCACAAGCAAGCCTTTTCGAAGGAGTTCTAAAGGGTTCGGACGGTCTGGGTCGCTTGGTCGATGAGCACCGGCCATCCCGGATATTGGCTCGCCGGGTCCCCGTCGGTCGCGTCGACCTGGAACCGAAAGGCGTCGATGCGGTACGTCTTGGCGACCGGGTCGATCGTGACCAGCCCGAGTCCGCTCCCCTTTTGGTGGGCGCGCTGGTAGCGATGGTCCGCGGTGCCGACTTCGGGGTTGCCGACCGCATAGACGTAGATTTTGTTTCCGAACCCGTCGAGGTATTCGCCGGTGTGGGGCAACCCGTGTTGGGGCCGGTTTTCGTGGGGCATGCCGAGCTCATCGGGACGCCACCATCGCGGGTAACCGACGGCGATCGCGGGGGTGCAGTACGACCAGAACGCGTCCCGCTGCCCGTCGACCCCGTATTGCACCAACGACGACAGGTGCTGGTCCCCGTTGATATGGAGCGGCTTGGCGGGCTTCAAGATCTCGATCGCCCGGTCCCGGGCGGTTTGCGGCCAGCCCCCCGAGTCGAGGTCCGCCTTGAGGTACCCGTCGTAGCTTCCGTGGTGGGTTGCGACGCCCGCGAACACGGTTTGGCTGAGCACGACCTTGATCGAATGTCCCCGCCAATCGTCCACCCAGCGGCGGAGATACTGCTCTTGCCGTTCGCCGAGCAGGATCAGGTCGGGATCGTCCAGTGCCGACGTATCGAAATCGGGATCGGAAACGTGGTCGCGACGGCCGCCTCCGGTGTCGACATGCTCGGGCCCACTTTTGAACTGGCGGTCGGACAAGATCACGAACCCGACGTTGGCGTAGACCAGGTCGCCGTAGTAGACCGAGATGCCTTGCTTCACCGGCGTCGGTTCGGCCGGTTCGGGGTGGTGCGAGGCGTTCGTCCGGTGGACGACGTTCACCATCTTTGCCGGTTGCCGGTAGCCGCCGACCGAACTCGTGTCGGGTCCCGTCATCGGCTTGCCCCCTTCGCCCCATATGTTGCCTTGGAACACGTCGTGGTCGTCGGGGATACACAACGTGGGCCGGTCCCGCATCACGTCGCGGAACGACCAACCGAACATGTAGAACTTGCGGAGATAGTTCAGGATCGCCGCGTCCGCCTCGTCGCGAATCACGCCGAACCCGCCGTGATTCTCGTACAACTGGTCCCCCGAAAAATAGAGCATGTCGGGGTCGAGCCGGGCGAGGTTGTCGACCACGGGCTGGTAAGGGAACGCGTAGGCGTTTTGGCACGTCAGCGCCCCGAGTCGCAGCGGGCGGTCGCTCGGTTCGGCCCGGATCGTCCCCTCCCACGTAAAGTCTTGATCCTCCCCGTCGCGACAGACTTGGCGATACACCACGCGGTAGGGCACGGTCACGGCCGGATCCCAACTCGGGAATCGGAACGTCGCCGTCCAGGCGTCGCGATCGAGTTCCGCTTCGCCGATCGATTCCCAGCCTTCGTCACGACGGACCTGCATCGTGAGCGTGCGGTTGTCCTCCTCGCCGAGCGGCCCGGTGAGGGTGGTCAACTTCAGGACGTACCCTTCGTCGCTCCGCGAATCGCTGAGCGAATACATCGTCCATAAAATCGGGCCGAACGCGTTCTCCGGCGTCACGGTGAACCCGTCCCCGGCGGCGACCCAATCGCGGAAGTGATACCGCCCGCCCCGGTCACGGCCGATCCGGCGGTCGTAGTTGTTGACGATCGCGACGTTTCCGGTCAGCCGTCCCGCGGGGAAACGCCCCGAGAGTTGGGCGACCGATTCGCCTTCCTCGGATAACAGCGACAGTTCCGTCTCGACCCCATCACCGGCGGCCCGCCCGACCAGACGCAATCGGAACGAATCGGAATCGAACCCGTCGGGCAGCGGCGCGGTCTGGTTCCCGAGCGTCAAGCCGTCGGCGGAGACCCCGGCGTCGACGCCGCCTCCGGCGAAGCAGTTGCTGCGGACCTCATTCAGCTCGCTGGAGATGCCGACACGGAACCCGGCCCCGCCGTCCTTCCCGACGACATCGACGCGGCGGATGCCGACCGACATCTCGAAGCCCTTGGCGGGATCGGATAGCTGGTGAGTCAACAGATGGACGCTGCGGTTGCCTCCCCGGCGATGACACTCGGCGCCGCCGTCTCGTAACCGCCAATCCTCCATCGGGTTTGCCCAAAACTGATGCCCGAGCCAAACGCGATCGGGGAGTCGTGACCAGTCGTCGCAGGTCGTGTCTGGCCCGCCGCCGGTCGCTCCGCTTTCTTGGGGCGCGGCGGAAGACGAAGCGGGGCGGCTGACACCAAAACACGCGGACGAGAGGGCGGCCGCCTTCAAGGTCATCCGGCGGGAGAACGACGCCGTCGGTCCCGATGCGGACGGAGCGGGCGGCGACGATTGGGGAGACGCCGGCCGCGTTGGGGTGTTTTCAGGGGGATCGGGGTGTCGTTTCATCGTCGTCTTACCCGTCAGAGATTGCGTTGAGGGGGGAGGTGGAGCGGGACGAGGTGAAGCGGGACTTCGCGACCGGATCACGGGGACGACCGGATCACGGGGACGACCGGATCATGGGGACGACCGGGTCATGGGGACGACCAGATCATGGGGAATCGTGAGCGTGTCCGGGATCGTGCGAGATTCGTTCGTCTCGTTCGCGGTCAGTCTAACTGAAACGATCGTTCCGTTCGTGGCCCTCCCTCGCGAGGTTTCTCCGGGTCCGGTCGAGGCATGACGACGAGAGAGTCGGCGGGATTCGGCGGTGTGGAGAGTTCGTCGGTTACAAGTCGACGCCGTCGGTGTGGTTCACGATGAACTGCCCGGTTCGGTTGTTGTAGGCCCAGCTCTCGCTTCCGCTCGGGGTCAGCTCGGTGTCGGAGGATTCGATCCGCACCGTCGCCCCGTCATTTCCGATCTCCGCTCGCGGGAACGGGCCGCTGAGCATCTCCTCGATGTCTTCGATGAAATCGGCTTCGTTCCCGCCCTGACCTGGAAACTCGCCGAACTCGGCCCGGTAGACCCGGATCGCTTCACGAACGACGGCCAACGAGTGTCGGGTCGCGTCGGTCCGCGCCCGGTTCGCGGTATCGAACATGCGTGGGGCCGCGACCGCGGCCACGATCCCCAGGATGAGGATCACGATCACCAGTTCCACCAGGGTGAAACCGTGGCGAACCCGAGTTGATGGTTGGCCTCGTTGAGTCATTTGAATACGTCCCGGCTGGATACGTTCTGCGACCAGCCCGTCCGCGGCCGACCGATCGCATTTCACC
>JAWLFY010000129.1:0-14338 GCA_041685355.1 Pirellulaceae bacterium | reverse complement strand
CTTGTCCGCGTTCGCTCGCATCCTCACTTCGGACATCGCAGCAATGCCTCCAAAACCTACGTTCTGGGAAGTTGCCACTAAAATCGCGGAACAACCTCCCTTTTCAAGCTCCATGTGATGCCGGGGCAAGAAGAACTGGAGAAGAGTTGGCCCTCACGATCGAGCGGAAGGGCGGGTGCGCAGCGTCCTCGCCTGTAGGCTAGGAAGAATCCTTTGAGAGAGGGAAAAAGAAGATGATGAAGGAGGCGACAACCCCGGCAGGCCGCCTTGGTTTTGTTGCGAGGCACTGGTTTCGGTGTCGATGTCGAGGATCATCGACGGGGCGAGGCCGTCGCAGTTGATCGCGTTGGCTTCGCGAATCGCGATGCGGAGGATGGCCAGCTCGCGGGTGAGCTTTGGCGTGCTGTGTGGCTGGGCCGCAAACTCGGTGCGGCGGCCGGGCAGCGACTAACTCACGACCACCAACCACCAACCACCAACCACCAACCACCAACCACCAACCACCAACCACCAACCACCAACCAACAACCAACAACCAACAACGAACGCCTTTTTCCCGGTTCGTTTCGGTCAGTCTCGAGCGCGTTCGATCGGTTGGGAATCGATCGGGGCGAGTCCGAGGAGTTGGCGGGTGGCGGCGGTGATGTCGGGTTGTCGCATCAGCGATTCGCCGACGAGGACGGCTTTCACCCCGCCGGCGCCGAGACGGAGCAGGTCGTCGTGGGTGCGGATGCCGCTTTCGCCGACGAGCAGACGGTCGGCGGGGATTTGGGGGCGGAGCCGGAGGGTGTGATCGAGGTCGGTGTGAAACGTTTTGAGGTCTCGGTTGTTGACCCCGACCAACCGGGTCTCGGTCTCGAGCACGGCGTCGAGCCGCTCGGGTTCGAAGAGTTCGATCAGGGTTTGCAGGCCGAGTTCGGCGGCTTCGTCGTGGAGGCGGCGGAGCGTGTCGGGCTCGAGGCACTCGGCGATCAGCAGCGCGCAATCGGCGCCGGCGGCGCGGGCTTGGAGGAGTTGATAGCGGTCGACGATGAAGTCTTTGCGGAGCAGCGGCAGGTCGATCGCGGCGCGGATCTGGGCGAGGAATTCGAGCGAACCTTGGAAGAAGGGTTCGTCGGTGAGGACGCTGACGCAGGCGGCGCCGGCTTCGCGGTAGCAGCGGGCGATGGCGACGGGATCGAAGTCGTCGCGGATCCGACCGGCGGAGGGGCTGGCCCGTTTGACTTCGGCGATCAGCCGTACCTGGTCACCTTCGGCGAGGGCGGCATGGAAGTCGCGGCAGGGCGGCAGGTCGGCGATGGCGGCTTCGAGTTCGCGCTCGGGGACGGCGGCCCGGTCGGCCTCGATCGTCGCCCGCGTCTTGACCAGGATCTCGTCGAGGATCGTCATCAGTGTCGGAAGTGTCGGCGGCCGGTGAGGACCATCGGGATTTCGTAGTCGTCGCACGCCTCGATGACTTCTTGGTCGCGTCGCGAGCCGCCCGGTTGGATGATCGCGACGATCCCCGCGTCGGCGGCGGCTTGGATCGAATCGGGGAAGGGGAAGAACGCGTCGGAGGCGAGCACCGCGCCGGGGGCTCGGTCGCCGGCCTTTTCGATCGCGATCTCGACGCTGTCGACCCGGCTCATCTGTCCCGCCCCAACGCCGATGAGGGAGGTGTCTTTTCCGAGCACGATCGCGTTGCTTTTGACGTGCCGGACCATTTCCCAGGCGAAGCTGAGGTCGTCCCACATGTCGTCATCGACTTCGGTTTCGGTGGCGGTTTTCCACTGCAGCGGGACGCTGGTCAGGCGGTCGGCGTCTTGCACGAGCAGGCCGCCGCTGATGAACCGACGTTGGATCGCCGAGGGGGGATCGGTCAGCCGTCCGACCTGCATCAGCCGGACGTTGTCTCGCCAACGGGGACGGGTCGTGAGCATCCCGACGGCGCCGGCTTCGTAGTCGGGGGCGACGATCGCCTCGATGAACAGCCCCGGTTCGCAGAGGGCTTCGGCGGTTGCCAGGTCGACGGTGCGGTTGAACCCGAGGACCGACCCGAAGGCGCTCAGCGGGTCACCTTCGAGCGCCTTGACGCAAGCCCGAGCGAGTTTTTCGTGAGTCGCCGCGCCGCACGGGTTGTTGTGCTTGATCACCGAGGCGGCTGGCGAAGGGAATCCGCGGACGATCTCGAGAGCGGCATCGAGGTCGAGGAGGTTGTTGTACGAGAGTTCCTTGCCGCTGATTTGCCGGGCCGAGACGAGGTTCGCCGAGCGGTTGGTCGGGTCGACGTAGACGGCGGCCCGCTGGTGCGGGTTTTCGCCGTACCGGAGATGCGTTTTGCGACGGAACGAGAGGTGCATCGAGCTGGGGAACTCGCCGGCGATCGTGTCGCCGCGGAGATAATCGGCGATCGCCCGGTCGTACGCGGCGGTATGATCGAACGCCTCCCCGGCCAACTGCATCCGCAGCTCGGTCGTCGTCCCGTCGAACGAGTCGAGTTGTTCGAGGATTTCGCCGTACTGTTCGGGGCTGGTCGCGACGACGACGTCGGCGTGGTTCTTGGCGGCGGCCCGGACCAGGCTGGGGCCGCCGATGTCGATCTGCTCAACGCATTCCTCCCGAGTCGCGCCCGGGCGGGAGGCGGTGGCGGCGAACGGGTAGAGGTTGACGACGACCAGGTCGAACGGTTCGATGTCGTGGTCTTCGAGGGCGTCCATGTGGTCACCGCGGTCGCGGACCGCCAGGATGCCGCCGAAGATTTTCGGGTGGAGGGTCTTGAGTCGTCCGTCGAGCATCTCGGGAAACCCGGTGTACTCGGCGACGTCGAGGACGCGGACGTCGCACTGTTCGAGGTACCGGCGGGTCCCGCCGGTGCTGTAGATTGTCACCCCCGCCCGTTGCAGACCGGCCGCCAAATCGGCGAGCCCAAGTTTGTCACTGACACTGATCAGCGCGTTGCGAACGGGAACGACGTCGGGCACGATTCTTCCAGCTTCCGGTGTCGGGAGACATTTGGGGGGGCGCCGGGACGGTCACCCGTCCGGTCGGTTGGCGAAACGAACCTGCAAGGTGTACCCGTCCGCCCCGTGAATGGTCAACCCGCGGCGGGGAAACGGGCAACCCGCGGCGGCGAAACGGGGGCCGATCGGTCGTCCCGGGCTGTACCCGCTCGGGGTGCGGAAAACGCTTGATTGCGCGCGACGAAACCGTCATGATGGAGGGCTCCTCAGGTCCCCCCGCCTGACCCGCCCGCCTGACCCTCCCGCCACTGACGATTCGGTGTTCCAAGGAATCGGAGCCTCGAATGTCTCTCTCGCCTCTTTAGCCGAAGGGAATGTGACTCCATGACGAGACGCGTGTTCGCCGCGGTCTTGATTGCCGTCGTCACGCCGGTCGCCTTGGCAGACGATCCGTCGCCGCCGGGGGTGTTCTTCGAAGACCAAGTCGAAGGGTTGCTTCTGGACCGGTGCGTCGATTGCCACATGACGGACGCGGCCGAGGGGGGGCTGGACCTGAGCACCGCCGCGGCGGTTTTGCGGGGGAGCGATTCGGGGAGCGTCGTGACCGCGGGCGATCCTGAGAAGAGTTTGCTGTACGAAGTCGTTCACAGCGGCGAGATGCCGCCTGACGGGCCGGAACTCGACGAGGAAACGGTTTCGCACATCGAGGCTTGGATCGCGTCGGGGGCGAAGTTTCGCGATCCGCCGCCGACCGCCGGCCCGGCGGTGGACGGACACGACGTGATCCCGATCCTGCTGCTCCGCTGTGCCGCCTGTCACGGGGCGGAACTTCAACGGGGTGGGCTCGACTTGAGGACCTTGGCGAGCCTGCGTCGGGGCGGCGATGGCGGACCGGTCGCGGTCTCGGGCGCGTCGAACGAGAGCCCGATGATCGAACGCGTCGAGCAAGAACTCTGTCCGCCCCAAGGGCAATTGTTGAAGTACTTCGTCGAGCGGCCCTCGTCGACCGAGGTCGCGACGCTGCGGCGTTGGATCGACGCGGGCATGCCGGACGCGGAAGATTCGGAGCGCGGAGATCGGCCCGACGCCGGCGCGGCGGATGCCGACGCGGACGCCGATTCGCCTGACGCCGATTCGAGCGGCCCGTCTCATTGGGCGTTCCGGCCGCTCCCCCGGGACGTCCCGATCCCGACGGCGGATGCCAACCTGAAAGGCAACGGCGAGGGCGTGCGCGATGGCGAGGGCGTGCGCGATGGCGAGGGCGTGCGCGGTGATGGCGGCCAACGCGACGGCGAACCGCATCCGGTCGACGCGTTCATCGGGCGGAAGCTTCGCGAACGGGGGCTGACGTTTTCGCCGCCGGCGAGTCGCAGCGAGTTGATCCGGCGGGTCCATTTCGATCTCGTCGGGTTGCCTCCCACCGCCGACGAGCTGGAGCGGTGGGAATCGGACCCCGGTGACGATTGGTACGAGCGGATGGTCGACGCGTTGCTCGCGTCGCCACGCTACGGCGAGCGATGGGGGCGGTACTGGCTTGACGTTGCCGGGTACGCCGATTCGGAAGGGGGGCAATCCGCCGACACGGTGCGGCCGTTCGCTTGGAAGTATCGGGATTACGTCGTCCGATCGTTCAACGAGGACAAGCCGTGGGACCGTTTCCTGCATGAACAGCTCGCCGGTGACGAGTTGGCCGAGTTTCGCGACCCGGATCAGGTCACCGAATCGGTCGTGGATAACCTGATCGGCACGGGGTTCCTGCGGATGACGGTCGACGAGACCGGTTCGCGGACGATGAATTTCGTCCCCGAACGGTTGGGGCTGATCTCGGACGTGTTGGGCGTCGTCTCGTCGGGGGTGATGGGGGTCACGATGGAGTGCGCCCGTTGCCACTCTCACAAGTACGACCCGATCTCTCAAAGCGACTACTTCCGCTTCAAGGCGATTTTTCAAGGCGTGTTTGACGAACACGACTGGATGAGTTGGAAGCAGCGGCGGCTGGACGTCGCGAGTCCGGAGATGGCGGCCCGACGCGAATCGAACAACCGAGTCATCGAATCCCAGATGAAGGATCTGCGGTCGCACCGCACGTCGCTCGTTCGATCGTGGCAAGACCGTTATTACGACCGGGAATGGGGGAAACTGGACGAGTCGATTCAGGAAGAGATCACGGTCGCACGGAAGGCGCGTGAGGGGCGACGGACGCTCCGCCAAGACAAATTGGTCCGTCGTTTTGATACCGAGATCCGTCCGACGGAGGAGGTACTCGTCGAACGGCATCCCGAGCTCGGGGAGGAGCTCCGTGGGTTGGACGGCCGGATCGCGGCGTTGGAGGAACGGTTGGAACCGGAGCCGACGATCCGGGCGGCGTGGGACCGGGGTCGACCGAGCCCGACGTACGTGTTGATCCGGGGCGAGTACGACCGGCCGGGCCGACCGGTCGATCCGGGGATCCCCGCGGCGTTATCGGCGGGTGAGTCACCGTTCCGCGTCGAGCCGCCGTGGCCGGGGGCGGAGTCGAGCGGACGCCGGCTCGCGTTCGCCCGTTGGCTGACGTCGCCCGATCACCCGCTGACCGCGCGGGTGTTGGTCAATCGGGTGTGGGGAGATCACTTCGGTCGCGGGATCGTCAAGACGCTCGACAACTTCGGCGCGATGGGTGCCGAACCGACCCACCCCGAATTGCTCGACTGGTTGGCCCGCGATTTCGTCGACGGCGGTTGGAGTCTGAAATCGCTTCACCGCACGATGCTGCTATCGCGAACTTATCGCCAATCGAGTGTGCGAACGCCGGAGGCGGACGAGGTCGACCCGGAGAACGAGTTGCTGGGGCGGATGCGGCTCCGTCGGTTGGACGCCGAGGCGGTCCGCGACTCGTTGATCGCGCTCGCCGGACGGCTCGATCCCCGTGCCGGCGGCCCGCCGTCGCCGATCGTGGCCCGCGAGGATGGGTTGATCATGGAGCAGCCGTCCCACCGGGGGACGTACCGCCGCAGCCTTTACCTTCAGCTTCGGCGGACCGAGATGCCGACGTTGTTGACGGTGTTCGACTACCCCGAGATGCAGCCGAACTGCAGCGATCGGGCGGTTTCGACCGTATCGACTCAGTCGTTGGTGTTGGTCAACAACGCCCGTGTCCACCAGTGGGCGGGTGACTTCGCCGACCGTGTGTGGCGTCAAATCCCGGGGGACGACGCGGAGGGGGACGGCGAGGAAGGGGACGGCGAGGAGGCCGACCGGCAGCGGCTGAGGCTGGTGTACCGGATGGCGTTTTCACGTTCGCCGCGGCCCGACGAGCTTGATGCGGGGGCCGAATCGCTGCAACGGCTCGGCGATTTATGGCGGGCGGCGGGCCGCGACGCCGAAGACGCCTCCCGCGAGGCGCTCGTCACGTTTTGTCACACGGTTTTGAATTCCGCCGAATTCCTTTACGTCGATTGATCGCCATGCACCCGACCCCCACCCGACGTTCCTTCTTTTCCAGCCTGTCGAAAGGTTTGTGCGGCGCGGCGTTGGCCGAGCTGTTCACCCGCGACGGGTTGATCGGCGGCGGAAACGCCGACGCGGCAACGTCCGGTCGCCACGACCTGAAGCCCAAGCCGCCGCACCATCCGCCGCGGGCGACGTCGGTGATCCATCTGTTCATGAACGGCGGCCCCAGCCAGATGGACCTGTTCGACCCGAAGCCGGCGCTGGATCGGTACGCCGGGAAGACCTACCCGGGGAACGTCGAGAAGATCGGCAACGTCGCGACGACCCAGATCGGTGACGTCATGCCGAGCCCGTTCAAGTTCGCCCGGCACGGCGAGTCGGGGACGTGGGTGTCGGACGCGTTGCCGCACACCGCGGAGATCGTCGATGACCTCTGTTTCTTGCATTCCCAGTGGACCGACCATCCCAACCACGACAACGCGCTGTACAAGATTCACAGCGGCCGGTTGTTCATGGGGCACCCGTCGCTCGGGTCGTGGGTCACCTATGGGCTCGGGTCGGAGTGCGAGGATTTGCCCGCGTACGTGGTCCTCGATGACCCGCTCGGGTTGCCGAAGAACGGCGTCCGCAACTGGACCTCGGGGTACCTGCCGCCGGTCTATCAAGGCACGCGTTTCCGTACCGTCGGCGCCCCCGTGTTGAATTTGACGCCCGAGTACGAACAACCGGAGACGATCGGGTCGGCGGCGAAGGAGTTGCTCGAGCGGCTCGACCAGACGCACCGCGAACGTCGACCGAACGAAGGGGAACTCGACGCGCGGATCGAGTCGTACGCGTTGGCCGCGCGGATGCAGTTAACCGCCGGCGACGTCCTCGACCTGAGCAACGAGAACCGCTCGACGTTGGACGCGTACGGCGTGGGGGATCCGGTCACCGACTCCTACGGCCGTCGCTGTCTGCTCGCCCGACGGCTTGTCGAGCGGGGCGTGCGGTTCGTACAGATCTTCCTCGAGGACCAGCCGTGGGATAACCACAGCAACCTGGAGGGGACGTTGAAGTCGGCTTGTCAACGAACGGATCAGCCCGTGGCGGCGTTGATCGCGGACCTCAAGCGGCGGGGGATGCTCGATTCGACGCTCGTGGTTTGGGGCGGCGAGTTCGGCCGCACACCGACGTCACAGAAAGTCGGCAACGAGTACACCGGCCGCGACCACAACATGCAAGCGTTCACGTCGTGGCTCGCCGGCGGCGGCGTGAAGCCCGGGTTCGCCTACGGGAAGACCGACGAGCTCGGACATGAGGTCGTCGAGAACCCGATCAGCGTTCCCGACTTCCACGCGACGCTGCTGCACGCTGTCGGGCTCGATGCCCACGACCTGTCGTTCAACCGAAACGGGTTGGAGGATCGTTTGACGGGGGTCGAGAAGCCGCGGGTCGTGAAAGAGATCTTCGCGTGATGCCGAAACCGACCGTGATGCCGAAACCGACCGTGATTGCGAAACGGGCCGTGATTGCGAAACGGGCCGTGATTGCGAAACGGGCCGTGATTGCGAAACGGGCCGTGATTGCGAAACGGGAAGCGCGTGGACACGGAATTGGGCGCCGCCAGTGGCTCAAGGGAGCGGTCTTGGGCGGGGCCGTCGTTCCCGCCGCGCTCGCCGCGGAACCGCCGCGGTCTTCCTCATCACCCGACGGACGGATCGACGGATCGGGCTCATCGGAACCGGCCGCCGCCAGGGGTCAGGGTGGGGACGAACCGGTTTGGCGAATCGTCGACACGAACGCGAGCATCGGGCGTTGGCCGTTTCGCCGTTTGCCGCTCGATACGCCCGAGCGGTTGTCGGCGAAATACGCGTCGCTCGGGATCGCCCAGGCTTGGGTGGGCAGTTTTGACGGCGTGTTTCACCGCGACCTCGACGGCGTGAACGCCCGGTTGGCCGAAACGTGTGCCGCGAGCGGCGGGAAGCTCGTCCCGTTCGGTTCGGTCAACTTGACGATGCCGGGATGGGAGGAGGATCTCCGACGTTGCCACGAACGTTACGGGATGGGTGGCGTCCGCTTGCATCCGAACTATCACGGGTATGATCTCGCCGACGAGCGTTTCCCGCGTTTGCTGGCGTTCGCCGCCGAGCGTGGGCTGCTGGTGCAATTGGCGGTGGCGTTGGAAGACCCGCGGACCCAGCCGTCGATGTTGCAGGTCGCCGATGTCGACCTCACGCCACTGGCCGGTGCGATGCGTGGGGCGGCGTCGGCGACGGTAATGTTGCTCGGCGCTCGCCCGAGGGCTGGGTCGCTCGGGGGACTGGAGCGGATTCCCCGGGTCTTGTTCGACGTCGCACGGGTCGAGTCGACCGCGGGGATCGCGAAGCTGATTCGCGAGGTTTCTCCGGACCGGGTGACGTTCGGGACGCACGCGCCGTTCCTGATCCCCGAGTCGTCGATGATCAAGGTTTACGAATCCGAGCTGCCCGAACCGCATGTGGTGAAACTGCTCGCGGGGAACGCGTCACGTGTCGGCCCCGAGGTGGCGAGCCGATGACTTCACGCTTTCCGCTGCGTCCCGAGCATTTCGGGTTGCCGACCATCGATCGGTTACGTGGGTACGACATTTGGGATTCGTACCTGACCCCTGCCGATTCCGATCCGACCGGTGACCGCTTGGTGGGCTCGATCGCGAACACGATCCCGACGCTGGATAAGGGCGCGATTCGGCGGTTTTGTGTGTTTCAGCATGTGGGTTTAGGGACCGCCGACCCGGCGACCGAGGCGCGATTGCGTTCGCACCCCGAAGACATCACCGAACCGTTGCGGCGATGGCCGGACCGGTTGCTCGGCATGATCCGGCTGAACGCGAACGACGTCGACGGATCCCTGGCGGCGATCGACCGATGGGTCGCGGAGGGGCCGATGGTCGGAGTCTATTTCCCGGGCGGCCGCCGCGGTTCGCTTTCTTGCAATCATCGCAACTTCGATCCGTTGATCGCCCGATTGACCGAAGTCGGC
Organism: Pirellulaceae bacterium; assembly: GCA_041685355.1. GTDB lineage: Bacteria > Planctomycetota > Planctomycetia > Pirellulales > Pirellulaceae > JAWLFY01. The sequence goes on along the minus strand of JAWLFY010000129.1, from coordinate 4,967 downwards.
GCGGTGATCATGCAGCACACTTGGTTCAAGACCGGTGGGAAGGGATCGCCGGGCGAATCGACCCCGGCGGAGTTGGCCGAGTTGGCGGACCGGTTTCCCGAAACGCCGCTGATCGCCGCGCATGCCGGCGGCGAGTGGGAACGGGGGCTCCGCGCGATCCGGGACCGGCCGAACGTGTTGGTGGAGACCTCTGGGTTCGACCCGACGGCCGGATTCGTCGAGATGGCGATCCGCGAGTTGGGTCCGGAGCGGATCGTGTTCGGAAGCCATTTGCCGTCACGGTCGCTCGGGACCGAGTTCGGCAAGATCTTCGGGGCGGAGATCGGCGAAACGGAACGGCGGATGATCTTGGGGGAGAACCTGCGGCGGTTGATGCGGCGGGAACGTTAGCAACGGCCGGGAAGTGACCGTCCACTCCGCACCGCCGAGCCGTGAGACCGGACGGCTCGCGCCGTTTCGCGAATGAGTGGGGGCCATGACGGCGGGATTACGTCGATGGCCGTGGTCCTCTCGGTTCGTGGGTGTCCTGACGGACGGATCTCGGTGCGGGGACGCCTCCGGCGAGGACTTCGGCGGCCCAATCTCGGTCGATGTTGCCGCCGCACAGGACGACGCCGCAACGTTTCCCCGACCACCTCTCGCGTGACTTTGCCAGCCCCGCCAGCGCTGCCGCCCCGGCACCTTCGGCCAGGTTGTGAGTGTCCTCGTGCAACGCTCGCACGGCTTCGGCGATCTCCGGGTCGGAAACCTCGACGATCCCCGCCGCACCCCGCCGGATGATTTCCAGCGCCTCGGGGTCGGGCGATCGGGTCGCGATCCCGTCGGCGAACGTCCGCGCCGAATCGGTCGTGACCACCCGCCCCGCGGCGTACGACCGCGCGTAGGCGTTAGCATTTTCCGAGACGACACCGAAGATCTCGGTTCGCAGTCCCAACAGGTCGCGGGTTCGGATCAGCCCGACGATCCCCGAGCCGAGCCCGATCGGGACGAACAGGGCGTCGAGCCCGGGTTCGCCGACGAACAGTTCTTTTGCATAAGTCGCGACGCCGACGACGAGGTCGCGATGGAACGACGGGACGACGTGAGCCCCGGTTTCCGCGGCCAACTCCGCGAGCCGCCTTCGGGCTTGGTCGAAGTCGTCACCGGCCTCGATCAGTTCGGCGCCGAACGCCCGCATCGCCGCGTTCTTTTCCGTGGAGTTTCCCCGCGGGACGACGACCGTCGCCGCCAACCCGGCGCGGGTCGCGGCGTACGCCAAGCTTTGGCCGTGGTTGCCCCGCGTCGCACTGATCACCCGACGGGTCGTGGGCGACGTGCGGCGAAGGTGATCGATATAGGTCAAGCCGCCGCGGATCTTGAACGCCCCGGTCGGCGTGTGGTTCTCGTGCTTGACCACCACATCCACGCCGTAGCGTTGCCGGAGCAGCGGCCACGGGTACTGGGGCGTCGGCGGCATCGCGTCACGGACCAGCTTGCCGGCGGAATCGAGTTCGGCGCGAGAGAACATCGCGGGGCGTTCTTCGTTGTGCGTTCGTTGTTTGTTGTTTGTTGTTCGTTCAGCGGCGTTGACGGTTTCGTTGTCGGTCGGTGGCGATGCGGGCCAATTGGGGAAGCGACGCGGCGATCGCCGGTCCGTCGGGGCTCGCCCCTTTTTTCGGCCGGACGACGAAGTCATATCCGAGCGGGAAGCGGTGGCGCTGCGTGCGGAACGCCTCGCGGATGTGTCGTTTCCAGCGATTCCGCAGCACTGCCGAGCCGGTTCGCTTCGGGACCGTGACTCCCAACCGGACCGCGTCGGGTCGATCGGACGGTTTGGCGAACAGGACGAGGATTCCGTCGGCGGCACAGCTCCCGCCGTGAATGGCGGCCGTGAAATCGCGGCCGGACCGGATTCGGAGCTGCTTGCCGAAACGCTGATCCACTAGAAGCTCAGATTGCCACGAGGGTTCATCGGGTTCCGGCGGTCGAATTGTTCGATCAGCTTCCGAGACTCCTCGTCCAAACTTGGCGGGACGGTGACCTGCAACTCGACGAGCAGGTCGCCGGCGGCGCCGTCGCGGCGACGCACCCCTTGGCCCTTCAGTCGGAGCCGTTTTCCGCCTCCGCTGCCGGGAGGGACGGTCAACGTCACGTTTCCTCCGGGGGTCGGCACGTCGACCTTGCCGCCGAGGGTCGCCTCGGCGATCGTGACGGGCAACCGCAGTTCGAGGTTGCGGCCGTTGCGACGGAAATGGGGGTGTTCGGAAACCTTGATCACCAAGATCAGGTCCCCTTGGGGTCCGCCGTTGGGCGAGACGTGTCCTTGATCACGGAGCCGGATCTTCGACCCGGTCTCGACCCCGGGCGGGATCGTCACCGACAATTTTTCACGGCGGCCGCCCCGGTCGATGTAGAACTCGGTTTTTCCCCCTTTGACGGCCGTTGCCAGGGGAACCTCGAGGTCGTGGCGGATGTTCGACCCGCGACGCGGCGCGGCGGACCGTTGTCCCCCGCCGCCGCCACGCCGGCCCGCGGCCCCGGCCCCCATCAGCTGGTCAAAGAAGTCTGCGAAGCCCCCTTCGAACTGGAACCCGCCACGGCCCCCGCCGCCGGAACCGCCGAAGATTTGCTCCAGATCGAGCCCGTCGAAGCTCGCGCCGGACGCGGCGGCGTCGGGGTGCCACCCCCCGCCCGAGCGTATTTTCTCGAAGTCTGCGCCGTAACGGTCGTAAGCGGCACGCTTGTCGGGATCGCTCAGAACGTCATAGGCCTCCTGCACACGCTTAAATTTCTCCCGCGCCGTCTTGTTGTCCGGGTTCATGTCGGGATGAAACTTCCGCGCCAGTTTACGGTAGGCCTTCTGGATCACGTCCTTCGACGCGTCTCGTCCGACACCGAGCGTTTCGTAGAGGTCTTCTGCCACAGGTTTTTGCTCGACTCCCATGTCCTTCACACAAGCAGTTCGTTCGTTTTCATCAACTTGGCATACCGCATCTCGAAATACTACCCACGTGCAAATGGCGATCCGAAATCGAGCGTCCGGGCCGGTTGAAGATGCCTCCGTCTCCCCCTCGGGCGGGCCGCCCCCGGTGTCGGGTCACGCCTCGATCGACGGGCAAGGGAAAAACGCCGCCGGCGACCTCGTGAGGCGGATCGCGGTGTGGTCCGTCGTGGCATCCGCGTGGGCGATCGCGACGGTCGCCGTCCTGGCGGCCGGCCCGACCCGGGCGGTCGCGGCGGGCGGCACGTTGACGATCCATGCCGAATCGGAATCGACTCGCGAACCCGTGGTGACGCGGTTGGAGCTCCGTCGCGACTCCCCCGACGGTCGTTTGCTCAACCCGCGGCGTTCGGTGGCGGCCGGAGTCGGCGTCGTGCTGGACCGTTCGCTCGATTTGACGCTCGCCGACGGAGACTACTTTTTCCGGGCGGTTCGTGGCCCCGAGTATCGGATCGTCAGCGGCCGATTCACGCTCCAGCGGGACAGCCTGGATGAGCACACGGTACCCCTGCCGCGGATGGTCGAGATGCGTTCGGAGGGCTGGACCAGCGGCGATTGTTTGGTCCCCCCGTCACGTGGAAACTTACCGCTCCGGATGGCCGCGGAAGATCTCCATGTGGCGTCCACGGCCGGCGTGGCCGACGACGCGCCGACGCCAGGCCGCGGACCCGAGGAACCGATCCGGCACGAACCGATTTGGGTCGTCGAGAACGCCGAACCGCTCGGAGGGCTCGTTTTCTACCGCACGCCGACCGTCGCGGGGGAGGATGTCTCGGGCCGCCGCGACGCGTTGCCGGTCGAGGTCCTGGCGTCGATCGATCCCGATTCGCCCGACACCCGCGTCGCGGTCGAGAACCCGTTCGCGTGGCCGCTGCCGGTGTGGCTGGCAAGCCGCCGGATCGAAGGCTTCTTTGTATTGGGGGACTGGCTTCGCCTTGACCGTGACGTGCTCCGTGTCGGCGACGGCCGCGAACCTCCGGGGCTGCGGCACCGCGACGGCCGTGCGCTCGGTTTCATGGCCGAAGAGATCTACTGGAAGCTGCTCGACGCCGGATTCCGAATCCCGCCGCTGGCAGGTTCCGGTTCCGACGGAAGCACGACCCCCGTCGGCTACAACCGGCTGTACGTCGCCGCCCCCGACGCCAAACCGGCGGTCGGCAATTCGGAATTCGATTCGTCGGAGACGTCGCCGACCCGGGTGACCGACGCGGACGCGTGGTGGCGGGGGGCTTGGCGAGGCCGGAGCGTCGCCACGAACGGTCCGCTCCTCCGTCCGCGTCTCGGCGGCCGGCTCCCGGGGCACCGCTTCGTTGGCCGCGACGGGGAACGTCTCGAGCTGCAGGTCGAATTATCGCTCAGCGTCCGCGACCCCGTCCGATACTTGGAAGTGATCCATAACGGGCGGGTGCACTACAGCGCCCGGCTGGACGAGTTCGCCGCGGCCGGCGGGGTGATCCCCAAGCTGGTCGCCGAGGAGAGCGGATGGGTGCTGGTCCGGGTCGTTACCGAATTCCCCGATCACTTCCGCGCCGCGATCAGCGCCCCGTGGTATCTCGAATTCGACGGTCGGCCGCGGGTCACCCCGGAAGCCGTCGCGTTCTTCCAAACCTGGCTGCGAGACTACGAACAACGTCTCGCCGGGCGGTCCCCCGAAGAGATCGCCCGCCACGCCCCCTACATCCGAGCCGCCCGGGCGTTCTGGGCCGATCGATAATAGGTCGTCGCGCAAGAAAAAGGGGAGCAAGAAAAGGACGTCCATTACGGACTTTCGTGCCTTGCGGCCTGGCGTCCGCGGGTTTTTTCAGGCATTGCTGCGATGTCCCAGTGGTGAACGAAGTACGCTGAGCGACGCCAGGTGAAGCGGGGGCGGGCTCTGCTCTCAAGGAACCTCCTTGCGCCCCGCCCGTTAGGACCACCAGGAAAAAGGGGAAGGGGGTAGTTTTAAGTGTGAAAGCAAAAACTACCCCCTTCCCCTTTTCGGATTCCT
>JAWLFY010000128.1:0-14435 GCA_041685355.1 Pirellulaceae bacterium | reverse complement strand
GATCAGCATACTTCATTCAACATTCGGACATCGCAGCGATGCCTGAAAAAACCTCGCCGACGCCAGCCCGCAAGCCACTAAAATCGCGGAAGAGCCATCTTCAGGGGCGTCTCGACGGACCGATCTTCGAACCGTTAAACGACCCCCAGTATTTTGCCGCATTCGAGTTGACCGACCACACTCTACAGTGGCCGAACGGCGCGGACTTCGCACCCGAGTATCTTCGCGACTTGATTTCCGACCAAGACCCGTTGATTTCCGACCAAGACCCGGCGAACCATGCGATGCAACGGAGCGGCGGTGGAGGCGTTCCTGACGATGGCGAGTCAACTCCCGCCGCCCGCTGATCACCGACGTTACCCGATCGAATTAAGACAGGAACACGTGCTTGCGATTTGAGTGGGACCAGAACAAGGACGCGGCCAATCGGACGAAACACGGCGTTGGCTTCGACGAAGCCGCCTCGGTGTTCCAAGATCAACGCTCGCGGACTGTTCACGACCCGGCACACAGCGACGACGAAGACCGCTACCTGACGCTCGGTTTCTCCAAACGTGGTAGACTACTGGTCGTATGGCACACCGACCGAGCTGACGCCATCCGAATCATCGGAGCCCGCCAACCGGACAAACGCGAACGGAAAGCGTATCCAAATGACTGACCGCGATCCCAATCCGGATGAGATGCCGAGCGAGGTTGACTTCAGCGATGCTGCCAGCCCCGAGATTGGCAAATACACCCACCACTTCAAAGGGGAGGTGCGGATGGTTGTCTTGGACCAGGACATCGCCGCTCGCTTCCCGGACTCGGCTGCCGTAAACGATGCACTGCGCTCATACCTTGCCAATGCACCTGCACAAGCGGACGGGTAACAGTCGGATCCACGGGAGACCTTGGCGTCGTCGGTCCTGAACTCAAACTCAACTGCTCGGTCCCCGTGATCCGCCCCGTTCTGCCCGTCGGTTCTCACGCGGCCGATCGCACTGGTGCTCAGTGCCGATCCGAAGATGGACTGGTTCGGCGGAACGACTCGTTTCCGCGTCCGGTCCGCAGAGACAGGCCTTCAGAACTCGGGGTTTCGGGTGTACCGAAACGGGTAGCTGTGGACGATTTCGCGGACGAGGACGGAGAAGCGGTCGCGGTCTTGCTCGGCGGCTTCGACGACGTCATCGATCACGCACTGGTCTCCTCGCACCGGGCCGCGTCCCAGGGCGAAGGTGAGCAGTTGCCGGGCGATGACTCGCAAGAACGCTTCGTGGTCTTCGAGGAGCACGTCTTTCAATCCGACCGGGCCTTCGAAATGGCGTCCGTCGGGGAGCTTCCCGCTGGCGTCGATCGGTTGGCCGACTTCACGGTCCCGCCAGCGTCCGACGGCGTCAAAGTTTTCGAGGGCGAACCCGAGCGGGTCGATCTTGGAGTGGCACGAACGGCATTGCGGATCGGCCCGATGGGCTTCGAACCGTTCGCGGAGTGTTTGTGATTCGGCGGCGGGGTCGTCGTCGCTCAGTTCGGGGACGTCGGGTGGAGGCGGCGGGGGCGCGGATCCGAGAATCGCCCCGGCGATGAAGTTGCCGCGTCGCGGAAGGTTTGTCCGCCCGGGATCGCTTTGCGACATCAACACCGCGGCCGAGGTCAGCAGGCCGCCTCGTCGCCGAGCGGACAATTCGACGCGGCGGAACTCGGAGCCGTCAACGTTTTCGATCCCATAATGTTTTGCGAGTCGGCCGTCGACGAACAGGTATCCCGCGTCAATCAGCTCGCGTACGGGGCGGTCGTTGCGGATCAGGTGCGCGAGGAACCTTCGCGGTTCTTCGGCGATCGACGCGAGGAGCGGTTCGTCGACGTTCGGGAACACGTTTCGGTCGGGGCGGTGTGACGCGAGCCGATCGAGTTGGAGCCAGGGTTCGAAGAACTGGTCGACCAACGCGTCGCTTCGCGGGTCGGCGAGCATCCGGGTGACTTGGCGGTCGAGTTCCTTCTCGTCGGCTAACTTGCCGTGGCGGGCGAGGCGAAGCAACGTTTCGTCGGGGGGCGCGGACCAGAGGAAAAAGCTGAGCCGTGACGCGAGGTCGAAGTCGTCGACCGGGTAGGGACCGTCGTGGTCGGGGCGTTGTTGTTCGGTTCGCATCAGGAACCGAGGTGAGATCAGGATCGCGGTCAGGACATGGCCGGTCGCCGTTTCGTGATCGATATCGCGAATTCGGAGCGATTCGTACAGCGAGAGCAGTCGGGCGAGTTGGTCTTCGTCGACGTCGCGTCGGAAGGCTCGGGTGGCGAACCGTCGGACGATCCGCTTGGCGGCGAGAGTTTCCTTCTCGACCGCGACGCGTTCCCGGTCGCGTTGTTCGGTGTTGCTTGCGTCGATGGTGTTGCTCGCGTCGATGGTGTTGCTCGCGTCGTTGGGATCGGTTTCGTCTTTTGTTCGAAGTTCGTCGTCCACCTCGTCGGCAGTCACGAAGAAGACGTTTCGGTAGATTTCGGGGGCCGAGTTTTTCGATTCGAGGACGGCATCGACCGCGTGCCGCGCCGCCCGGTGGTACTGTTGGACCTGCAACGGGGTGAGGGTGAGGGAGCGGGCGATGTTGCGAAAGCCGAAGCTGATCGCGTCTTCGGGGAACGAGTCGGCGAGGCCGAGGTCGAGTCCTGTGAGGAATTCGATCGAGCGGTCGTATTCGGCGCGGTTCAACCGCCGCAGCGTGGGGGTTCCGGGGTCGCGGGGCGCGTCGCAGTCGAACTGGCTGACGGTCATCTCGATGAAGTCACCGATCCGTTCCCGCTCTTCATCGCTCGGTTGGCGAGCGTCATCGGGCGGCATCGTTTCGTCGCGGACTTGGGCGAGCGCGGTTCGCCACGTCTCCGGATCGTTCGCGATCATTCGGGGATCGCGGTCGGATTGGAGGTCGATGCCGCCGTTCGGTTCGTCGGCGTTGTGGCAGCGATAGCAGTATCGGTTGAGCAGTCCGCGGATGTTCCGGTCGAACGACAGCGGGTTGTCCTGCTGTCCCGGTTGGGCCGAGGCGTTGGCCGGGAAGTTGGTAAGCGAGAGGAACGCCGCCGTCGTCGCCGCGATGACCATCGTTCCGCCGCCGATGCGAGTCGGGGTCATGACAGTCCCTTGATCCGTCCGTCGCTGTCGCCGAACTGGCTGACCTCGACGCCGGCGTGGTTCAGCATGTCGACGTACAGGTTGCAGAGCGGCGTTTTCTGGCCGAGGCGGAGATGCCGGCCCCCTTTCAACTTTCCTCCTCCGCCGCCGGCGACCAAGACCGGCAAGTCATCGTGGTTGTGTCGGTTGCCGTCGCTGATGCCCGAGCCGTACAGGATCATCACGTTGTCGAGCAGCGTGCTATCCCCTTCGCGGATCTCGGACATCCGCCGCAGCATTCTGGCGAACAGTTCCATGTGGTGGGTGTTGATCCGTGTCAGCCGGTCGTAGTTTTCTTGTTTCTTTTGGTGATGCGACGTCGAGTGGTGGGATCCGGCGGCTTCGATTTCGGGATACGCTCGGCCCGACTTTTCGTAAGAGAACAGGAACGAAGCGAGACGCGTCGTATCGGTTTGGAACGCGAGCACGAGGATGTCGAGCATCAAGTTGACGTGATCGGCATAGACCGGCGGGATACCTTTGCCGTCGGGGATGATCAGTTCGGGAAGTTCTCGGCCGTCGGCCTCCGACTCGGGGGCATCACGGAACGCCTCGCGGTGATGAGATTCTTCGTCTCGGTCGGCCCACGCGACCCGGCGTTCGATTTCTCGTAGTCCGTCGAGGTATTCCTCCACCTTGCGGCGGTCGCTGAAGCCGAGTTGTTTCTGCAGGTCACGTGCGTCCTCGCGGACCGAATCGAGGATGCTCCGTTCGATCGGGTTTTCGTCCGAGCCGCCGGTTGGCGTGCGTCGGTCGTTACCGAGGCGATCCCATGCGGGGCGGCGGGGCGGCTTGCCGCGAAACAGGTTTTGGAACAGGGTCTTCGGGTTGAGTTGCAGCGGCGCCGGGGTGGTCTTGCTCCGCCACGAGATGTGCGACAGGTAGGTTCCGCTGTACCCGTGGTCGCCGCGGTGTCCGGGGTCGATCCCGAGGGCGAGCGAATCGACGGGGGTTTGCAAGCCGATTTGTCGGGCCGCGAGTTGGTCGACGGAGGTCCCGGCCACCTCGGGCGTTTCCGAATGTTTGCATTTGCCGCCGACGAGGAACCCGCCCCCGGCCGGTTCGTGCCCGGCCGATTTCCCGTTGCAGTGGTCGGCGGCGAGGTCGCTGATCACCGTGACGCGGTCCTTGACCGGTTCGAGCGGTCGGAGGATCGGCGGCAGTTCCCCGAGGTCCCCGCCCGCTTCGAGGTCCCCATCCGCTTCCGGGCGCCACGCGTCCATGTGGACGCCATTGGGGACGTAGAAATACGCGAGACGTACGGGTGGGCCATCGGGATCACCCCGATTGTCACCTTCCAACTTCTGGTCGGCCTCGGAGGCGAGTGACATCGATTCGAGCCACGGCAGTGCGACCGTGGCACCGGCACCGCGGAGGACGGTGCGGCGACTGATCGGGTTCGTGAAACTCATTGGAAACGGCTCCGAGCGGGGAGGGCGGGTGTTGGTGGGGCGAGTTCTGGTGGGGCGAGAATTCGGGAGTGACCGTCAGCGAACAGGATAACAGAGCGAGGGTCGGGGTAAAAAAGCGAGGATCGGCTTGATTCGGTCGGTCGGCGCGATGACGACTTCATTCTGTTGGACGGGGCGTCGATAACCGCTATAATCGAGCCTGAGAAGAATCCTGCCTGAAATACCGCCTTCCGTCGTTTCGCCGAGCGATCGACGACCAAAAAGGCGGCCCCACCTCCCGTACAACCCACCGGTTCACCGTGTTCGGTCGAACGAATTTCGCCATCAATCGTGCGCTGATCCTCGGCGTGATCTGCTTTGCCGTGCTGCCGTCTGTTTCGGCGGATGACGCAACGGTCTCGAGTGAGGCTGTTGAGGCGGCGTCGGAAGCGGGTGCGTCCAACCCGTTCCTTGACCGTTCACTTTCTCGCGACGAGGTCGCCAAGGCGTGGTCCGACGAGGGGTGGCCGCTTCTGCAGCGATACTGCGTCGATTGCCACAACGACGCGTTTCAGGAGGCGGAGCTTGACGTCACCCGGTTCGAGACGCTCGACGGGATTGAGGCGGATAGCGAAACGGCGGACAAGGTGTTGAACATGATCCGATTCGGGGCGATGCCTCCGGAGGATTACGAGTTGCCGACGGACGACGAACGGATGTTGCTCGGCGACCTGGTCGACGGCGCGATTTACTCGGTGACGTGCGACTTGCGACCGCGGCCGGGTCGTGTCACGGCGCGGCGGTTGAATCGCGCCGAGTACGACAACGCCGTCCGCGACTTATTCGGGACCGACATCGAGCCGGCGAAAGAGTTCCCCTCGGACGAGGTCGGCGGCGGCTTCGATAACAACGCGGATGTGTTGTCGCTCTCGCCGTTGTTGATGGACAAGTATCTGACGGCGGCCGAAGAGGTGGTCGAGCAGGTCCTGCTCGACCCTTCGACCTTGCCCGATGTCGACGTGGATCGGGCTGCCGACCAATTCGTGATCGAAGGGAAGACGAAGACGGGGAGTTTCTACGGGCGATTCTTGGGGCCTGACGCGTTCGCGTGGACGGAGGTCGATCTGGAGTATGGAGGCGAGTTTCGGGTCCGTTTCCGGGGAGGCACGACGCCGGAGGATTCCGAGCCGGTCCGATTCGGGATGTTCGATGAGGATGGCTTGCTCCTCGCGACGTTTGACCTGAAGTATTACGGCGGAGGCGGTGGTGGAGACACCGAAACGGCGACGGTGAAGCTCGAGCAGGGGAAGCATCGGCTGATCTTTGTCCCGTTCCTGCCGGAGACCGCGGACGAGTCGGGCGAAGTCGAGGGGGAGCAAGACGAGAAGGAGGACGACGACGAGAAGGGCGACGGTAAGAAGGGCGACGGCGAGAAGAAGGACCGCGAGGCGAAGCCGCGGGTGGAGCTTGTCGTCGGCGAAACGAAATTTGACCGGATCGACGAATTGACGGACGAGCGGATCGCGGAGGGACGGCAACGGTTCGGCGAGCCGCTGACTCCGGATCGCGGCTTCGAGCGTGACGAGTACCCGTCGCTGGTTCGAAGCCTTTCGCTGAGCGGACCGAAAGACTTGGAGGATCAGCTCAAGCCCGCATCCCACGATCGGATCGTTCGGGCGAAGCCGAAGAGCGGTCGCGGGTCGCACGTTCGGGAGGCGGCGATCGCGTGTTTGCAGCCGCTGATGCGTCGAGCGTTCCGAGGTCCGGTGACGGAGGACGAGGTTCGACCGTACGCGGAGTTGGTCGCCTCCGCCACCTCGCGTGACGAAACGTTCGAGCGGGGGATGCAGATCGCGGTCAGCGCCGTGCTGGTGTCGCCGAGCTTCCTGTTCCGGATCGAAACGCCAGAGGGTTCGGATCGAGTCGACGAATCGGGCGAGGTCGCTTTAACTCAACATCAGCTTGCGTCGCGGCTCAGCTTTTTTCTGTGGAGCAGCATTCCCGACGAGACGCTGCTCGATTTGGCTGACGAGGGGAAGCTGCAGGGGGACGAGATTCCGCGTCAGATCAAACGGATGCTGAAGGATCCCCGCTCGGAAACGTTGGCGACGGAGTTTGCGGCGCAGTGGCTGGGTTTACGGAATTTGGAGGGGCACGAACCGGACGCGAAAAGTTTCGAGGGTTTTGAAGCTTCGTTATTGCCCTTGATGGCGGAGGAGACGCGTCGTTTCTTTTTGAGTGCGGTCGACGAGAACAAGCCGGTGTCCGAGCTGTTAACCGCTGAATACTCGTTTTTGAACGGACCGCTGGCGGAGTATTACGGGATCGGCGATGTGGACGGGGACGAGTTTCGCCGGGTATCGCTTGCGGGGACGCCGAGGCGCGGGTTGTTGAGTCACGCGAGCGTCTTGACGTTGACGAGCGAACCGACGCGTACGTCACCGGTGAAGCGGGGCAAGTGGATTTTGGAGAACATCATCGGCACGCCGCCTCCGGAACCGCCGTCGGGCGTTCCGGAGCTGGGCGAGACGAAAACGGCGGCTGAGGACGCGACGCTCCGCGAGCAGCTCGAGTTGCATCGGGAGGATCCGTCGTGCGCCGCCTGCCACCGGGTGATGGACCAACTCGGATTCGGGTTGGAGAACTTTGACGCGGTCGGACGATTCCGTGAGAGCGAGGGGAAGGCGAAGATCGACTCCAGCGGCGTCTTGCCGGGCGGTCGGACGTTCGCCGGCGCCTCGGAGCTGAGCCGCGTGCTCGGTGAGAGTGAGGAAGAGGCCTTCGCGCGGACGGTTTCGCGGCGGTTACTCGCGTTCGCGCTTGGTCGGGAGTTGACGCTCCAGGACCGTTGCACGATCGACGAGATCGTCGCCAAGACGAAAGCGAACGACTTCCGCCTTGTCGATTTGATGATCGAGGTGGTTCGGAGTCGACCGTTTTTGTATTACGAATGGGCCGAGGTGGCTCAGGAGTAACGTGGTCAGGCCGAAGGGCGTTCGTCGTGACCTTCGGATTTTTGCACGGGCCCTCGAATTCTGATAGGTTGGAAATTATGAACAAACGACTTCAACTGCCGCAGGCAGCCGACCCGCGTATGCTCAGCCGTCGTACGATCTTGCGTGGCGCCGGATTGACGATGGGGCTTCCGTTGCTCGAAGCGATGACGCCGATGGCGCGGAGTGCCTTTGCGACGGCGTCAAAGGGTGAGAAGCCGGTTCGCATGGCGTGCGTGTTCTTTCCGAACGGGGCGATCATGCCCGACTGGACGCCGAAGGGGAAAGGGAAGGATTGGCAGCTGTCTCCCACGCTCCAACCTTTGGCGGATTTCAAATCGAAGATCAACGTCGTGTCCGGTTTGGCTCACGACAACGGCCGTGCCAACGGCGACGGTGCGGGCGACCACGCGCGAGGCGGTTCGACGTTCCTGACCGCCGCACGACCGACCAAATCGAGCAGTAACATTCGGCTCGGCATCTCGGTCGACCAGGCTGCCGCGAGTCAGCTAGTGGACGAAACGCGATTGCCGTCGATCGAACTCGGGCTCAAGGGCAGTCGCAACGCCGGCAGCTGCGACTCGGGGTACAGCTGTGCCTATTCGTCGAACATCTCGTGGCGAAACGAGACGACGCCGATGCCGAAGGAGACGATCCCGCGGCAGGCTTTCGAGCGGCTGTTCGGGTCCGGTGACTATGCAGCTCGGCGTGAACAGAACGAACTTCGCCGAAGCATCCTCGATGTGGTTCAGACCGACGCCAAGCGGCTTGAGGGGAAGCTTGGTCAAACCGACCGCCGGAAGCTTGACGAGTATTTCTCGAGCGTCCGGGAGATCGAACGTCAGATCGAACGGATCGAAGAGGAAGACAATTCGGCATTGCCAGACCTGGACGTGCCGATGGGCCGGGTGGAGGCGTTCCGCGAGCACGCGCGATTGATGTTCGACATCATGGCGTTGGCGTTTCAAACCGACACGACCCGCGTCGCGACGCTGATGCTTGACAATGCCGGTGGTTCGCGATCGTACACCGAGGTCGGTGTCAAAGAATCGCACCACGGATTGAGTCACCACCGTAACGACGAAGAGAAGGTTTCACAGATCAAGAAGATTGATCGTTACTTGGTCGAACAGTTCGCGTACTTCCTACAGAAGCTGGACGGAATCGCCGAAGGGGAAGGGACGCTGCTCGATCAGTCGTTGGTCCTTTACGGCAGCGGCCTGAGCGACGGGAACCGTCACCAACACCACGATTTGCCGATCGTGCTCGCCGGGAGCGCCGGGGGGCAGCTTGAGACGGATCGGTACATCGTGACGGGTGATGAGCGACCGATGGGGAACCTGTTCCTGTCGATGCTCGATCTCGTCGGTACCCCGGTCGATTCGATCGGCGACAGTTCCGGCCGGCTTGATGAGTTGGGCGTGTGAGCGACGTCGGTCGCGCTGAAGAGAAACGAGGAAGCCGCCGGACTTGGTTCCGGCGGTTTTTTTTTGAGGACGGTCAGCTCCGCCAGATTTTGTCGATTTCGACCTGCACGTCCGGCATCACGTTCAGGCTCAGCGAGCCTTCGCGAACGACTCGGCGAGCGTAGCCCTGTCGGTCCTGCATGGAGTGGACTTCGATCGTCTCTTCGTCGGGATCGACGATCCAGCACTCAGGGACGCCGGCCCGTTGGTACATTTCGAGCTTGAGGACTCGGTCGTAGGCGGGGTTCGAATCGGAGACGATTTCGATGCAGCAGTCGGGGATCCCGCGAATCCGTTTCGGTTTGATGATTCGCTCGTTTTCCTTTAGGACCACGATCAGATCGGGTTGCACGATGTCGTGCGTGGTCAGTTCGACATCGGTCGGGGCGTTGAATACCTTGCCGCGGCCGGTGAGTTCGAGTTGCGAGTAGAGCTGAAACTGCAGATGCCGCGACACCGTTTGGTGCTTTGTCGACGGGGCAGGGCTCATGAAGTGCTCTCCATCGATGATCTCATGCCGGTGACCATCGTTCGGGAAGTGCTGGTACTCGCGGTAGGAGAGTTTGTGAGCGGACCGGAGATTCATGAATCGGCTCCAAGGGAACGTTGCCTCCCCGATTGTACTTGTTCGGGCCGCGTCGAGCCGAGGGTCTTCAAACGGGGGCCGAGACTGTACAAACTGGGGTGAACCATCCTCCGCTCCCGTTAGGTTTACGAACATGTCGAAACGTTTTCCGGTGATTGGGTCATTCGATCGTCGACGGTACTTGGAAGGTTCGGCTGCGGTGGCGGCGGGGGCCGCTTTGCCGCTCGGGGCGATTGCTGACGACGCCGTTGGCGAGTCGGGCGAGTTACGGCTTGCGACGTTTCGGTTCGACGTGACGCCGCCGATGGGACATTCGTTGTGTGGCGGCTGGATCACGCCGGTCAAAGAGGTGGAGGATTCGTTGGAGGCGATCGGCTTCGTGCTGCTCGGTTCCGGGAAGCCGATCGTGGTGTGCGTGGTCGACTGGACCGGCTTGCTGAACGAGGCCCATCTGTCTTGGCGGACGGCGTTGGCGGAGGCGGCGGGGACGACGCCGGACCGGGTCGCGGTGCACTGCGTTCACCAGCACGACGCGCCGTTCGCCTGCTTGGAGGCGGAGCGGATCGTGGACGCGCAGGGCGACTTACCGCACATCGTGGAGATCGAGTTCTTTCATCGCTGCCTCGACGCGGGTCGGGCGGCGGTGCGGAACGCGCTTCGGGATCCGCGGCCGGTGACCCACGTCGCCCACGGAGAGGCCCGCGTGGAAAAGGTCGCCGGGAATCGCCGGATCCTTGGTCCAGACGGGAAGGTGGCGTCGCAGCGTGGCAGCAGTTCTCGAAATCCGGAGCACCGAAAGTTGCCGGAGGGAACGATCGACCCGATGTTGAAGACGGTTGCGTTTTATGAAGGCGACCGAAAGGTTGCCGCTTGTCATTACTATGCGTGCCATCCGATGAGCCACTACGGCAAGGGACGCGTCAGCGCCGACTTTTGTGGGTTGGCTCGCAAGCGGGTTCAACGGCAGGAACCCGAGTGCACCCACCTGTATTTCAACGGGTGCGGTGGGAACATCGGGGCGGGCAAGTACAACGACGGGTCGGAGGCGATGCGTCCGGTGCTGACGCAGCGAATTTATGAGGGCATTCTTGGTGCGGCGGAGGCGTTGCGTCCGGAGCCGATCGAGCGGGTCGCTTGGCGGACACACGATATTTTTCCGCCGACCCGGGAAGATTTGGATGAGGCCGCGATCATGGCGGAGATCGAAGATTCGTCGCGTCGGGTCGTTGCCCGCAATCGCCCCGCCTATTCGGTCGCCTGGATCCGCCGCGCCCGGAAGGAGCTTCCGATCACGCTGAGTTCGTTGCGGCTCAACGATGTCTCGATGTTGCACCTGCCTGCGGAGATGTTCGTCGAGTACCAGCTCGATGCCCAAGCGGCGGCACCCGACCGGTTCGTTGCCTGTGCCGCTTACGGTGACGGAGGGCCGTGGTACATCCCGACCGCCGAGGCTTACCCACAAGGTGGCTATGCGGTCGGGGTGGCTTGGTGCGGACCCCGGATCGACGGCATGCTCCGCGACGGAATTCGGCGATTGCTGGGGTGACGGGTCGGTTCTTTACGAGCGGGGTCGGTCGGATCACGCCACGTCGAGTTGCGTCCCAGGGTGGGCGTCGTATTGAATCGGGGCTTGGACCGGCATCTCGACGACGTAGCGACCGAGCTTGCTCGGGGGATAGCCGTTGTAGAAGCGTTTGATCCAGTGGCGTCCTTGCCAGTGTTCCAGGTGTCGTTCCCAGCCGAAACGTGTCATCAGCCGGTCGCTGAGGTTCGCGTTCGAGACGTTTGCCACGAGCGCCTTGCATTGGCGGATGCGGGCGACTTCGTCGAGCAGGTGCACGGCCGCGGAGAAGGTTTTGTACTTGGTGCGTTCCCCGGATCGGATGAAGTCCACGGTGAGGACGCCCCGCATCCCCAGTGGTTGGTGATAGTCCAAGACGCAGCGGTCATCGTTCCATCGGGTCAGCCGGGCGTGCAGCCAGACCTGGGCGACCGAACCGGCGGACGGCCAGGGGCGATGCCGGATCGCAAGCAATTTGCCGGCGGCCGTGACGATTTGGCCACATCGCCAGAGCCGCAGTTCGCGGGCTCCCAAGATCGGGTCCGAGACGGCACCGAGGCGGAACATGTCGGTCACTCGAGATTCGCGTCGGAGGCGGCATGACGGGGGGGAGCGCCGAGAGCTAGGCGCCTTCCTAGGTTCGCGAAACTCTAGGTCATTGGTCGGTGAAGTCTTCCGTTAATTCGTCGCGGATTCGGAGCAGCCGGTCGCGGATCTCGGGGTGGTGATCGGCGAGGTTGGATCGCTCCCCGGGGTCGGCGTCCAGATCGGCGAGGAAGAGTTTCTCCGGGAGCCGGCCTCCGTCGGCCCGTTCGGATTGTGCGGCGGTCGTATCGAGCGGGTTGCCGATCAGCTTCCACTTTCCGTCGCGGACGGCCCACTGCGGATCTGGGCCACGTCCCATTTGCCAGTAGAAACGGTCGCGTGGGGCCGGTCGGTTGTCGAGGATCGTGGGGACCAGGGAGACGCCATCGATGGCCGTGTCCGGGAGCTTGACGCCGCAGATCTCGGCGAGGGTCGGGAACCAGTCGCACCCGGTCGCGAATTGGGACCGAACCTCACCGGCGGGGAATCGGCGGGGGTAGCGGGCCAACGCCGGGATGCGGATTCCGCCCTCGAACAGGGAAAACTTCGCGCCGCGATAGATCCCCGGATTGCCGCCACCGCCGAACGCGCGGGTCTCGGTGCTGTGCCCGTGGTCGGCTTGGTAAATCACAATTGTGTCGTCGGCCAGGCCGTTCGCGTCGAGGTGGTCAAGCACTTGGCCGATGCGGTCATCCATGGTCGAGACGAAGGCGGCGTATTCGCGGCGGGGGGATGGCAGGTCGCGATAGATCTCGAGCCATTCCGGGGTGCCTTGATACGGGTAATGCGGTGCGTTGAACGCCCAGTACAGCAGCCAAGGTTGTTCGTTGTTAGCGTCGATGAATCGCTTGCAACGTTCGACCATCAGGTCGGGGAAGAACTCGCCCGGGCGATAGATCTCGCGGCCGTTATCCCACAGGTCGTGTCGATTGGGACCGCTCCAGAAAAAGAAGTGTGAGAAGTTGTCGATACACCCTTCCAGGTGTCCGAACCAGTCTCCGAAGCCTTGCGACGAGGGGATTTGGTCGTCTTCCTTTCCGAGATGCCATTTGCCGACCAAGCCGGTCGCGTATCCGGCGTCGCGAAACGTTTCGGCGATCGTGATCTCGGACGTATCGAGCGGCCCGTTCGCCGGTTGACCGGCGCGGGCGGGGAATCGGCCGGTGAGCAACCCGACGCGGCTCGCGGAACAGACCGGGGCGGGGGCGTACATCTGAGTGAATCGGACCCCTTGCGATGCCAGTCGGTCGAAGTTGGGCGTTTCTAAGTCGGTGACGCCGTAACAGCCCATGTCGATCGAGCCTTGGTCATCGCCATAGATGATCAAGACGTTTGGGCGGTCGGCGGCGAACAGCGAGGAGGCGAACGCGATCGCGAACAGCGAGAGGAACCGGAGCATCGTGACACCACGGGGGAACGAAAGGGGGCGGGGGGAGACTTTGGAGTTACCGCGAGGAATCGAACGAATATCGTAGTCGATCGCTTTGGCCGTTCGCCACGACGCGGCGGTCGGTTCCGCTTCTCTGGCCGCGATTCGCTGTCCGATTCGCCGATTCTCCGATTCGCCGAATCGCTGTTCGTTGGCGAATGGTCCGATCGGTTAGACTCCAGCTTCACGTGGCGGACAGGTTCCGCCGCGATGATGATCCAGTGTTTGCACGGGAAAGCGACGATGACGATTTGGTTGCGATGCGATTGTGAGTTCGATTTTCGACTCGATTCGCCGACCCCGTTTCTGTTCATGCTGCGGCCGCGCAGCGGGGCGAACCAATGGGTCGTCGACCAGCGGTTTGACGTGCGGCCGGCGATCGGTCCCGACGAATTCACCGACGGGTTTGGGAACCTCTGTCAAAGGCTCGTCGCACCGGCGGGCGAGTTCTCGGTTCGCTGTGCGGTGGTCGTTCAAACCGCGGATGCATCGGACGAGGAGCCGGGGGCGGCATTCATCGAGGTCCAAAATCTGCCGGCGGACGTGCTCGAGTTCCTGTTCCCCAGCCGGTACTGTGAATCGGATCGGTTCGGGACGATGGCGACCGAGTTGACCGCGGGATTTCGACCGGGTTACAGCCAAGCCGCCGCGATCGTGACGTGGATCCGTGACCGGATCGCGTATCGGCCGGGGATGAGTAACGTCCCGGTGTCGGCGATCGAGACGAAGGAGAGGGGATACGGGGTGTGCCGCGACCTGGCCCACCTCGGGATTTCGCTTTGCCGCGCCTTGTGCATTCCGTCTCGAATGGTGGTCGGGTACCTGCAGGGGCTGGAGCCGATGGATTTACATGCTTGGTTCGAGTGTTACGTCGGGGGTCGGTGGTACACCATGGACCCGACGCGAAACGATCTTTCGGGCGGGCGGGTCGCGATCGCGTACGGTCGCGATGCCGCCGACGTCGCGGTGTTTACGCAATTCGGTGATCTCGCCATTCCGACACGCCAGCACGTTTCGGTCGAGCAGACGGACGAGGGTTCCGTCTCGTGATGTTTTGTGACGTTTTGTGACGTTTTGTGACGTTGGCTCTTCCGCGATTTTAGTGGCTTGCGGGCTGGCGTCGGCGAGGTTTTTTCAGGCATCGCTGCGATGTCCGAATGTTGAATGAAGTATGCTGATCGAGCCTAGGTGAAGCGGAGGCGGGCTCTGCTGAGGAGCAACCCGTCGAGGAATAGCCTGGTCTGCGATGCGCCGAAGGTGCTTCGCGTCCTCCGTCGGT
>JAWLFY010000127.1:13396-14456 GCA_041685355.1 Pirellulaceae bacterium | reverse complement strand
TTTCCCGATTT
Organism: Pirellulaceae bacterium; assembly: GCA_041685355.1. Lineage (GTDB taxonomy): Bacteria > Planctomycetota > Planctomycetia > Pirellulales > Pirellulaceae > JAWLFY01. The sequence goes on along the minus strand of JAWLFY010000127.1, from coordinate 14,445 downwards.
GCCCGAGGAGGGCATGGGAGTGACCTTCGAGCGGTCGCAGGCGCTGAGCCGCGAGGACCTGGGCCTGATGACCGCCGACAAAGACATCTGCAGCGACGTCCACAAGATGTTTCTTCAGCTCACCGGGCTTGGAAAATCCATGAAGCTCTCTAAGCTTCGCCAGTCTCCATTCTCACTGCATAAGTGGTTGCTCAAACGCATCGAGTTCGAAGCTCAAGAGGCGCGCGAGGGTCGACCCGCGAAGATCATGGCCAAGATGAATGCTCTGACTGAGCCCGAGGTCATCCGGGCGCTCTATCGAGCGTCTATGGACGGTGTTGAAATCAGGCTTATCGTGCGCGGGATTTGCTGCCTCAGGCCGGGGATTAAAGGGGTGTCCGACTCGATCGAAGTACGCTCGATCGTCGGCCGATTTCTGGAACACTCCCGCAGCTATTACTTTCACAACGGCGGCGAGGCCGAGATCTACATCGCCAGCTCCGACTGGATGAACCGAAACCTCTTTCGACGCGTCGAGCAGTGCGCCCCGATCGAGTCACAGGAGCTCAGAGAACGAATCCTCGACGAGTGCTACGACACGTATCTCTCAGACAACACCCACACCTGGATCTTGCAGTCCGACGGCTCCTACGAGCGTCTCGAGCCCGGCAAGGATTCACCGGTCAATGCCCAGATTCACCTGCTCGAGTCCATCGCCGACACCATGTGAGGAACGCCCATGACCCGCCAAGACGATGTAGCCGTCGAAGACGTCCTTAACGACCTCGTCCATCAGTTTTCGGATCCGATGGCGTTCTTTCGTGAGCTCGCACAGGTTTGCTGGAAACCCGCGATTAACGCAGTATTCTGCAGCCTGCTTTTGTTCTTTCTTATCTATCTCCAATTGTTCCGGAAGCTGAACCAAGATATAGCGACGGCTTTCCCCATCAGCTACATTTTGCGCGCAGACAGCGTGACCAAAGCTCCCTGATCCTGCGAAGCAATCCAGCACAAGGTCGTTACTGGATGTCATCATTTCCACGAGCTCCTGCAAGACGCTCTCGTCTTTC
>JAWLFY010000127.1:0-13386 GCA_041685355.1 Pirellulaceae bacterium | reverse complement strand
GATCGCTCAACATTGAATGCTCCTTGACGTGCGGTACGTAGCTGCGAGAAACTCGTCAATCAACATACGCGTCAGCATCGCCGATCGTCAACTCGACGTTGCCTGGTGTCACAGTCGGACCCAGGACTCGAGGGTCTTCGTGTCCTTCGTGATGCAAGGGTGCGATCCCAAACTGACGACGTGTTGCTAGCATTGCGGAAGACGGTTGCTGGCGGCCGGTTCGAGGCCTGAAGGCGCTTTTTTCTGGCTCCCGACTCGCCTATCTTGGCGGCTTCATGGATCGAAGTCAGTCACTGGCATGGAGGCGATTCCGATGGGAGTTTGTCGCATGGACGGTTCGGAGCAACCCGCTATCAAGGGGGTTGAGGAAATGGTCGGCCGGTTTTCCAGGGAGCTGATTCCGCAGCTCGACCAGTGGACGCGGCGGTTGGTTGCCGCGCCCGAATCGCTCGAGGAGTTGGAACGCGAGATTCACGCCACATTCTCACACGGGGCCGACATGGTGTGTATCGGCCTACTGGCCGCGTTGATGGCGGAGCCGGAGTTTGAAAAGCAAGCGGAGCGATCACGGGATGAGTTTGACACGCCTCTCGAAAAGGGACGTCAGCGGACGGTCCGTGTCCGCATGCTCGGAGGGTTGTTGGTATGGATCACGTCCCTTTATTGCCCACCGAAGAGACGCGGATCCCGCGAGGACGACGAGCTGCGTGCCGGGGTCCACGTCGAGTTGGCCCAGTTCGGATTCGGAAAAGGGGTGAGCCCTGGACTGCAGAGCCGAGTCGCCCGCAAAGTCGCTCTCTGCCCGTCGATCCGTTTGGCGCACCAAGAGCTTCAGAGGGAGTCGGTCGATTTGAACGGCAAGACGGTGCGGCGCATCGCCTACCAGTGTGGCGAGGGCTTGCTGCAATTGCGGCGTCATCAATTGATGCAATGGAGGTCGGGAGAACTCGCCACGGGAGACGAGCTGGCGGGGAAACGGGTCTCCGTCCAGATCGACGGGGGACGGACCAAAATACGAGGAAAAGCGAAGGAAAAGGCGGCCCAACGAGAACCGCTCGACGCCGACGGTCTTCCTGTCGAGGACTGCCCGGGTCGAAGCAAACGGGGAAGCCGACGGGGCTATGAAACCGATTGGCGAGAACCGAAGCTGGTGACGATCTTCGTGCATGACGAAACGGGGAAGATGGCGAAACAGTCCAGAGCGACGATCGACGGAACGCTGCTGGGGCCTGACGCGATCGCCGAGATTACCGCGATGCACCTTCATCGACTTGGGGCGGCCAAGGCGAAGAGCATTTCGTTTGTTGCCGATGGGGCCCCTTGGATCTGGGATCGTATCGATCGGATCGTCGAACTGGCGTCTCTGAAGGAGGTTCCTCGAACTGAGATCCTTGACTGCTGTCACGCGGTTCATCACATCTCGTTGGCGTTGTCATCGCTGGGGCTCACCGCCGCCGAGCGTCTGCCCCTTTACCGCCAGCATCGAACTCTGCTTCGTAACGGCCAATGGCGGCGTGTGGTCGAGGAGCTTTCGGATCTGGAGGACCCCAACGGGCCGCGGAGTGAGCAACTGGCAACCGAGATCACATACCTGACGAAACATGGCGAAGCGGGACGCTTGAGCTACCGTCGCTACCGTCAACAAGGCTTGCCGATCGGCAGTGGTGCGATCGAGAGCACCATCCGCCGCGTGGTGAACATGCGGCTGAAGAGCAACGCAACGTTTTGGTGTTCGGAGAACGCGGAGGCGATGCTGCAGATTCGCGCGCAAGTGGTAACCGATCGTTGGGACGACCGGATGGTGGAGGTGTCGACCTTCCGTCGGCATCACGTCGACACGGAATGGCGCTGGACCCCCAAGCCGATGAGCTGCAAAGCTGAAGACAACTACTCAACCGCCACATGACCGTGGAAATCACGGCATGCTGGACGCGTCAGTTTGGGATCGCACCCTGTCCGACGTGCGAAATGATGGGCGGTTACGCGGGGAAAGCGATCCGCAACGGTTTTCCCGAACAATTGCAAGAAGGGTCTGTCGCGTTCCGCTTGGTCGACTACGAAAACAAAGAAAACGAAGCCCTGGCGAAGGACGATGAGATTCGAGGGCCCGCGCTGACCGTCGCTAAAATCACCGATGATAAGGTCGAAAAACATCAAAACCTTGAGCAGATTTGGACGAAGGTTCGCGACAAGCCAAAGTTCATCGAGTAGGGGCAAACGGGCGTGAAGTCGTATCTCGAATGATCCGGCTTGGTTCAACAAATCGCAACACCCGATAAAATCGCAACACCCGATTCGCCGAGGCAGGGCACTTCCGAGCATGTCAGCCATCTTTCGACTTCTACGCTGGCCCCTGGTCGTCGCGGTGATCGCCGGGGGAGTGTTTTACATCCGTTCGTGGCCGACGAGCGTGGACTCGTACCAGCTTTCGCGGAAGACGATCGTCGCGGAGGTGATGGGCACCGGGACCTTGGAGCCGCGTGTCCGCGCGACGATCAGCCCCAAAATCTCTGGCCTGCTTGCCGAGCTGCCGGTCGACCAGGGGGATCGGGTGCAGACCGGGCAATTGCTGGCACGACTTGACGATCGAGAACTGGCGCAAGAAGTCAAGGTGGCCGCGGCGACGGTCGCGACGGCCGAAGCCTCGCTCGTCCGATTTCAGGCGGAAGAACGTCAGTCCGCGTCGGCGCTCAAGCGGGCCGAATCGGAGTACACAAGGCTACAACAGCTAAGCGAGGCGAACGCCGTCAGTGATTCGGAACTGGACCAAGCCAACGAAGCGTACGAGTCCGCCCGCGCCGGGGTGGCCCGGGCCAGCGGGGCGCTTGCGGAAGCCCGCGAACGGATCGCGTTGGCCGAAGAGTCGCTCCAATATCAAAAGACGCGTCTGGCTGATACACGCCTGCTCGCACCCTTCGACGGACTCGTTATCAAGCGTCACAAAGATCCGGGCTCGATCGCCGTCCCCGGCACTCCCGTGCTGGACGTGATCTCGATGGCCGAACTGTGGGTTTCCGCTTGGGTCGACGAGACCGAGATGGGACGACTGCGAGACGAGCAGCCGGCAAGGGTCGTGTTTCGCTCCGAGCCCGATACGGGCTTCACCGGCACCGTCGCGCGGCTCGGTAAACAGTCGGACCGAGAGACCCGTGAGTTTGTTGTCGACGTTCGCGTTTTGAAATTGCCGGAAAACTGGTCGATCGGGCAACGGGCCGAAGTGTTCATCGAGGTCGCCCGAAGCGAGGACACGCTCGTCCTTCCCGAGCCGTTCGTGCAGGTTCGCGACGAACAGACCGGCGTGTTCGTCGACGAAGAGTCGATCGCACGCTGGCGACCCGTCCGGCTCGGTTTGCAGGGTCAGGGACAAGTCGAGATCGTTGACGGGTTGGGGCCGGGCGAGACGATCCTGGCCGCTCCCACGGGCCGCCCCCTGCGCGACGGCGACAGGATCCAAGTGCCATGAATCTCGCTCTCAAAGATATCGCCAACAATTTCGGGCGGTTCGCGCTGACGACGCTCGGTATCGGCATGCTGTTGATGATCGTGATGGGGATGGCCGGGATCTATCGCGGCCTGTTGGAGGACGCGACGGTTCTGATCAACCGCATCGATGCCGATCTGTGGATTGTGCAGCAAGACACCCGCGGCCCGTTCGCGGAGCTGTCCCGAGTCCCGGCATCAATGGTTTACCGCGCGGCCGTCGTCCCCGGAGTCGCTTCGGCGCGGGAGTTCGTCTTTCACACCATCCAGCGTCAACACCGCGGTAAGCTTTTGCGTATGTCGATCCTCGGTCTCAGCTGGCCCGAAGATGACGGCAGCTGGATCCCCTTGATCGCGGGACGTCACCTCCGCCAGAACCATTATGAGATGATCGCGGATGCGAGTCTCGGCCTCGGGTTGGGAGAACAGATTAAACTCGGCAAAGACAACTATCGAGTCGTGGGCTTAACCGAAGGGATGGTTAGCACCGGCGGGGACGGGATGGCGTTTACGACGTTTCTCGATTCGCAAGCGATCCAATTCGATTCGCCCGCGGAAGCGATCCGGCTCGAGCGAGCCGCACGAGACAGCCGGGGCCAGGCCGACGAATTGTTCATGAGACAGCCGCATTTGACAGAGCAATTGGACCGCCCCGCGGCTGATTTGCCCGCGATTTCCGCGCCCAGCATTAGCGCCGTGGTGGTCAAGCTGAAACCGCATGCGAATCCACACGAAGTGGCCGCGTCGATCGACAGTTGGGAAGACGTGTCAGTGTATTCCAGAGACGGCCAGGAAACACTACTCGTCCAGGGCATCGTCGACAAAGCGCGCCGCCAGTTGCTGATGTTTCGCGTTTTGCTGACCATTATCGCCGGCATCATCATGGCGCTGATCATTTACACCTTGACGCTCGATAAGATCTACTCGATCGCACTGCTCAAGCTGATCGGGGCGCCGAATCATGTCATTCTGGGCATGATCCTTCAGCAGGCGTTGCTGCTCGGCGTTCTCGGTTACGGAATCGCCTACTTGGCGGGCACGCGCCTGTTTCCTTCATTTCCGCGTCGTGTCGTGTTGACCGAACCGGATCTTATTCAACTCGCGGTCGTGGTTGTGGTGATTTCGTTTCTTTCCAGTTTGCTGGGCATCTGGAAATCGATGAAGGTTCAGCCCAACACCGTTTTGAACGGATGAACCGAATGTCTGGGACAGCGACGCCAGCAACTCCTGCTCGACCCGCCGACCAACCCGCCGCGAGGGATTTGGCCATCGAAACCGTTGGGCTGACCAAGGTGTATGGCAGCGGCAATACCGAAGTCGTCGCGATGCGGGACGCGAACATGCAGGTGCACCCGGGGGAAGTCGTGGCCCTGCTGGGGCCGAGCGGCTCGGGGAAGTCGACCTTTCTTACGGCCGTCGGTCTGATCAACCCGCCGACTTCCGGTCAGGTGCGGATCGGCGGACGTCTGGTGACGGATGGGCCGAAAGCGGCCGTGAACCTGCGGTCGTTTCGCAGAAAACGGATCGGATATGTGTTTCAAAAGTCAAACCTGATCGACTTTCTCAATGCTCGCGAGAACGTCCAGTTGGCGTTGGAACTGAACGGCATGTCGGCGTCGGCGGCGCGGCGGCGGGCGATGGAGCTGTTGGATGCCCTCGGGGTGAGCGACCGCAGCGAGTATCGCGTTTCGATGTTGTCCGGCGGCCAGCAGCAGAGGATCGCCGTCTCGCGTGCACTGGCGAACGACCCCGAAGTGATTCTGGCGGATGAGCCCACCGCGGCGCTCGATAGCCATCGCGGCCGACAAGTGATGGAGCTGTTTCGGCGTGTGGCCCGTGAATACGGAGCCGGCGTGATCGTGGTCACGCACGACCACCGGACCCTCGATGTGTTCGATACGATTTACGAAATGGAAGACGGCGGGATGCGACGCGTCGAAGCGAAGCAGGTTCGTTAGCCGGGACGCAACCGAAAGAATCGGATTCACCAGCATACTAAATTTTGCGATCTACGGTTTGACCGCGTTGTATTCGGGGGTGCTCACCTCGATCAGCCCCTGTCCGTTGGCGACGAATATTGCGGCGATCTCGTACATCGGCGGTCGCGTCGAATTTGGTGGCAGCGGGCTCACCCAGGGCGTTGCCAGTCGCATGGCTTCGCTGGGGGTTTGGGGGGCTTTCTTCTTGGCCGTTTTGTTCGCGATTTCTTTTTGCCCCACTTCGGCGGCATGGTCTTTCGGGCTGCTCGCGTTTACGCTCGGCTCGGACGCGGGCGCGATTACTCAAGTCATGCAAGGGGTCGGGATCGACCTGCCCGAGGCCGCCATCAGGGCGGCTCCTTAACGCTGCCAATGAGTTGTGGCGTCGGGACGGCGTTGCCAGTTTCAAGGGTCGCAACCTTGCTCGCCTACAGTGCGAAATCTGTGGGCAAGACGTATTAAGTGCTCAGCCAACTGGAATGGTGGGCTCGTACGGGGACGGGGGCGATCTTTACTCTGCTCGGGATCTATTTCTCGTTGACTTACCTCTTTGAGGTCTAGCCACGCCACCGAGTTGTCGTAGTCGCACCCGCTGCGACTGATGGGGCAGGCGATCCCCGCGGGGCGAAGCGTCGACTGTTAGGCTTCGCGGGTGTCCCGGCATCCGCGATCGCGGTGCCGCAACAACTCGTCTGCCGTCGGGCTGCGAGATTCGACCGCCCGCCGCAGGACACTGCTGACGACGAACCCCGGAACTCCGCCGCTCGAGGGGGGCGGCCAAGTTTCCTGACACCAAGCCTACGACCGCGCGACCCGCTTGAATAACTCCACCAGTCCCCAACCGGACACCATCCCCAACACATAGGAAGCGATGATTACCACGAACTTCGACATGCTTAGTGTCCAGGCCAGAAACGAAACTTCGACCGCCCCCAGGTTTTGCACGGCAAATATCAGGATCGCCAGCAAAGCGATCGCGGCCAACGCGTAGGTGACATACTTCATAAGTCTCTCCGCTAATAGAATGTTAGAGAATCCGGGCGCCCGCCAGTCCGTCGGCTGTCTCGCCTGATCGCTCCCTCGGCGAGCCCGAACGTTACGACGTCGCCGTGGAAGGCCGATCCGGATCGCGACCTCGATCGGTAAACACGCGATACCTCCAGTACGGGGCGGGATTCAACAAGATCTTTCCCGTCCCTTCGAAAACGCGGACAAAACCTTCGCCCGAAGTGAAACGTCCGAAGAAGTTATCGGTCGCTCGCCGGACGGTGAATCGCACGTCCCCGGTACGACCAATCACGTATTTGCCTTCGGCCGCGACACGCTTGCCCTCCCCCAGCGTGATTTCCTCCACCGGTCCCCGGGTCGTAACGACCACTTTGCCTTGGCCACGAACCCGGGTCTGCAAATAGATCGGTCCTTCGCCCGCCCAGATCGCCGTTTGCATCCGTTCGCGGTGATAGCTGACGTCGATGTTCCCCTCGGAAGCCCAGTACGTTCCACGCTCCAGGATCCACGACTCGCCGTTGAGCTCCAGCACGTGAAACCCTCCGAGCGATGACTCCAGCGTAATCACACCGGTCCCTGTGTACAGCGGTCGAAAAACGGCTTCATCGGCCAACAACGACTTGATCGCGCTACCCAAAGAAGGCATCAATTTCGAATGCATTCGGATATCGCCCGTCATGTAACTGAGCGCTCCGGCCTCCGCACGCACCATCTCGTCGCGAATGTGGATCTCGACGTAGCGAGTCCCTTCCAGCTCATGTATTTTGAATTTTGCCATCGATCCCAGTTAAATCGTGGTTAGGGCGTTCCAACGGCAGGCTGGCGTCAATCGAGCTGACACTGCCTGACGTTCTCTCCGCACTTGATGCAAATCTGACAAATCGACGTTCGCGGATGTTCGATGTGGCGTTCGCGACCGAAGACGTTAATCCCGGCGAGATGCAGAGCGTATCCGCCACCGGCGAAAGTGAGCACCGCAAAAATCAGGCTGGCCATGAACGAACTCGCCGTCCAAACGAAAGTGGCAAACAGCAAGACCAGTATCAGCAAGCCCGGCCAATAACCGTCTTCCAACTCAATGTAGGTCGCCGGCGGTTCGTCCTTTTCGACCTGCGGATCACAGCGATCGCAAATCAGTTTGCTATAGTAGTCGCAGGCTTGGTTGACGCACTGAAACTGAGGGTCCGACGACAGCAACTGTCCGCGACAATGAAAACAGAAATTGCTGTGGCAGGAAGGGCAATGAAACGCCTCCGCGTCGACGGCCGAGCCGCAGACCGGGCACTTGTGGACATTACCGCGACGTCGCAGGAGCTCGGTCGAGACGCCACCTCGGTCCGCGGCGTCGTCGGCATTGCTTTCTTCGCTTTCTTCGTTCACTTGCATGCGTGCGCACCTTCGCGGAAGTCCTCGCGTCACCATCGCGACCAGCAGCGACGGCGATCGCAAGGGTTTTATCTCTTCGCAGTCTTTCGGACATCAACCGGCGGGCCTTCGACCAGCCCGAAATCGGTCCAATCGCAACGCCAGCCGGGAAAGGCGTACTGTGGGAATGGCTCCGGGATGATCGAACGGGGGGCTTCGTAAACAATGTCGAACTGTCGGTCCGGGCGTATTTTTGCGACGCGGCAGCGTTTGGTCAGATGCTGATTCCTTGGGTCAATCGAAACCGCTCCGCCTGGCGCATCGATCTCGATCCCTTTACGAAGCGACTCACGCACCGACATCGCATCCGTTGCCCCCCCAAGTTCGACCGCTTCCTTCCACAGATAGACCGAGACGTAGGCCGCTTCCATGGCGTCGCTCATCACGCGATCTAGACCATGCTCCGATTGAAAGCCGCTAACAAAATTTCGGTTCTGCGGTCGATCGACCGACTGGAAATAGTTGAATGCGGCGAAGTGCCCTTGAACCGCTTCGGGAAGCAAGCCGCGGAGTTCATTTTCGCTGACACTGGTCGAGAGCACCGGCAACTGTTCGGCCGTCATCCCCTGGCGATGCAATTCGTTGAAAAAGTAAATATTGCTATCCCCATTAATCATGTTCAAAACGACGTCCGCATCGCTCGCCTTGATGTCACTGACAACGGTCTCAAAATCCCGTTCGGCCAAAGGCACGTAGAGTTCACGGACGATTTCCGTATCCGGGTACGTTGCCTCGATATGCTGACGAACGATGTGGCTAAGCGTCCAAGGGAAGACATAGTCAGAACCGACCAAAAAGAAACGGTTTCGAGAACCGCCAGCGAGACTACGGAGCCAGTCGACAGCGGGCAGTATTTGTTGATTGGGAACGGTCCCGGTATACACGACGTTCGGCGAACACTCGTTGCCTTCGTACTGAACCGGATAGAAGAGCAGCCCGTCAAACTCCTCGAATACGGGCAGCACCGCTTTTCGGCTGGACGATGTCCAGCAGCCAAACACCACGCAGACCTGGTCTTCGGTCAGCAATTCGCGAGCCCGACGGGGAAAAAGGTCTTCGAATCGCGATTTCGGATCTTTCACAATCGGTCGTATCGGTCGTCCCAGCACGCCGCCGAGCGCGTTGATCTCTTCAATCGCGTACAACTCGATGTCCCGCAACGCCGATTCGCTCATCGCCATCGTCCCGGTTTGCGAATGCAGCAGACCGACGTTGATCGGCTCCGTTGGGACGGACGAATGGCATCCGCCGACCACAGCGTTTCCGCCGATCGCAATTCCGCCCAACAGCGCCGAATTCGCGGTCCGCAAAAGCTCACGCCGCGTTTGGCCCCGCCGCACCGAGCCAGATTCGTCGTTCGATGGATCACCTGCACGCATGCTGCCGATTAGTCCCGCATCTTGGTCCAATAAAGAATTTCAAATGGCCGCGATGAAACGCTGACCTCGCCTCGAAAGGGGCGGTCCATCACGCCGATCAGCAAGATCATCGCTCCGAGAAAGAAAGACAGGATCCCACCGAGAAATAGCTGCGTGATCAGTTTCGTGTCGAACAGCCAAATCAAGGCAATGTTCAATATCGCACCGACAAACACGACAAACCACATCACCATCGGGATACCGGTCATCACGGAATTTTCGCGGACCCGATGCTGCTCCAAAAACACGGTGAACTGCCGAATCGTTTCGGCATGGATGATCTTCTCGGTTTCCGTCTTTGGCTCGAAAGCGAGGAGCCGTTCATGAAATGCCGTAATTCGCGTTTGTTCGCCCAAAGGAATTTCCGCTTGCTCGTAATCGTCCCAGGCGTACTTGAACACGTAGCGGCAGTAATCGCGGAGCAACCAACGCAGATTTTGCCCGTGCGGTGCCGGGTACGTCCCCACGTCCTGGTGCAAGGCGTCGAGAGCTGCCACCTCCCGCGCCACATCGTCTTCGACATCAGCCAGGTTCTGATACGACGCCACCGCGATCAGCCCCAACAGCAATCCGTAGAACACACAGAAACACGATAGCACGTTACCCACCACATCGTTGGATCCACCGCTGGTTTTGACGAACAAACGCAAAAACGGCCGGATGAAAATGCATCCGATCCAACAATAACCGACAAACACGACCGCCGTCAGGATCACCAGCGTCCGAATCGGCAAGTCATAAAGCGAAAGCACTGGCATGGGAGATTTCGTTACGGGATGATGTCAGGTGCCTGCCAATCAGCGGTTGCCATCATCGATGGTCGGGAACGCCAATGAAAGAGGGGCCAGCAGACGTGGGCCGGAATCTTGACTCGTAGTAAAGCTTCTCGACGTGTTCGAACCGGTCTCCGATCGAATGAAACGAATGAAGCTCAGGCCCACCGCGAGGGTAGCTCGCGGGGTTCATCTTTTCCGCGGTCGATAACTTCTTGAACGCTTCACGATTCGGATTCGTAAAGGGCAGATCTCGAGAGATCATGACGCCGATCTCCGGACGCAGGACGAAATTGATGAATCGTTCGGCGGCGTCCCGATTGGGCGCACCGCGCGGAATCGCGAGACAATCGACGTAGCGATGCGCCCCTTCGGCCGGGATCACGAACTTAAAATCCGGCGACGCGGACAGCAGCAACGCCGCGTCGCCGCTCCAGGTCAAAGCGATGTCGGCCCCCCCGCTGAGCATCACGCGATCGGCGGTGTCAGAATCGAAAACCGCGACCTGGGGCATCCACCGACGCCACACTTGGCCGACTTCCCGCAACGTCTTTTCGTCGGCTCGGTTGACCGAAAACCCCAGGTTTAACAGGGCCATGCCGAGCCACTCGCGGGGGTCGTTGAAGGCGACGATCCGCCCGCGGTATTTGCCGGAGAACACGTCTTTGTAACTGGTCACCTCCTCGCTCACCCGCTTCGTATTGATCACGATCCCCACCGTCCCGGCAAGCCAGGGGACGGTGTACTCGCCTTGCGGGTCGTGCTGAAGGCCGCAATACGCCGCCGCAATGTTGTCCAAACGAAAAATCCGCTTCCGCCGCAATTTCTCGAGCACCCCCCGCTCGATCAACTCCTCGGCCGCGTAGTCGCTGGGTTGAATGAGGTCATAACGCCGTTCATCCAGACGGTGCCGCAAAAACTCCTCATTGGTGGCGTAGTACTCCTTCACCACGTCAATGCCCGTCTTTCGCGTAAACGCGTCGGTGACGGCGTCGGGCAGATAACCGGGCCAACAAAAGACCGTCAATGTCGGTGACGAACCGGGTTCGCCGGAGACGGCTTCCGTCGCCCCTGAAACAGAGAGGCAGGCAGTAACCGCTGCGAATGCGACGCACCAACCAACGAAATCGGAAGCTGTACGAGAGATCATCGAAAAGTCAGTTGCAATCAGGTTCGGGCAACAACGTTTCGTCATCCGATCCGACGTCGCGTGCCGCTACGATGCTTTGGGATCCGCTGAGCGAACCGGAGTTTACCGCGGCGTGAATCACTGCGATAGAGCACCGGGGGGGGAAGGCACTGAGGGACCGGAGCTGACGGACGGGGATAGAATCTCGGGGACAGAGCTCTTCATCGGCGCTCTTCATCGGCGACAGCCTCTGAGCGACAAAGGAAATCGTCCCTCCCCAGGACGTCGTGACCCCGAGAGGGGTTGAGAATCGCCACGCAGGCGAGGTGCGGGGTTACACTTCCTCAGCAAGCCGCCTGCTTTGCGAGACGCTTGCACCGAAGCCTCCCAGGCGACGAGGGTCTGGCGTCGATTGACCGTGCCCAGTCGGAGGAGAAGGCTCTGCCGGGAGGCAACCGGAGCGGCGAACGTGAACGGTTAAAATGAACGTAGCGAGGCAGGCACCGACGGACACTCCGCGGCGTCCCGTCGGATACTCCAGAGAAGGATGAAACGCGATGGTCGAAATCAAATACACCGGTGACGCCCTTTGGGAAAGGATCGAACGAGCCGTGGAAAAAGTGAAGGATCGACTGCGGCGTGTCACCCGTGCGCTCAACTCCGGGAACATTCCCTACGCGGTGATCGGCGGCAACGCCGTTCAGCACTGGGTTACCCAAGTGGACGAGTCGGTGGTGAGGAATACCCGTGACGTCGATGTCATCCTGAACGAATCCGACTTGGAACGAGCCATCCCGGCGCTGGAAGCGGAAGGATTTATCTATCGTCGATCCGCCGGAGTCACCATGTTTCTCGACGGACCCGAAGCCAAGGCACGCGACGCGGTCCACGTCGTATTCGCGGGAAAGAAAGTTCGTCCGGAATACCCTGAGCCGGTCCCAGAGATTGACCAGTTCGAGCTGATCGAAGACGCCCGGACGCTGCCGTTCGAGCGGTTAGTCACGATGAAGCTGACGTCATTTCGAGATAAGGACCGCGTTCATATCCGCGACATGATCTCCATCGGACTGATCGACGAAACTTGGCTCGATCGACTCAGCCCGGAGCTGCGAGGACGACTAGAGGAATTGCTAAACGACCCCGACGGGTGACCGTCGACCCGCGAACGACAGGCGTTGACTAACGCGTCACAAAAACGGGATAGCGATCCAGCTCCTTCGACACGACCCGGGCGTGCAACCGGGTTTGCCGCTTGAGCAGCCGCCGATAGCTGACGCGATAGTCGAATAGTGGGTGCGTCACCAGTTGGTCCAGCCGCTGTTCGTACGGGTCACCGGGCGCTTGAAAGGCCAAGAAAAGGGGAAAGGGGTAAATTCAGCTTATTACCCCTTTCCCCTTTTCGGATCCTGATCGCTTGCCTGCTAATGTAACCTATGGGTCGGCGGCAAACCGAGCAAACGGACTTTCGAGATGATCGGCTACTACTTCACCGGATTGGCGAGCGAGGAGGAACTGCTGGCTCATCTGGACAAAATTCGCAAGGCGGCCGAAGCGGCTGCTGCGAAGAATCCCTAGAAACGACACGGGGAGTCTTGCTTGAAGGCCGACCCCGTTGTTGATGCTGCCCCGGCGGAAACCCGAGGAGCCAACCGCCAACGCTCAGAAGTAGCCGCGGCCTAAGAATGGTGCCCATCACTCATCGGCAGCAACCTCGGTTACTGGTGTGCCGAACGCTATTACCCCCTTCCCTTTTTTCGGATCCCGGGGTCTCCGGGCTTTCGTCGCGGAGCAGGCGAAGGGCGAGCCGGCCGTCGTAGCGGGGAACCGCCAGTTCGGCCAAGACGACGCGAGGGGAAAACAGACGCAGTTGCTCGCGATCCGCCGACTCCGTTTCGACTCGGCGGATCTCGGTTTCGAACCCCACCTCGCGAAGTTCGCGACCGAGCAACTCGGCGTCGTCGACGGAATTCTCCAACAGCAGGACGCGGACCTTAGGGTCCATTGACGATGGCCTCCTATCGACCGGTCGGGTTGAGGTCGGCCGGGCCGAGGTGGACGGCGGTCGCACGGGCCCCAGAGCCGAAAAGGGGAAGGGGGTAGATTCAGCTTATTGCCCCCTTCCCCTTTTCGGATCCGTATACGGAAAAGAAGTTACGAGAAAGTTGCGAAAAAGG
>JAWLFY010000002.1:103495-109238 GCA_041685355.1 Pirellulaceae bacterium | reverse complement strand
CTTCCCGGCGTTCCACCGATCGCGCGATCGGTGCCACCCACCTTCCGCCCACGGATCGGCGACACGCGGCGATCGGTGCCACCCACCTTCCACCCACGGCGATGGCGATCGGTGCCACCGACCTTCCACCCACGGATCGGCGACAGGTGCCACCCGCCGTCGGCGGTCGATCAGCACTTGACACCCCGTGCCGCAACGGGATAATCGTCCGCTTGACTCTGCCGGGAGAAGCCTGTCGTTGGTCCTCGGTTTCGATCAACCGCCCCCATCAATCATCCGCCCCGATCAATCATCGCGACCGTTTGCTCCATGCCCACCATTAATCAACTCGTCCGCAAACGCCGGAAGCTCAAAGGATCGCAGAGCAAGGCACCCGTGCTCGAGAAATGCCCGCAAAAGCAGGGTGTTTGTCTTCAGGTGCGGACGATGACGCCGAAAAAGCCGAACTCGGCACTTCGTAAGATCACCCGGGTGCGGCTGAGCAACGGCAAAGAGGTCACGGTGTACATCCCGGGCGAGGGCCACAACCTGCAAGAACACTCGATCGTCCTCGTGCGCGGCGGTCGTGTCCGTGACTTGCCGGGCGTCCGGTATCAGGTTGTCCGTGGGAGTCGCGACGCGCTCGGCGTCGAAGGCCGGAAGCAATCCCGCAGCCGCTACGGGGCGAAGAAGTAGTCCCGCCAGACACCGATTTTCCTCGGCCGCGGTGCCAGCGGCCCCCATTCCGATCCCCCTCCAGCCAAAGTTTTTGAACGCAAACTCATGGGACGAATCACCTCCAGCCGCTCGCAGATGAAAGGCGACCCGCGACACGGCTCGCTGCTGGCCAGCAAGTTCGTGAATTGCCTGATGCTTGACGGGAAAAAGACCGTCGCTCAGAAAGTCTTTTACGACGCGTTGGACGAGCTGGGGAAGCGAAACCCCGAGATCGAGCCGATCGAGATGTTCGAAGGGGCGATCGAGAACGTCAAGCCGTACATCGAGGTCCGCAGCAAGCGGGTCGGTGGGGCGAGTTACCAAGTCCCGATGCAGGTCAACCGGGCCCGTCAACAGAGTCTCGCGATTCGCTGGCTTCTCAACGCCATCCGTGACAAGAAGGGGCGCCCGACTCACTTGAAACTGGCCGATGAGTTGATGGCCGCCTACAACAAGGAAGGCGTCGCCTACACACGTCGCGAAAACACGCACCGCATGGCCGACGCCAACAAGGCGTTCGCCCACTTCGCTTGGTAGCGGTCGCGTTGACCCGATCGATCTTCGGACCCGATCGACCTTCGCCACGATTCGACCTTCGCCACGATTCAATGACCGCGACCGGAGCCTTGGGCCCGATCGCGGTTTTTCATGCGCCGCGATAAGTTATCCCCGTTCGCCGTCTGTCCGGTTGCCGCAACCCGAACGCCAGCCCCTCACGCCCGCCCCCTCACGCCCCGTCTGTCCCATGCCGATCGACATTTCCAAAATTCGCAACATCGGGATCATCGCCCACATCGACGCCGGGAAGACGACCGTTACCGAACGGATGTTGTACCTCAGCGGGCAAAAGCACCGCGTCGGGCGGGTCGATTACGGGACGACCGACACCGACGACGACCCGGAAGAACAAGAGCGGGGAATCACGATCTTTAGCGCCTGCGTGAAGTACGCGTGGGAGAACTTCAACATCAACCTGCTCGATACCCCCGGGCACGTCGACTTCACCGCCGAAGTCGAGCGATGCCTCCGGGTCCTCGACGGCGCCGTCGTCGTGTTCTCGGCCCGCGAGGGGGTCGAAGCGCAAAGCGAGACCGTATGGCGCCAAGCCGATCGATATCGCGTCCCACGGATCGTGTTCATTAACAAGATGGACCGCGAAGGGGCCGACTTCGACGAGGTGTTTCAAGACATCGGCCCACGACTCGGGGGACGCCCCGTCGCCGTCGAACTGCCGGTCGGCAAAGGGCCGCCCCATACCGCCGACCCGTTCCGAGGCGTGATCGACCTGATCGATATGAAATTGCTCGAATTCGACCCGGATTCGGAGGGAAAAAAGGTCGTCGAGACCGACATTCCCCCTGAGTTCGCCGACGACGCCCAATTGTGGCGGGAACAGTTGATGGAGGCGGTTTACGAGTTCAGCGAGGAGGCCATGACCCTGGCGATGGAGGAGAAGCCGGTCCCGAAAGAACTGGTGATCGCCGCGATCCGCCAAGGGTGCGTCGGGCAAAAGATCCAGCCCGTGTTTTGCGGATCGGCACTGCATGGGATCGGCGTCCAGCCGCTGATGACGGGCGTCGGCCGGTTTCTCCCCAGTCCGCTCGATCAGCCACCGGTCGAAGGGGTCGATCCCAAGAAGCCCGACAAGAAACTGTTGCGGAAGCCGAGCCCCGAGGAACCGTTTTGTGGACTCGTGTTCAAGATCCTCCCGGCGAAGACCGGCGACAATTACTGGATCCGTGTCTACAGCGGACAGCTCAAACAGAACTCGCGGGTCTACTGTCCGAATCGCGACAAGAAAGAGAACGTCGCCCAAATCTGGCAGATCCACGCCACGAAGAAGGACCGCAGCGGCCAAACCGAAACGGTTCAAACCGGCGACATTTGCTGTGTCATCGGCCCCCGGTTCGCGATCACCGGCGATACCGTGTGTGAGCCGAAGTCCGTGATCGAGTTGCCGACCATCAAGTTCGCCGACACGGTGCTGTCGATGGCGATCGAACCGGAGAGCACGGCCGACCGAAAGAAGCTCGACGAAACCCTCGAGATGCTCCGGCGGCAAGACCCGACGTTCCGGGCGATCGACAACGAAGAGGTCGGCCAGACGATCATCAGCGGGATGGGGGAACTGCATCTCGAGGTGATCCAGCACCGTCTGACTCGCGATTTCGGGCTCAACGTCAAGTTCTATAAACCTCGGGTCAATTACCGCGAAACGATCGGCGGCGACGCGACCGTGACCGGCCAGTGCAACCGTCAGATGGGTGGCACCCACATGTTCGCGCGGCTGACGTGCAAGCTGTCGGCGCTCGAGGACACCTCGGCCGAACCGATCGTGCTCGACCGGCTCCCCGCCGACACGACGCTGCCGCCGGCGCTCCGGCAAGTCGTCACCGAGGAACTCCGTGAACGGGCCGCCGGCGGCGGGATGATCGCCGGGTTCCCCCTCAGCGGCGTCAAGATCGAAGTCATGGGGGCGGAAACGGCCGAGGAAGGGAGCGACGAGATCGCCTTCCGGATCGCCGCCGGCGACGCCTTCGATCGCGGCATGGAACAAGCCGGCCCCGTCCTGCTCGAACCGGTGATGCGGGTCGAAGTGACCACCCCCGAAGAATACATGGGCGAGATCGTCGGCGACCTGCAACAACGGCGGGCGATCGTCGCCGGGACCGAAACGCGGGGCAACATGACCGTGATCACCGCCCACGCCCCGCTGAAAGAATTATTCGGCTACTCCGGCGCCGTCCGAAGCCTGAGCCAGGGACGGGCCGCCAGCAGCATGGAACCGCTGCAGTACCAAGCGGCCCCGAAGGAAGACGCCGATAGCTTTCACTTCTCCTGACAAACGGCCCCGTATGCACCGCGAACAAGCCGGCGACGATCGACCCGATGCGAATTCGCCAGCCGGCGGAACCGACGCCGAAACGATCCGGTTCGCCGACGAGACGCTCGACCTGATCGACCAAACCCGTCTGCCGAGTCAGGTCGTCCGCTTCCCGTGCCGAACGGTCGGCCAAGCCCACGACGCCATCCGGCGGCTCGTCGTCCGCGGCGCCCCGGCGATCGGAATCGCCGCCGCCTACGCCGTGACGCTCGCCCGTGACGCGGACGGACTTCGGACGCGGGATGCCTACTTGCACGCGATCGAGTTCCTGGCGACCAGCCGCCCCACGGCGGTCAACCTGTTCTGGGCCCTCGACCGCATCCGCGGCGTGATCGAGTCGACCACCGGCGACGACGAACTCCCCGATCGCCTCCTCGCCGAAGCGCGGCAAATCCACGACGAAGACCGGGCGATGTGCCAGGCGATCGGTCGGAACGGGGCGCCACGCTTGGCGTCGGCCCGTCGGATCCTGACCCACTGCAACGCCGGCGGCCTCGCCACGTCGATGTGGGGAACCGCCCTCGCCCCGCTCTATCAACTCCACCGCGAAGGACACCGGTTCGAAGTCTTTGCCGACGAAACCCGCCCGCTGCTCCAAGGGGCTCGACTGACGGCATGGGAACTGGCCCAAGCCGGCGTCCCGGTAACCGTGATCACCGATTCGATGTCCGGGAGCCTGATGCGGGCAGGCCGCGTCGATGCCGTGATCGTCGGCGCCGACCGGGTCGCCGCCAACGGCGACGTCGCGAACAAGATCGGCACCTACCCGCTCGCCGTGCTCGCCCGACACCACAACATCCCGTTCTACGTCGCGATCCCCTCCAGCAGCTTCGATCGGTCGCTCGCCCGCGGCGACGACATCCCGATCGAACAACGCGCCCGGGAAGAGGTCTCACGCTTCGGAGACCGAACGGTCGTCCCCGAAGCGGCCGCCGTCCTGAACCCCGCCTTCGACGTCACCCCCGCGGAACTCGTGACCGCGATCATCACCGAACGGGGGGCGGTCGATCGACCCACAAGAGAAACGCTGCGGCAACACTTCGCCTAGCCCGATTCGCCGAGGTGGAAGGAACCCGCCAAACCCAAACCGCCAAACCCAAACCGCCAAACCCAAACCGCCGGAGCCAAAACGGGGCGCCGCACTTGAGCCGACCCGACCGACGTTGCGATCTCTCTGGCCGCCCCTCGCCAGGAAAACTTTACCGAATCCGAGCCTTGCGTGACCAATCGTGTCACACAGGGACCAGATACTCCTCCAAGCGTCGGGCGTCTCAACAGACATCTGGCGAGGTGGAATCGGACGGGACTCGGAAATCTCACTTTGAGACGGCCTGTGTCACTTTCGACCACCTTGTTTGGAAACGGATCAATCCCGGTGGGCGATTCCCTATCGAAACGTCAGGAAGTCACCACCGCGAGCGATCATTTTCCAGTTTTTTCGACATTTCGCTCAAGTAAACGCCAATCGAGACGAGAACGGAGCGACCCTTGGCACGGCATTTGTTCACTCAAAGGGTTTTGTTAGGGAAACCTGCCGCAAATGTAAGGTTTGGGTCATGCTTGCGTCCGACTTGCGACTTGCGTCCGACTTGCGACGCGGATCAGGCCTCTGTCCTTCGAGTCGCCAAGAGCGAAACGGATTTTGACGGTCGAATAGGATTTGTCGGGCGAGGGAGTGCCTTGCCCACCAACCACGAACCGGCCCGTCGCCAGACGCCCGGTTCGGCATCCATGACACGGAGAAGGAAAACCATGTTGGTGCTCAGTCGAAAAGAAGGCGAACAGCTTCTCATTGGTGACAATATCGTGCTGACGGTGAATCGGGTCTCGGGAAACCGGGTCGCGATCGGGATTCAAGCCCCCCGCGAGGTCCCGATCGTTCGCGGGGAACTTGACCGGGCCGAGACGGCGAAAAAAGAGTTGGGGGGCGCGGGAAGTGTCGCGGGACTTTCCACCTTGATGCCGCCAACCAGCGTGTCGGTTGCCAGCGGAGCGAGTCACTGACAGCCCTATGCGGGTTGGGCGCCGATCCGAATAGGGGTCCGCCCCTCTCTTGGAGCGAGCCGGTAGTCACCCAAGGACGCGGAAAAGCCGTTTCACGGAATGTCAGCTGGAAATCTGCAAAGGGTCGGACCTCTTTTCGGATCGGCACTGAGAGCGTGA
>JAWLFY010000002.1:90059-103395 GCA_041685355.1 Pirellulaceae bacterium | reverse complement strand
GTCTCGTCAAAGCCGTGAAGTCTCGTCAAAGCCGTGAAGTCTCGTCAAAGCATCGAGGAGTCGCTGGTGGCGATCGGCCGGAAGCATCAGTGCTCGGTGATCCAGGACGCAAAGCCGATCGCCTGCCGCTTTGGCGTAACGGAGCGACGACGCTCGGCGGCACCTTCGTTCGCTCGCCCGATGCATCGACCGAAACCCCTCACCGATCGGGATCCCGGCCTGCTCCGCTCGGCTGACGAGGTGTCGACGGTGGGATGCAGACGGTGCGAGCCAAGCGAACTTGTAGAACGCAGGTTCGGCCGATTCGCCGTCGCCTCGGCTAAGGCCAGATTCGTGACCAGATTCCTCTCGACCAGATTCCGCCCACGCGGGTCCGCCTTCGAAGGTCCCGTTTTGAATCGGACCGACGGGCGTCCAGTCCGGCAAACGTTCCCCCCAGTTCCGTTGGAGGAACGTCACCGTCTCTCGGCGTCGCCGGTTCCACTCGCTCAATCGCTCGATTTGCGGCAGCAAGACGGCCGCCTGCAGGGGACTTAGCGGATAGCTGTCGCTGGGCCGGTCGATCCACGCGTTCATCCGCGAAGCGATTCTTGAGTCTTTTGTCATCAAAGCCCCTCCCGAGCCGGCCGTGAGCAGCTTGCTGCCGCCAAAGCTGATCGCGGCCAAGTCACCGAGCGAGCCCGCCGGGTAGGGGGAGCCTGTCGGGTGCGGGAGCCCCGCTTGGTGGCGGTCGATCGTCATTCCCGGGACTTGGCAAGCGTCTTCGATCGTGACCCAGCCGTGCCGCTTGCAGATCTCCGCGATCGGCCCCCACGCCGCCGGTTGGCCGTAGAGGTGCGAGACGATGACCGCTTTGACCCGGTCCCCCGCGGCCGCTTCGAGCCCGGCCGGATCGATCGTCACGCCTCCGGGCACGACATCGACGAGCACGGGACGGCCGCCGACCAGTTCGACGCAGCGGAAGTTGCCCGGATAGTCGTACGCCGCGAGGATCACCTCATCGCCGGGGCCGACCCCGGCCGCGCGAAGCGCCAGTTCGACCGCCGCGGTACCGCTGCAACAAAGCCGGACGTTCGGGGGAAGGTGATCGCTGGTGACAGAGGGAGCGTCCGCGGAAAGGCCGCCTTCCGGGGACGCGATCGGCGTTCGGATGGGAGGGCGAAACAGCTCGGCGAGCCGTTCTCGGAGCCGGCGGTGGCTTTCCGACCGATATCTCCCCCAATCTCCCGAGCGGAGCGAATCGGCGACCGCGACGTCGATTTCGGGCCATTGTGGCGGCCAGGCAGGGAATTCGAGTCGCATCAGCAGGGCCCGATCGGCGGGTCAGACGGGGTGACAAGCGATGGATGGGCTTGTGACGAAAAAAACGCTTCCATATCATGCCGCATCCGTTTCGTGGACCCCTTCAGGCGATTTCGTTGAACTTTCCCGACCTGACCTTCCTCGCGTCGACCGGCGGCGGAGGGATCTCTCGAGCTGCTGACGTCGACCGCGTGGTTTCTGGCGGCGGGATGCTCACCGATGTGGCGTGGCTTCGAGTCGCCACCACCGCGTGGTTGGCTCAGGCGGAAGATGGGGACTTCATCACGCGAATGCTAAGCAACCCGTTGATCCTCCCGGTCGGGTTGTTGTTGATTTTCTACCTGACGTTCATCGCCCCCGAGCGGCGCCGTCGGGCGGAGGAAGCGAAGATGATGGCGTCGTTGAAGAAGAACGACCGGGTCGTCACGGTGGGGGGGATTCACGGGACGGTGGTGGCGACGGCGGCCGATAGCGACGTCGTCACCCTACGCGTCGACGAAAGCAGCAACACGCGGCTGAAGGTGAACCGGTCGGCGATCGCGAAAATCACGACGCCGCCCAAGGACAAAGAGAAAGAATCGAAGACCAAAGAACCGGCTTCCGGTTCCGATTGATACCGGATTCGACCGAGACCAACCAGCGGACCGGCGCGACAGCCACGAGGGCTTCGGGCGGTGATTCGCCATCCCTTTCCCCTTAGAACATGACGATGGACTGCTCCCTGATCGCGGACGCCTTTGGCGCCCTCTCGACGCTCGACCTGACGAGCCTCGTCGCCCCTTTGGCCCAGTCCGACGTCGGGCCGGGTGCCGATCAGGACGACGGGATCTCGGGCCAGCAGTTGCTGACGGTCGTCTCGGCGCTCGCCGTGATGATTCTGCCGTTCGTCGTGGGGAGGTTCTTCGCGAAAAAGCTCAAAATGCCAAACGAGGCGACCCGTTTCGGGTTCGTCTTGCTGGCGATCACGGCTTCGATCGTCGTCCTCAGCCTGAAACGCCCGGGGCTCGGCGTCGACCTCCGCGGGGGGACGATCCTGGTCTATGAGATCGACCCGCAGAAGCAAGCGGCCAGCGGCGAAGATGGCGGCACGCGGATCACCTCGCGATCGTTCGTCCAACCGTTGACCGATCGGATCAACCCGAGCGGTACGCAGGAGATCGTGATCCGGCCCTACGGGGACACGCAAATCGAGATCATCGTCCCCGAAGTCGACCAACGAGAAGTCGATCGGATCAAGCAGTTGGTCGAAGAAGCGGGGATCTTGCGGTTCGCGATCCTTGCCAACCAGGCTGACCATCAGCCGATCATCGACCGTGCGATCGAGCAGGCCCAATCGGAGGACGGGGCGGTCCGCCGCTCCCCGATCGTCGGCTCCCCCGACGACCCGCTCTACGGCCGCTGGGTCACGGTCGGCCGCGAGGCCACGGAGGACCGTCCGCTGCGGGTCGACGTCAGCAACGCCATCCTCCGCAACGCCGACACCGGAGAGATCGTCGAGTTGCCGTCTGAATTGCTCGGGGAAGAGAGCGAATCCCGGATCGCGAACTGGCTCGATCGGGAGAACATCTCGGGGCTGGAAACGTTGATGGTGATCAACCCTCGCCTCGATATTTTGGGGGAGGACCTTTCGTTCGCCGCGAGCACCTTCGACGAGCAAGGCCGGCCCGCCGTCGCGTTCAACCTTACCGATGCCGGGTCCCCGAGGTTCCGTGCCCTGACGACCAACAACGCCCCGGTCGGCAACCGCCAACGGCGGTTGGGGATCATTCTCGATGACACCCTGCTCTCCGCCCCGTCGATCCAACAGCCGATCGCGCGGGAAGGCCGGATCACGGGGAACTTCACCCGCGAAGAGGTGCGGCGACTGGTCGACATTCTCGAAGCCGGCCAACTCCCCGCGGCGCTGACCCCCGAACCGATCGCCGAGAACCAAGTCGACGCGACCCTCGGGGCCGACACGATCCAGAAAGGGGTGACGTCGATCGCCGTCGCGCTCGGACTCGTGCTGCTGTTCATGCTCGTTTATTACCGATTCGCGGGAGTGGTCGCCTGTCTCGCTTTGGTGCTCAACATCGGGCTGATCCTGGGGACGATGGTGCTGATCAATCAACCGCTCAGCCTTCCCGGGCTCGCGGGGCTCGTACTGACCGTCGGGATGTCGGTCGACGCGAACGTGTTGATCTTCGAACGGATCCGTGAAGAGCTCAAGAAAGGGGCGAAACCGCGGATGGCGATCCGCAACGGGTTCGGACGGGCGACGACGACGATCGTCGACGCGAACCTGACGACGCTGATTACCGCGATCGTGCTGTACGCGATCGGCACCGACCAGATCCGCGGGTTCGCGGTGACGTTGATCCTCGGGATCCTGTACTCGATGTTCACCGCGATCTACATGTCGCGGCTGATCTTCAACTTGGCCGAACGACGCGGCCTGCTGTCGCTGAGCATGATGGACTTTGTCGACTCGATCCGCGCGACAGCGGCCGGTGGCGGTCAGTTCGATTTCGTCAGCAAGGGCCGATTCAGCCTCGCCCTCTCGGCGGTCCTCGTCGGCGTCGGCGTCGTCAGCCTGTACGCCCGCGGTCGCGGGATCTTCGATATCGACTTCGCCGGCGGTTCGTCGGTCCAGTTCCGGCTCGACAACCCGACGACGACCGAGCAGGTTCGCCAAATTGTCGGTAACGCGCTCGCGTCCGATCCCCAAGAAGGCGTCCAGTTCACCGTCAACGGCGTCAGCATGGACGGCGTCCCCGACGGGACCGTCTATAAAGTTGACTCTTCGGTCGACGATATCGATCGGCTCAAACGGACGATCCAAGACGGGTTCGCCGAGGACGCCAGTATCGGCATGGTCACCTACGAGGTCGAGATCGGCACCGATCCTGACCTGTCGTTCCGCCACCCCCCACGTGACCCGCAATCCCCACGTGACCCGCAATCCCCACGTGACCCGACGCGAGATCACCCCAACGGCGTCCGTTTGACCGCGGCTCAAAACGACGCCGCGCCCGAAGAGAGCGACGACACTGCCGAAGACAGCGACGACACTGGCGAAGACAGCGAGGACACTGCCGAAGACGAGGAACCGGCGTCGGGGGGCGATTCGGTTTCGACGTCGCGGACGATCGAACTCGGCATCGAGGGTCGCGAGGACAAGGCGACGATCAACTCCAAGTCGCTGATCGCGGCAGTCGTCAACGCGGCGAACGAGGCCGGTGTGCCGCTGACCGACCGCGCGGTCACGGTCCGTCCCATCGCCTCCGACTACGACGACCCGTCGGAAACGCAACAGGAAGCGGAAGCCGTCAAAACCTGGAACGAGGGCTCGTCGTTGTCATTCCCCAAGTGGCGCGTCACGATGCCGCTCGAGGCCGCCCGTGCCGATGCGGTGATGGGGCGACTCGGCGAAAAGATGGGAGGCGAAGCGGTTTGGATCAGCAGCAGCAGCGTCGGGGCCCGGGTCGCCGGCGACATGATCGGTCGCGCGCTGGGGGCCCTGTTCGCCAGCCTGCTTTGTATCATCGGGTACATCTGGTTCCGCTTCCAACGGGTGATCTTCGGGTTCGCCGCGGTCGCCGCGCTGGTGCACGATGTGACCGTCACCTTGGGGGCGATCGCCATCAGTTATTGGCTCGCGGATTTTCTCGGATTTCTGTTGATCGACCCGTTCAAGATCAGCCTCACCGTCGTCGCGGCGCTGCTGACGATCATCGGGTATTCGCTCAACGACACGATCGTCGTCTTTGACCGGATCCGGGAGACCAAGGGGAAAGCGCCGCGGTTAACCGGCGAGATGATCAACCAGAGTATCAACCTGACGCTCAGCCGGACGTTGCTCACCTCGTTGACGACGCTGCTCGTCGTCGTGTTGCTGTACACCTTCGGCGGCGCTGGGATCCACGCGTTCGCATTCGCGCTCGTTGTCGGTGTCGTGGTCGGGACCTACAGCTCGATGTTCGTCGCCAGCCCGATCTTGTTATGGCTCGTCCAACGTAACGAAAAGGCGCTGCCCTGATCTTAGCCTCGAAGGGGTGATCGATGATGTGTCGTTCCACCGCCGCGGTACCCGCGTGCGCCAGGTCCAGCCGCATACGGGATCCCCTCCGTGTTGTTCGCTCCGGGCTCCAAGATGCGGTGTGGCGGTGGATGTTCGCCGCCTTTGTGTCAGTCCTTTTGGCCCCGCACGGGTTCGCCCAACCGCCATCCGCCGCCGACGTCACGACTGACCCCGACGTCACGGCGGACTCGGACACCGATTGGCAAGATCGCCTTCGCGACGACCTCGAGTTCTTGACCGGGGACGACCTGCGGGGCCGCAGCTCCGTCGACGAGACGATCCGGGTCGCGGCCGAACACATCGCCGATCGTTTCCGTCAGATCGGCTTGCGGACCGACCTGATCGACGGCGGCCCCTTCCAGCCGGTGAGTATCGACGTCGGCGCCCGGCCCGGGGCGGCGGACGAAAACCGGTTGGTCATTTCGGGCGACGCGTCCCGATGGGGTGACACGTCACGCTCACAGGACACCGGATCACAGGACACCGGATCGGAGAACCAGGGCTCACAGGACACGGGATCCGGAGACACGGAACCGGCACCCGAGTCGTGGGCCGGAGAGCTCGGCGACGACTTCATGCCGATGGCGGTCGGGAAGCGGGAGGCCGAGTTCCGAGGCGGGCTCGTGTTCGCGGGGTACGGGGTCACGGCGGACGAGCTCGGCTACGACGATTACGAAGGCCTCGATGTCGAAGGGAAGGCCGTGATGGTGCTTCGCAAGGAACCGGGGCCGGGCGACCCCGAGAGCCCCTTCGAGGGCACCGAAACGACCAGGCATGCGTACTTCGCGACCAAGGTCGCCAACGCGATCGCGCATGGCGCCGCGGCCGTGTTGCTGGTCAACGATTCGGAAAGCATCGACGCGTCGGTACGATCGTTGGAGTCGCAGATCGAGGCCGAGCGGAGACGCTCGGAACGAACCGTCAAGCAACGAAACGAGTTGCCGGACGAGGCGGAACGAATCCGTCAGCGGCTGACGGAGCGGCTGGAAGCGATCGAATCGACGCGGCGTGGTTTAGCAGAAGACATCGAAGCGGCCCGCCGCGGCTTGATGGGCGTTTCCGAAGCCGGTCCGCGGGCCGACGAGTCGACGACGATTCCGGTCGTCTCGATCGCCCGCGACACCGCCGACCGGCTCGTCACCGCCGCCACCGGCCGCGGACTCTACGCGATAGAGCGACAGATCGCAGAGCAATATCGGCCCGCCAGCGCGGCACTGGACGGCGTAACGGTCGAGATGCAGGTCGCGCTGCGGCCGACATCCGCCGTCAGCGACAACGTCCTGGGCGTGCTCCCGGGGAAGGGGGCACTCGCGGACCAGACCGTCGTCGTCGGGGCGCACTACGACCACGTCGGGATGGGCGGTTACGGGTCGCTCGCCCCGGGCACGATCGCGATCCACCCCGGGGCAGACGACAACGGTAGCGGGACCGTGACGCTGATCGCCGCCGCCGACCGGCTGACGCGGTCGCTCGCGACGGTGACCGATCATCGGCGGCTGTTGTTCATCGCCTTCACCGGCGAGGAACGAGGGCTGCTGGGGAGCAAACGCTACGTTCGTGATCCCCGCTTTCCGCTCGAATCGACCGTCGCGATGGTCAACATGGACATGGTCGGTCGGTTGCGGGACAACGAGCTGACCGTGTACGGGACCGGCACCGCGGACGGACTCGAGTCGCTCGTCGACCAAGTCAACGAGGAGGTCGGCTTCGATCTGTACAAGGTCGCCACCGGTTACGGACCGAGCGATCACCAATCGTTTTACGAAGCGGGCATCCCCGTGCTCTTCTTCTTCACCGGGTTGCACGCCGACTATCACCGCCCGAGCGACAAATTCGAAAAAATCGATTTCGGTGGTATCAATCGGATAACCGATATGGTCTGTGGCGCCACGATGCGATTGGCGACCCGGACCGATCCCCCCGCCTACGCGGAAACGGACAGGCGATTCCGGATTCGCCGTCAAATGACGGCGTTCATGGGCGTCACCCTGGCCGACCGCGGTGAAGACGTGGTGATCTCCGGGACAGTTCCTGACGGCCCCGCTGACCGCAGCGGGGTCCGCGAAGGGGATCTCCTGCGGCGGCTCGGGGATCGACGTATCGGTCGATCCTCGGACGTCCTGGAGACGCTCCGGGAACGGTCTCCGGGAGACACCGTGAACGTCGTCGTCGAACGGGAGGGGCGACGGACCGAGTTGCCGATCGAACTCGGAAAACGCCCCTGATCCGGCATTGTCTCCCGAAAACTTTTTTCGGCGGACGCCCGGATCGGGCCCGATCGACCTTTACGCCCGTGACACGGGTTGACAGAATCCGAAGCGAATTCGTGCATGCCGGCTTCGTGACGGCGTGCTGACCGACGTGCCATGGCGACGGGTGACGGAAGCCCGCTCGCCGTGACCAAACACGAGGTCACGGTTTGGATTCGCATTGACCACGCAAGGAGAGCGAACGTGCGATTTTTCGGCAAACTGGCCATCACCGCGGCCATCGTGAGTCTGACCGGTTGGGGTTCGTTGGCCTCGGCCCAGGAGAAGTCGTCCCACCGGATTGCGGTGGTCGACGTCGCGAAGATCTTCAAAGAGCACCCGGGGATCCGCGCCCAGGTCGAGAAGATCGAGAACGAGCTCAAAACGTATGACGGGCAACTGCAAGGCAAACGGGAAGAGCTGAAGCAGGCCGCCGAGCAGCTCAAGACGTTTAAGGTCGGCACGCCCGACTACTCGCAACAAGAAGAGCTCGTCGCTTCGATGGAGTCGAAACTGCGACTCGAGATGGCCCGCAAGCGGAAGGAACTCTCCGACGCCGAAGCGCAGATCTATTACGAGAACTACCAGAAGATCGTCGCCGGCGTGAAGTTCCTGGCCGAGTACCACGACATCAATTTGGTCCTTCGCTACAACAGCGAAGAGATGAATCTGGAACAGGGCGATTCGGTGATCCGTGGCGTGATGAAGAACATCGTCTACCACGACAAGGGACTCGACATGACCACCGGCGTGATGCAGTACCTGGACAAGACGATGGACCGCGTCGCGAGCCCCCCGTCTTCGAGCCAGTCGCGTTAAGGTTTCCCCGCGGTATCGGGCCTGCGGTGGTGTGGGATGGCGACCCCGGTCGCCGTCTCGAAACCGCCCCCGACCGCTGCGGACACCGCCCCGACGTCGCATCGGTGACGGCCCGGGACAGGAAATGTTTCATGGACGTGACGGCAGGGAGGCCGACGCGTGACCCCTTTACGGAACGAACACACGATCGCGGCCAGCTGTGAAGTCAGCGGGCGCGGCTATTGGAGCGGCCGGGAAGTGCTCGTCCGGATCGACCCCGCCCCGGCGGGCACCGGGGTGAGGATGATCCGCGCCGATCTTCCCGGCCAACCCACGTGCCCCGCGACGGTCGATCACGCCCGCGACTGCCGGTTTCGTACTAACTTGGAATCGGGAGCGGCCCGTTTCCAGATGGTCGAACACCTGATGGCCGCCTTGGCCGCGCTCGAGATCGACAATTGCTTGGTCTCGATCGACGCCGAAGAACTCCCCGGTCTCGACGGCAGCAGTCGCCCTTACGTCGACGCGCTCCGTGAATCCGGGTTGATCGTGCAAGCCCTCCCGCGGCGAAGGCTTGTGGTGACCGAACCGATCCGGGTCGAGTTGGAGGGGAGTTGGGCCGAGGGTCTGCCGTCGATCGACGGGGAGACCCGCTTCGAGTATCGGCTTCACTACGACGAAGCCTCTCCGATCGGCGACCAGACGTATCGCTGCCGGCTGAACCCGAGCGATTTCGTCCACGAAATCGCGCCGGCCCGAACGTTCGTCACCCAATCGCAAGCCGACCAGCTCCGCGCACGGGGCGTCGCTTCGCACGTGACCCATCGTGACTTGCTGGTGTTCGGGGCGGACGGTCCGATCGAGAACCGGTTGCGGTTCCGCAACGAGTGCGCGCGGCACAAGACGCTCGACATGATCGGCGACCTGTCGCTTGTCGCCGCCGACTTGGTGGGCCACTTCGTTTCCCACCGCGGCGGTCACCGGCTCAACGCGATGCTCGCCCGCGCCCTACACGAACGATCTCGCCAAACCGATCGCCTGGCCACCGCCGCCCACGACGCCCGCCGCGCCGCGTAAGGGATCTTGGAATCAACCGTTGCCGGAGAAACTCATGAGTGCCATCATCGCCCAAACCGCCGTGGTTGACCCGCGGGCCCGGCTCGGAAGGAACGTCCGCGTCGGCCATTTTTGCGTGATCGGCCCCGACGTCCGAATCGGTGATGACACCCTCATCGAGGATCATGTCGTCGTCTCGGGCGTCACCACGATCGGCGAGGGGAATCACATTTTCCCCGGCGTCGTGATCGGGTCGCACCCGCAAGACGTGAGCTACCAAGGGTCACCGACGCGGGTCGAAATCGGTGACGGCAACGTCTTCCGGGAATACTGCACCGTCAACCGCGGGACCGAGAAAGAAGAGGGCGTCACCCGAGTCGGCGACAACAACTACTTCATGACCGGGTCCCACGTCGCTCACGACTGCCGTCTCGGCGACCGCATCGTGATCGCCAACAACTGCATGCTCGGCGGCCACGTCCATATCGGGAACGACGTCACGATCGCGGGCGGTGTCGGGATCCATCATTTCGCCTCGATCGGCCAGCTCAGCTTCGTCGGCGCGATGAGCCGCGTGCTCCACGATGTCCCCCCGTACATGATCGTCGAAGGCCAACCGACCCGACCACGCTGCGTCAACGTCGTCGGTCTGAAACGGAACGACTACGCGGCCGACGACATCCGCGTCCTCAACGCCGCCTACAAGTTGCTATACCGCGGACGCGTCGGGATCGAGTCCGCCAAAGCCCAACTGCTGGCGGACGGCCCGGTCCGGCCCGTCCTAAAACACCTGTTTGATTTCTTGGAAAACTCCAGCGGCGGACGACACGGTCGTGGCCGCGATCGTCGAAGGAAAGCGGCATGAGTCGACTACGCATCGCCATCATCGGGGCGGGACATTTGGGGCGGATCCACGCCAAGCTTCTCTCCCAGGTCGACGGCGCGGACCTCGTCGCCGTGTGCGACCCGATGCCCGAGGCGCGGAACCAGATCCACCGCCAATTCGAGACGGCGACCTTCGCCGACTACCGCGACTGCATCGGCCGCATCGACGCCGCCGTGATCGCCGCCCCGACGCCGGACCACGCGGAGATCGCCAAGACGCTGCTCAAAGCGGGCAAGCATCTGTTCGTCGAGAAACCGCTCGCCTCCGACGCCACCGACGCGCGGCGTCTGGCGATGCTCGCCGCCGCCCGACGCCTGACCCTCCAAGTCGGCCACGTGGAACGGTTCAACCCCGCCTTCACCGCCGTCGAAGACATGGCCGTCGACGTCAAATTTGTCGAAGCCGTGCGGGCCTCGCGGTTCCCCGGCCGCTGCCTCGACGTCGGCGTCGTGATGGATCTGATGATCCACGACCTCGATCTCGTCCTCTCGATGACCGACGCCCCCGTCACCTCGGTCTCCGCCAGCGGCCTCGCGGTCGTCAGCCCCCACGAAGACCTCGCCGAGGCGCGGATCGAGTTCGGCTGCGGACTCGTCGCCAACCTCAAAGCCTCCCGGGTGAGCCCCGAACCGACCCGCACGATGCAGCTTTTCGGCAGCCACGGGTTCGCCGACCTCGACTTCTCCGGCCCCACGCTCTCGGTCGTTCGGCCGTGCGACTCCCTCGTCGATCGCTCGTTCGACCTCGCCGCCGAAGTCGATAACCCGATCGGCTATGCGGACACCCTGTTCTCCCAACGCCTGCGGTGCGAAACGATCAACCTCGAACCCCGCAACGCGATCCTCGACGAGCTGCACGACTGGGTGATCAGCATCCAAACCGGGATCGCGCCGACCGTCGACGGCGCCGCCGGTGCCCGTGCCGTGAACGTCGCCGAACAAGTACTGCAAGCGATCGAACGGAGAGCCTGGTATGCCGACCCGTCGCCGCTGGAACGCGGCTCGGCCGCCGTCGCCCGCGAAGGGATCGAGTCGGCGAGCCGCAAAGCCCATCAAGCACGCCGCGCGGCGTGACCCCTCGCCCCGTATCCGAAACGGGCCACATATCCGCCGACGCGTCAAACACCGACGAACGGCACGGGGATCAACACCGCGTGTTGGCGGACCCACGTCTGCAACCCGTCCCAACTGGTGGACTGCGACACGGTCAGCACCGTCAAATAAATGGCGACGATCGCCGGCATCAAAAACCGGACCGCCCATCGCGACACGGCGGCCCACACGCCGACCGGCTCCCCGCGGCGTCGCGCCCGGCGTAACGCCAACCCGAACGCCATCCGCGCCGGCAACGCCATCGCGACCAACGCCAAACAGGGCAACCACATCACCTCGCGAGGCGTCGCCTCGATCTTCAGCAAATAAAGCGGGATCGGGAACACGACCAACCCGAACCCCATCGCAAGCAGCCACGCCCAAGGCGCCCGCCGGAAATCACGTCGGACCGTTCGCACCGCGAACAACGACCGCCAGTCGTTCTCGGCGGCAAAGTTGGCTTGCAACATCGGCAGGTACATCAACACCACCCCGAGCGCGACCAACGCCAACCCGCCGATCAGTCCCGCCAACCCGGTTTCGCCCTGGCGGTTCGCGACGATGATCACCATCGCCGGGAGCAACCAAACCAGCGTCCCCGCGACGCCACGGACCCCCATCCAAAATCGGCCCGGCAGACGCAGCGACGACGTGAACGCCCCCAACCGATCGGGGACGTCTCGCCACGTCCGCCATCGCCATGACTCCCGGGCGAAACGCATCGGTTCGGGCCATAGGTAATGCCGCAACCGTCCCCCGCGGGCCCACGCCCAAACCAGGTAGACGATCGCGACCACCGCCATCACGACCGCCGCCGACCATAGCCGCGAAGCTTGCCGTGATCCGGGATCGATCACCGTCGCCACCGATTCCCAATGCGCGATCAACTGAACGGGTAACGAAGCGACCCAGAGGCCGATCGCCGCCAACCCCATTCGCCCCGCCTCCCGCCGGTGCGACAACGCGGATCCGAGCGTCGCGCCCGACGCGAGCCGCCCCGAAACCTCGAGCAAGTAACCGAACGCGATCAATTGCAACAGCGGGATCGCGGTCAGCACCGACAGGAAAACCACCAACGACGCGAGCTCAAACGCCCAACCGGTGAAACCGACCACGCCGCCGACCGCCCGACCCGCAAACGATCGGGCACCACGGCTCCCCCGCTCGATCCCCGGCCGATCTTCGAGAAGCGTCATCGAATCCTCACGGGTCACAGCGAGTCACCTACAAACTTCCGAATGTGGCTGGGAAACACGGAAACAGTCGGAGCATGATGCGTTTCGACGAAAGACCTCCGATCTTGGCCGCCGACCTGGCGGGTCGAAACGGAATTTCTCAATTGACCGCCTCGATCGTCCGATTCAATGAGATAAGTGTCATCACGAGGGGGGGTCCTCACACCGAACACACCGGACCGCCACGTCGGCGGTCCGGAGAGACATCTGTATGTCGCGTCTCAATCGCCATCTCAAGCTATCGCAATCGGGAACCGCCGGCGAACGCGGCCCCGGGAGCCACCCGCGGCCGCGGCGATCGCCGCGACCTCGCCACGTGCCGGACGCTCTCGCGACGCTGGCGTGCTGGATGACGTTGGTGATCCACCCCGGTTGTGTCGCTCTCAATCTTCCCAGCGAACGTTACCACGACCCGGACGACCTTGGTGGCCTGCTCGGGCCGATGAAACAGGCCGGCGGGCCGATGAAACATGCCCGCGGGCCGATGCCCCCGTCCGACCGGAGTGAGGAAACGTACGGGCTCGACGAGTCGCATCGGGACAACGGACTTGCCTGGCCTGAGTTCGCCCCGAACCGCGACGGCGAGGCGGTGCACGATCAACTCGTGGGCGACCCGTTCGCCTGCCACCCGTTCGCGTGTGACGTGTTCGCGTGTGACG
>JAWLFY010000002.1:0-89959 GCA_041685355.1 Pirellulaceae bacterium | reverse complement strand
GTTCGCGTGTGACGTGTTCGCGTGTGACGCTGGTGAGGACGTCGGCGGGGAAAAGGAAGATCCCGTCCCGTGGCCCAAGTACCATCCGGTGCCGACCCGCCCCGTGTTTGGCGGAACCGCCCCGTTCGGCGCGGCCCCCTGAACGGTCGCCGCGACTCCGCATCGGCGGTGCGGTAAGTCAGCCGTTCTCGCCGCTCAATTCGAATCCCAAACCCGTCGCCGCGCGTCGGCCCGATACTCGGCGGGAATCTGCCACTCGACAGCGTCCTGCAACACGTCGGCGTGCAGTTCGATCATCTTCCGTCGCATCTCCGAGAACCGCCTCGGCCGGTCGTCCGCCAAGTCGCGTCGTTGCCCGATCTCTTCACCCAAGTCAAACAGCCGAAACGAAACCGGTTTCGATTCGAGAATTCGTGGCATGTCTTCACGCGTTAACGGGTGTGCCTTCGGCCGCTCGGCGTCATTCGTCCGGGCGACGAGCGCCCAATCCCCGTCGCGGATCGCCAACGACGGGTTCAGCCGATAGAAGAACCAGTACAGCGGCGTGTCGCGGCGAAACTCATCGCCGCGGCCTTCCAACAACGACATCAAACTCACCCCGTCGATCTCCCGATCGCCCGGAAGTTCGGCCCCCGCCATCGCACAAAACGTCGGCAGGAAGTCGACCCCGCTGACCGGAACGTCGCACTCGCTCCCCGCCGCGACGCGGCCCGGCCATCGGATCACGCCCGGGACCCGGTGTCCGCCTTCCCAAACGTTCGATTTCACCCCCCGCAACGGTCCCCGCGATTCCGCTCGCAACGGGCCGTTGTCGGAGGTGAACCAGATCACCGTGTCATCGGCGATGCCCAAGCGTTCGATCCGCTCCAGCAACCGGCCCACCGCGGCATCGACGTTTTCCAGGTTCGCCAAGTAGGTGGCCCGGCGGCGACTGATTCCCGGTTCCCGCTGCTGGACCGCGTCGATCATCTCCGGCGGCGAAGCGATCGGCGTGTGCGGCTCGTGGAACCAAAGGCATGCCAAAAACGGCTCCGCCGCCTGACGTTTCTCATCGCGATCATCCGCTCCGTCATCGCCCTTCCCCGCCACCCCCCGCACCGATTCGATCCATCCGATCGCCTCGTCCACCACGATCTGACATGAGTAACCTTCCACCTTCCCGACCGGCTCGCCGTTGCGGACAAAGTTCACCGGGTCCCGGTGACTCGGCGACGCGTTGTTGCTCGTCCCCAGCGAATACTCGAACCCCTGGTCGAGCGGCCCCGGTTGGTCGTCATTCTCCAGTTCGGAAAGGTGCCACTTGCCGAAGTGCCCGGTCCGATAACCCGTGTCCCGAGCCAACTCCGCCACCGTCGTTTCCTCCCCCCGCAAATGCATCGGGTGTCCCGGTGGCAGGTAACTGTAAATCCCCGCCCGCGCCGGGATCCGCCCGGTCAAAATCCCGGCCCTCGACGGCGAGCAATTTGGCGCGGGCGAGTGACAGTCGGTGAACCGCATCCCGTCCGCCGCGAGCCGATCGAGATGGGGCGTCTTCATCCGCCCCCCGAAGCTCCCGACGTCCTTCCATCCGGCGTCGTCCAACAACAACAGGATCACGTTCGGTCGGGGACCCGACGGGGAACTCGATGCCTCCGCGATCGGGATCGCCAACAACAGGACCATCGGGAACAGCCGTTTCATGGGGATGCCTCGGTTACCCAGGGGGATGATTCGGGCACGCGGGGGATGCCTCCGGCACGCGGGGGGATGATGCGGGCATGCGGGGGGATGATGCGGGCAAAATCGTGTCCCGCACCGCCGCCATCAAGCGGCGAAGTGTGGTGACGGGGAACGCCGCCGGGGATCGTCCGACCCCCGCCAGCTTACACGTCACCGAGACGATCGGTTCGCCCGGCGCCACCGGGTGCCCGTCGGCGGGGAGGTCACCGATCCGGATGTCGAGCGGGCACGCCGCCGATACCGCGTCGAGCCGCTGCCGCGAAAACCGTCCCTCCCGATCCGAAAACGCCACTCGCTTCCACCATCGGTCGGTCGTGGAATGCTCCCGGTCGCCCGGTCGCGTCGGACGGTCGCCCCCAAGCGGCCACGCGTCCTGAAACGCGGAATCCTCGCCGCCAAGACGACGGCCCCGGAGAAACTCCCAGTGGGTTCGGAACAGCGAGAAGGGCGACCTTTCGGCCCCGACGGTTCGGACCTCGTGTTGTCTCAAGGACGACTCCACCAAGTCGCTGGTGCCGCTCC
Source organism: Pirellulaceae bacterium (assembly GCA_041685355.1). Lineage (GTDB taxonomy): Bacteria > Planctomycetota > Planctomycetia > Pirellulales > Pirellulaceae > JAWLFY01. The sequence goes on along the minus strand of JAWLFY010000002.1, from coordinate 87,718 downwards.
AACGCGGGTTCACCTCCAACAGGCAAAGTTCACCCGATCGCCCCGCGATCACGTCGATGTTGAACAAACCACGCAGCCCGAACGCTCGCGCGATCACCGGCCCCAAGCCCCGCATTCGTTCTTCCGTTTTCGGTGAAACGGCGACCGGACCGAACGCCCCCGCGTACACGAACGGCAATCGGCCCCCGCCCCGGCGGACAAACGAAAGCCGAAACACCCCCAACAATCGCGCGGTCCCACCATCCCCGAGATACGTCAACCCGAGCGGACGCCCCGGCACCCAACGTTGAAAATAACCGGCCGCACGGTTCGTCGCCGGCCCGACAGGGTCGACATCGCGGCCGGCCCACGTCACCCCCAATCCTCCCGACGAATCGAGCCGCTTCCAAAGCCAATCGGGACCCGACGGGGGAACGTCCGCCGTGCCGTCGGGCCGGCAAAACTCGGGAACCGACAGCCCGCACCCCGCAACCAATTCGTGCAGCCGGTCCGGGTCACGAAGCCCGAGATGCGTTTCCCACGACGGCCCCAAGACCGGATGCCTCTGTGAAAGCCGTTCCACCATTTCCGCGGCCCCTTCGAGGCCTCCGACGATCACCGTCGGCATCGACGGCAACCGGTCGAGCGCGGCAACGAGATCGTCGGGTGTCCCAAACGGAAGGTGCCGCGCGGTGGCCGCCAACGTGTCCGTATCGCCGAAGCGGTCGGCCGCGACGACGGTGAACCCACCCCGAGACGCCGACTCCGCCGCCGTCCGTACGCTCCCGCCGAGCAACAGCACCCGCCGGTCTCGGGCTTCCGACGCGGCCGTCTCGCCGTGTCCCTCTCGGGGTGGTTGCATCGCGCCGCCGGTCTGCTACTGTTTCGCTCGGAATTTCCGCCCAGCCGGGCAACCTGCCAAGGTAACCCGCCATGGTAACCCGCGCGGCTGATTCGGGTCGCCGAACCGATCGGCGACCCCGCATGATGCGGCAACCCACGGTTGCCCCACATTCGGTGACCGCCCGATCGTCGCTTTGCCGGCCTGAATGTGCCGGCCCAAATGTACCGTGTGGTCGGCCTCCAATCTCCCTCCATCCACGAACTCGATTCACGAAGGCGTCCAGTCATGCAGTTTTATGTTGGTGAGGCACTGATCGGCGACGGTAACGAAGTCGCCCACATCGATTTGATGATCGGCACCAAGGACAGCCCGGTCGGGTCGGCGTTCGCGAACGCCCTGTCGACCCAAAGCGAAGGTCACACCAACCTGCTCGCGGTTCTCGAGCCGAACGTCCTGGTGAAGCCCGCGACCGTGATGATCACCAAAGTCACGATCAAGGGGATGAAGCAAGCGGTCCAGATGTTCGGCCCGGCGCAAGCCGCGGTCGCCAAAGCGGTCGCCGATTCGGTCGGCGACGGCGTGATCCCCAAGGACCAAGCCGAAGACCTCGTCTGCGTTTGTGGCGTGTTCATCCACCCCGCCGCCGAAGATGACGAGAAGATCTACAAGTACAACTACGACGCGACCAAGATGGCGATCGCCAGCGCCATGCAAGGCAAGCCGACCGCCGACGACATGATCGCCAAGAAGGACTCGGCCCAGCACCCGTTCAAGGGTTTCTGATCCGCTTCGCCGGGCCCAACCCTCGGCTTCATGTTGACAACCGCCAACGTCGTTTCACGCCCCGCGTGAGACGACGTTCTTTCTTGGTCCGCCCGGGAATTCCGTGGATTTGGTCCAGGTTCGGAATTTTTTTAGGATCGCTCCGGTGTCCAAAGGCTTCCATCGAGACGACACGCCGAATGAATCGTCCCCGGCCACGATCCGCTGCCAGGGGAACGAACAGCAAACCTGACGCCCCGCCGGCAAGATCTCGCCGGTGAAGTCGCGTCCCCTCCAAACCTGACTCTCGTTGTCCCGGTGAACCGGTCGAGTCGTTCTACGGAGACGATCCGGTGACGGTGGAGGTGATTTGGCCGCGGTGGAGACGGGTCGTGAGGGTATCGCCGGGGCGGACGTTTCGGCTATCGGTGACCGGCTCCCCCTCGGCGTCGGCGGTGACGCTGTAGCCGCGGGCGAGCACCGATAGCGGGGAGAGGGCGGTGAGGGACGCCGCGAGCCGTTGGACCAGGTTCGCGCGGTCTCGGACCCGTGCGCGGATCGCGGCGGTCGCTTTTTCGTCCAACTCGTCGAGCCGCCGGGTGCGGTCGAGGAGGATCTCGAACGGGTTGCGGAGCACCGGGCGTTGTCCGAGCCAATCGAGTTGTTGGCGGCGTTGGCGGAGCCCGCTGCGGATCGCCTGGTCCGCCCTTCGCCGCAGGTTGACGATCGTTGCGTCGAGCGACGCGGCGTCGGGCAGAGCGTGGGTGGCCGCGTCGGTCGGGGTCAACGCCCGCACGTCGGCGGCGAAGTCGCACAGCGTGACGTCGATCTCGTGGCCGACCGCCGAGACGGTCGGGATCCGAGAGGCGGCCACGGCGCGCACGACCGGTTCCTCGTTGAACGACCACAAGTCTTCCAGGCTGCCGCCGCCGCGGGTGAGGACGATCAGATCGAGCGGGGGCGAGAAGCGGTGGGCGGCGGCGAGCGCCGCGACGATCGACTCGGCCGCCCCGCCCCCCTGGACCGAGGCGGGCAAGACGACGATCTCCCCCCCGGGCCAACGCCGGCCGGCCGCTTCCAGGAAGTCGCGGATCGCCGCGCCGGTGGGGCTGGTGATCACGCCGATCCGACGGGGGAACCGCGGCAACGGGCGTTTCCGCCCGGCGTCGAACAGACCTTCGGCGTGGAGCTTGGCCTGCAATTGCCGAAACGCGAGCTGCAACCCGCCCAGCCCCTGCGGCTGGACCTTGCGGACGATCAATTGGTACGAGCCCCGCGCGGCGTAGACCTGGACGTCGCCGTGGCAGAGGACTTGTTGACCGTCTTCCAAGTCGAACCGGAGCCGTGCGGCGGTGCTCCGCCAAATCACCCCGCGGATCTGGGCGTGGTCGTCTTGCAGCGTGAAATAAAGGTGTCCGCTGCGGGGGCGGGCGAGGTCGGAAATTTCACCGGCGACCCACACCGCCGGGAACGTCTGCTCGATGACCGCCTTGAGGTGGCCCGTCAGGTCGCTGACCGACATCGCCTCGGGTGGATCGGCGGCCCGGTTCGGTTCGGATCGGGAGCCGGTCATGCGGGGTCCGGCCATTCGCCAGAGAAGACTTCGACGGCGGGCCCGGTCATGTAGACATGGTCGCTCGCTTCGTCCCACTCCAACACCAAATCGCCGCCGAGCAGATGGTTCGTGATCCGCCGCGCCGTCTTTCCCGCGAGCACCCCGGCGACGCACACGGCCGAGGCGCCGGTCCCGCACGCCCACGTTTCGCCCGAACCCCGTTCCCAAGTCCGTTGTCGGACTTCGACGTCGGAGACCCTTTGGACGAATTCGACGTTCACCCGGTTGGGGAACCGCGGGTCCCGTTCGATCTCCGGCCCGACCCCGTGAACGAGCGAGTCGGTCAGCTCGTCGACGAACACGACGCAGTGGGGGTTCCCCATCGAGACGCACGTCACCCGGCAATCGAAACCGTCGAACGTCGCCGCAAGATCGACGACCCGCCCGGACGCGGCGAGCGCCGTCGGGATCTGGGACGCCTCAAGGATCGGCCGGCCCATGTCGACGGTGACGCCGTCAACCCGTCCGTCGTCGCCGAGTCGCGCGTCAACCGCGAGTACACCGGCGCCCGTTTCGATCTGGAGCCGCGGCGTGCTGGCCAAGCCGTGATCGTAGACGAACTTCGCGACACAACGGATCCCGTTGCCGCACATCTCGCCCTCGCTGCCGTCGGCGTTGAACATCTGCATCCGCGCGTCGGCGACGTCGCTGGGGCGGATCAAGATCAACCCGTCACCGCCCACGCCGAAGCGGCGGTGCGAGATCTCGCGTGCCATCGCGGCCGGGTCGGCGGGGGGCGGTTGGCCGAAACAATCGACGTAGACGTAGTCGTTGCCGGCGCCGTGCATTTTCGTGAACCGCATGGTCGGCTTCGGTTCCGGATCGGTACGGGTTCGAACCCGGGGACGGGCTCGGAAGTTGGACAGGATCAGCTTAGTCTCGAGGCGCGGTGCGCGGGTAGGGCATGGCCCACGTCGTGCCGCCGATCGCCCATGGGTACCGGGGATTCAAGCGAGAGAGCGAGCCGCAGGCCCGGGACAAAGCGTCCGGGAAACCGTCGCCCGGTGACACGCGACGCGAAACCCGGTGATCGTCGCGGGGGTCGAGTTGCACCGGTTTCGCCTGCATGACGAATTGCCGATTCTGGCCGAGCGGTCGGGGATCCCGATCGAGGCGACGATGCTCGGCAAAAGCTTCACCTGATCCAAGCGACACCCGCCGAGCAAGACGGCGGCGAAACGCTGATCCGGAAGCGATCGGCTAGCGGTTCACGTTCGAACCGCCGCCGGAGGTCGCCGCACCGCTCGCCCCGGAAGCGCTGTTCGAGGGGAGTTTCGGCAGGGCCATCTGGTCGAGCGCGTCGCGGTTGACCTTCGTCGCCCACGGCCCCGGGGCGGTCGCCGGTTCGACTTCGGTGACGAACACTTCCGCCGTGGGGCCGCCGGTCCGCATCGACGCGACCGCCCGCCGCACCGCGTCGACGCGGGCCTCGGTTTCTTGTTCGTCGCGTCCGCGGAGCACGTAGATTTGGCGACGTGCCGACGGAGACTGGGTCGCGATCCATTGCACCCGGCTGTGGCCAGCCGCGAGCAAGGCCCCGTCCCCTTCACGGAACAGCTCGTGGCCGATCGTGTTGTGGACCCGCCACCCGTTGTGTTTCATCACCTCGAACGGCGCGACGACTTGCATCGCGTCGGCCTCGTTGAACGGGTCGGGCCACGCGTTGTTGCGGTGAAACCCGATGTGAAGATCGTGCCAGAACTCGTGCCAATCGGCCGAGACGGTTTGGGCCCCGCCGGCGACGATCAGCATCGAGACGAGCGTTCGGGCGGAGGATCGGAGTCGTTTCATGACGGGCAGTTCCTTCGGCCGAGGGCGGTCGGCACTATCGCGAGACGGTTCGTCCGTGCCTTTTTCAAATCGGCGGACCATCCCCGCCGACTTGCCGAACCTCCGACCGGCCGCCCGACTCGACCCAATCGTCAAACTCGCCCGTGCGTCTCTGACGCCTCGACAACGAGGTCGATCTCGTGCACCTCGACCCGGTCACCGGCGACGAGTTGTCGACGCCGACGGGTCTCGGTCTCCCCGTTGACCCGCACCTCTCCCCCTTGGATCCGGATCTTCGCTTCCCCTCCGGTCCCCACCGCCGCGCGGCGTTTCAGAAAATCATCGAGCCGAATCGTCGCGTCACCGCGGGCGGAGGAGGGACCGCTCGACCGCTGGGGAGCGGCGTCCTCGGTCGTTGCGCCCTCGGTCGTTGCGCCCTCGGGATCTGGAACCTCGGGATCTGGAACCTCGGGGGTCGGAACCGCGGGGGCCGTACCGTGGGGGTCGGGGCGATCGGATGGGGTGGCAGGTTCGGTCACGGGTTCCGCTCAGCGAAGCGAGAAGGTGGCGAGGACGGGATAGTGGTCGCTGAGGTCTCGTTCCCTTTCTGGCAAGTCCCAGAACCGCTCCCAATGATCCTCTCGGCGGTCAGGCTTCCCCCGTATCGACAAATCGCGGCGGACCGTGACCGAGTCAACCGCCAACCCGCCCGAAGCCGCTTCGGGGTCGACCAGCGAGCGGGTGACGAAAATCCGGTCGAACTGCTTTCCCCTTAGCAAGTGCGTGCCCCGCTCCGCCGGTGGGATCATCGAATGCAGGTCGACCAGGTCGTCGTCCGGTGACTCGGTTTCCTTGCCGGCGAGGACAAACAGATCCGATCCCGGGGTCGATTCCCAATCGGAGGTCTGTTCGGTGTTCATATCTCCAAGCACGATCACGTGGTCGCCGGAACTCACCCGATCGCGTAGCCAATGGTGGATCGAGCGGGCTTGCCGGGTTCGCTCGACCGTCGTGTCGGCGCCGGCGCGGAAGTGGACGTTCATGATCGCGATCCGTTCGACGCGATCATCGATCGCGACGTCGACCTCGATCATCACGTGTTTCGAGACGTTTCCGAAGCGATCCGATTCGAGCAACCGCTGTGGGAGCGTGAACTGTCGTATCGAAACGACCTCGGCGGGCGACCGCACGAGAAACCCGACGTCCTGCTCGGTGAAGTGGTCCCGACCCTCGATCGCATGTTCACGGTACTCCAGCGAGTGGTTCCGCTGGAGCGACCGCGTCAGATACCAAAGAACTCGTCGATTCTCGACTTCTTGGACGGCGACGACCGTCGGTCGGGCTCGGGCGATCGACGCGGCGACCGCGTCGCGATGCCAATCCCATGCGGCCCGCGAGGGAGCCGCTTTCTCTTTTGCCAGACGGCTGAAGTTGTCCCCCGTCATCTCGTCGTAGAACCATTCCAAGTTCCACGTCATGACGCTGAAGCCGTCTTCGGGAGTCTGGCCCCCTTCCGACGCCTGATGACCCGACGTCTGATGACCGCCCGACGCTCCGTTTCCGCCGAATCCTTGCCCCGCGGCGGGGCGTGCCGCCGCGTCCTCGCTCGGGAACTCGCCACACCCGGTGGCGAGAAAACAAGCTGTGGCGAGAAAACACGCTGTGGCGTGGGCAACCATGGCGAGACGCGAGGCCGGTTCCCCGGCCGGAAAATCGTGATCCGGCATCCGGGACGGCTACTTCTTCTTCTTGGGCTCTTCCGCCTTCTTGACCTTTTTCTTCTTCTTCAGCGACACCTTGACGACGCGTACCTTCGGCATCCCGACGACGCTCTGGTCTTCGTCAAAACGGTCGATTTCCTTCAGCCGGGACACCCGTTCGGCACGCGTCAACACGTTCCGCGACTTGATAGCGCCGGCAGCGACTCGAAGACTGCGATCCATGGTCATGGTGGTCAGGGTTCTCCCAGGTGGAAGGGGGTCACGGCGAGGGCCGATGAGGATTGTTTCGTTGGCGGCGTGGGAGGGGCGTTGGGGGACGACTCGACGCCCGACAGAGGCATTTCGCCGACCTCGCACGCGCGGGCCTCGCAAGATAGAGACTCGCGGGCAAGTTGGCAAGGTTGCCGCGTCGGTGCCCGCCACGAGCTATTCTGATCCGATGAACCGTCCTGTCGTCCGCTTTCTGATCACGTCCGCCAAGTTCGTCCTGCCCGTGCTGATCCTCGCCTATCTGCTCGGATGGCGGATCGGGCCCGAGGCTTGGGACGCGTTGGGGGAGCAACCGAAGCATTATCCGCTTCTCGGTGTCGCGATGGCGGTGGCGATGGGGGCGCTCAGCCTGTCGTTCGCCCGCTGGTGCCTGTTGGTTCGCGCCCAAGGGATCGAGCTGTCGATGCTCGAAGCGTTCCGACTCGGCTCGATCTGTTACCTGCTCAGCTTCGTCTCGGCGGGGAGCGTCGGGGGGGACCTGTTCAAGGCCGTGTTTTTGGCGCGACGTCGACCGGGAAAGCGGATCGAGGCGGTCGCGTCGGTGCTGGTCGACCGCGGGTGCGGGCTGTACGGGTTGTTGCTGCTGGTGGCGATCACGTTTCTCGCCGCCGACGTGAACCCCCATGTCGCGACGGGCAATGGGGGAGCGGCGACGGGCAGCGGGGGGGCGGATCTCGCGAGCTTGAAGGTGGCGGTCGCCGTGTTGATCGCGGTCGGGACCGGCTTGGTCGGCGCGCTGGTGCTGGGGGGCCGGCGGGTCGACGGAGCGATGAGGCGGGCGAGCGAGTTGCGGTGGGTCGGGGGAATCTTGGGAAGGGTCGCCGGGCCGCTGCGGATGTTCCACGAGCAGCCGGTGGCGTTCCTGACGGCGGTCGTGATGAGCGTCGGGGTGCAAGCGATGCTGGCGATCAGCATTTACCTGATCGCCCGCGGGTTGTACGGGTCTCCGCCGACGCTCGCCGAGCATTTCGTGATCGTGCCGATCGCGATGATCGCCTCGGCGCTGCCGATTTCGCCCGCCGGGTTGGGGGTGTTGGAGGCGGCGATGGAATCGCTCTATCACCTCATCCCGGCGGAACCGACCGCCGCCTCGGGGACGCTCGTCGCGTTAGTGTTCGAAATCGTCCGCTTCTCCATCGCCGGGATCGGTACCCTGCTGTACTGGACCGCCCCGGCCGAAGTGCGGACGAGTTTGCGGGAGGCGTCCGGGTGACGAGAGACGCGAACCGGGCGAGTGACCCGTCCGTTCAGATCTGGTGCTCTCCGGCGGGGGCGATATCGACGCCCGGGTTTTCGGGAGGATGGATCTTGGCGCGGGGCTTTTCGGTGACGGTACCGGGGACCAACCACGGACCGTTGCTGTGCTCTTCGATCAGCCGCAACAGCTCGTCGCTGTCGATCGATTCGACCTCCAGCAGCCGCTGGGTCACCGCCTCCAAGACTTCGCGACGCTGTTCGAGGATTTCTCGGGTTTGGGCGAGGGCGTCGTCGACGATCCGAGAAACCTCCTTGTCGATCAGCTTCGCCATCTCTTCGCTGTGCGTCGACTGATAGCCGTCGCCGCCGCCGCCCGAGAGGAACGGGGACCGGGTGTTGCGGCGGAAGTTGATCCGCCCGAGCCGGCTCATCCCGTAGTCCATCACCATGCTGCGAGCCGTTTCGGTGCACCGTTCCAGGTCGTTTTGCGCGCCGGTGCTGATGTCTTGAAAGATCATCTCTTCGGCGAGCGTCCCGGCGAGCATCACCTTCATCTGGCTTTCGAGTTCGCTCTTGGTCATCAGGAACCGTTCCGACTCGGGGCGCTGCATCATGTAACCGAGGGCGGCGAGTCCCCGCGGGATGATGCTGACCTTGTGAACCGGGTCGGTGTTGGGGAGCGCGGCGGCGACGACGGCGTGCCCCGATTCGTGGTAGGCGACGCGGATCTTTTCGTCCTCGTTCATCACCCGTTTTTTCTTTTCGAGCCCCGCCGTCACCCGTTCGACCGCTTCGTTGAACTCGATGATCCCGACCGACTTCTTATTGGCGCGGGCGGCGAGCAGGGCGGCCTCGTTGACCAGGTTGGCGAGATCCGCACCGACGAACCCGCTGGTGATCGAGGCGACCTCGTGGAGGTCGACCTGTTCGTCGAGTTTGACGCTTTTGACGTGCACCTTCAGGATCTGTTCGCGGCCGGCGACGTCGGGGCGGTCGACCAGCACGTGACGGTCGAACCGTCCCGGCCGGAGGAGCGCGGGGTCGAGCGTTTCCGGGCGGTTCGTCGCGGCGATGATGATCACGCCCGAGTTCGAGTCGAACCCGTCCATCTCGACGAGCAACGCGTTGAGCGTCTGCTCCCGTTCGTCGTGTCCCCCGACGACGCTCCCGCTGCGGCTCTTCCCGAGCGCGTCGAGTTCGTCGATAAAAATGATGCACGGGGCGCGTCCGGTCGCTTGTTGAAACATGTCGCGGACACGGGCGGCGCCGACGCCGACGAACATCTCGACGAAATCGCTCCCGGAAAGGCTGAAGAAGGGGACCCCCGCTTCGCCGGCGATCGCCTTGGCGAGGAGGGTCTTTCCGGTCCCTGGGGGGCCCACGAGCAGGACGCCCTTGGGGATCCGCCCGCCGATCGCTTGGTACTTGTCGCTGTTTTTCAAGAAGTCGACGACCTCGCGGACCTCGTCGATCGCCTCTTCGATCCCGGCGACATCGTCGAACGAGACCGGCAGGTCTTCCTCGCCGTACAGCCGACCGCGACTGCGGGAGAACGACATCGGCGACCCGACGCCGCCGAGCCGCCGCATCATCATCACCCCCATCACGACCAACACGCCGATCATCAACAGCACCGGCCACTGGGTCGCAAAGAACTGGCTCGGCCGGTCGGTGTTCCATTCCACCCGGGACGACTCGAGGGCGGAGATCAGCCGCGAGTCCTCGGCGTCGTTTCGCAGCGTCCGGACCGTCGAGAACTCGATCAGCTTCGCCGGTTCCTCGACCGGTTGGCCGTTGCGGCGGACGACCCGGTGGAGCACTTTGCCCGTGATCTCGTCGTCGGCGACTAAGACCTGTTGCGGTTGGGAGTACTCGACGATCGTCCCGGGCGAGCCGAACTGGGGGACCCGGATCGAACGTTCGCCGCGAGCGACTTCCGGGTCCGCCAACCGCTGGCGGGCGGCCACCCCATCGCTTTCCGACTCTTCGAGATCGTCCGTTTGCTCACGGAACGCGGCTTCCTGGCGGAGCAAACTGATCAGGTGCGGGTAGCTCAGCGTGTGTTTGTTGCTGCCGAACCAGAAGGCGCTGATCAACACGACCGCGGTCACCGCGGCGAGCACTAACCAGACATTCCCGCCGCCCCGCTGGTCTCCGCCGGAGGTTCCGGGGCGCTTCTTGTCGTCACTCATCAAATCTGGCCCGTCCGGGAAGGATCCGGTGTCAGCCGCCCTGCGGCGTCTCCCAGATCGGAGGATACTCAGCCCACAGGATACACCGGCGGCGATACGTCCCGTCGCGATCGCGATCGCCGCCGCGCCGGAGACAGACAAGGGGCGGGCGGGTCGCAGCGGTGATGCCGATCGTCCATCATGACGCGGAACCCTTTCCGTCTTTCCTCCGCTTGGCAATCTGGCGTGACCGTCCCCGATCCCCAGCGTCCGAATCCCCAGCGTCCGAATCCCCAGCGTCCGAATCCCCAGCGTCCGAAATCGCGTGTCGATTCACGCCCCGAGGACGCGGCGGCCGAACGTCCGCGGCTGGAGGCAGGGCAACCCGACGGTGCCGACACGGCGATCCGTGCCGACACGGCGATGCCCGACGCCGCGGCGACCCGTGCGGACGCCGTGACGCCCGAATCCGACCCCCCGCCACGACGGACCGACCGGGTGGCGATCCTCGGGGCGACCGGCAGCATCGGCACGGCGACGGTCGACGTGATCCGCCATTTGGCCGAACTCGAACCGGACCGCGGATGGCGGGCGTGGGCGGTTTCGGGACACCAAAACCGAAAGGGTCTAAAAGAGATCGTTCGCGGGATGCGGCGGGCCCCTGAGCGGGTGATCCTTTCCGGATGCGAAAGCCCACGCGGGAATTCGTGCGTCGCGTCGGGAGACGCCTCGTCAAGCGGCGATCCCGACGAACTGGCGAACGTCGTCGGGGAACTCGGGGCGGAGATCGGTTACGGGCCGGAGGCGCTGGTCGAAGCCGCGTCGCACCCGGAGGTCGATACGGTCGTTGCCGCGATCGTCGGCCGCGCGGGCCTCGAAAGCAGCTTGGCCGCGGTCGACGCCGGGAAACGGGTCGCGCTGGCGAACAAGGAGACCCTCGTCGTCGCCGGGCCGGTGGTGCGTCGCCGGCTGGGACGCTCCGGGGCCGAATTGATCCCGGTCGACAGCGAGCACTCGGCGATCTTCCAGTGCTTGCGGGCGGACCCGAATCAGGCCCGGCGGTTGATCCTGACGGCCAGCGGCGGCCCGTTCCGGACGTGGACGGCCGAGCAGATGGCCGCCGCGACCCCGAAAATGGCGCTCGCCCACCCGACGTGGGAAATGGGGCCGAAGATCACGATCGACTCGGCGACGATGATGAATAAGGCGCTCGAGGTGATCGAGGCGCGGTGGCTGTTCGACATGCCGGCCGAAGCGATCGAAGTCGTCGTCCACCCCCAATCGGTCGTCCACTCGTTGGTCGAGTTTCGCGACGGCTCGGTGATCGCCCAGCTCAGCCCACCCGACATGCGGATGCCGATCCAGTACGCGCTCACCTACCCGCGGCGGTTGCCGGGGGTCGCCCCCTCCCTCGATCGCCACCGCGGGTGGGAGCTGTCGCTGCAGCCGGTCGACCGGGATCGGTTCCCCGCGATCCGGCTCGGGTTCGACGTCGCGGCGGCCGGCGGGACGGCCGGGGCGGTGGTCAACGCGGCGAACGAGGAGGCGGTCGGTCTATTCTTGAACAGCCAAATTCGGTTTACTGAGATCGTGCCCGCGTGTCGGCGGGCGCTCGAACACCACACCCACGAACCCGATCCCCCGCTCGAACGTCTGCTCGAACTCGATCGTTGGGCACGGTCGGAGGTGCGGCGGATGGTCGGCCGAACCGGCTCCCAGGTGCCCCCACGATGATCACCGAATTGCTCGCCACGGCCCTTCCCCTGGCTGCGGTCGACGACCCCGGGTTGATGGCAACCGTCCTCGCCCAGGTCTTCCTTTGGACCAAGGTCGCGATCGGGATCGGCTTGGTGATCTTCGTCCACGAACTGGGACACTTCGCCGCCGCCAAGCTGTTCGGCGTGAAATGCGAAAAGTTCTATGTCGGGTTCGACGTCCCGATCAAAATCGGCCCGATCAAGTTCCCCCGCACGCTCGGCAAGTTTCGGTACGGCGAAACGGAATACGGGATCGGCATCTTGCCGCTGGGCGGTTACGTGAAAATGCTCGGCCAGGACGACGACCCTCGCAAGGCCGAATCGGAAGCGGAACGGATCCGGGTCGGTGAAGGGAACGAAGAGGAACCGCCCCAGTTCGACCCGCGGAGCTTCCCGGCCAAACCGGTTTGGCAGCGGATGGTGATCATCAGCGCGGGCGTGGTGATGAACGTGATCACCGGGATCCTGTTCGCCGCGATCGCCTACGGGATCGGCGTCCCCTACACCCCGGCGGTCGTCGGCGGGACCACCGCCGGCGGACCCGCGTGGCGGTCGGGGATCGAACCGGGTGGCCAAGTCGTTGCCGTCGGCTCGTTGACCGAGGACCCGCGTCTGCATTTCGAAGAGATGCGGATCGCGATCATGACCGAAGGGATGGACAACCCGGAAGAGCCGGTCGAGGTCTCGATCCGCTACGCCGACGAGACCCGCCAGTACCGTTTGAAGACCCAACCGCACCCGGCCGAGCCCGACATGCGGATGATCGGGATCGGGAGCGCCTCCTCCGCGGTGCTCGCCGGCGACCGGTTCGTCGGGGATCGGGTCGCGATCCCTGGGTCGGCCGCCGCCGAGGCGTTTTCGGACGACGACGCCGGGGCAACCGTGCGCGCCGTCGACGGGGAACCGGTCGACGCCGATTCGCGGGTCCCGATGGCGAACTTCAAGCACCGCATGCACACCCGCACCGACCGACCGATCCGGCTGACGCTGCGGCGAACCGACGGCTCCCAGCACGAGGTCACCCTTCCGCCGCAAAAGGCGAGGTCACTCGGGATCGGTTTCGAGATCGGCCCGATCACCGGACTGGTCGCCGGAGGCCCCGCCGAGTCCGCCGGGATCCGGGTCGGTGACCGGATCGTGGCGATCGACGGCGACGAAGCGATCGACGCGTACACCTTGCCTCTCCGCTCGCTCGAACCGAACCGACCGGTTCGGCTGACGATCGTCCGTGGCGAAGGGGATTCGGCGGAACGGATCGACGCCGAGCTGATCCCCGCCGACACGACGGTGACGTCTCCGCCGGCGTCCGACATCGCCGACGACATCGCCAGCACGCCGCTCGGGCTCGCCTACCGCCCGACGACGGCCGTGCGAAGCGGCATCTCTTCCGGCGGCGAGACCGCCAGTCGGCTGCAACCCGGCGACGTCGTGAAAGAGGTCTCGGTCCGGTGGCCGGACGGGAAGGTCCCGCAGGTGCTGAAGGATTCGCTCTCCGAACGCTCGCTCGAGTCGCTCGGTAAGGGGTGGGAGTTTGGCACCGAGCGGCCGCTGACCGTCTTCATGGAAGCCTTGCAGGTGCTCCCCGTCGGTACCGAGGTCCGCGCGTTGGCCCACCGCCCCGCCGAAGACCGCATCGTCGAAGCGACACTGACGGTCAATGAGTCCGACCGGTTTTGGTACGAACGCGGGCTGTTGCTGCTGCCGCGCGAAGAGATCGACCGGGCGGCCTCGGTGGGCGAGGCGATGGCGCTCGGATGGCGCGAAGGCCAACGACGGCTCGGCGACGTGTTCCGGTTCCTGGGGATGATCGTGCAAGGAAAGGTCAAGCCGAAGCATGTCGGCGGCCCCGTGCGGATCGTCCAGTTGGCCGGGAACCGCGCCGAACAGGGCGTCTCGAAACAACTGCTGTTCCTGACGCTGCTCAGCATGAACCTGGCGATCCTCAACTTCTTACCGATCCCCGCGCTCGACGGCGGCCACATGGTGTTCCTGACGTATGAGCTGGTGAGGGGCAAACGGGTCGACGAGCAACTCGAGATGAAACTGACGATGGCCGGAATCTTGGCACTGCTCGCGTTGATGATCTTCGTGTTCGCCAACGATTTCCTGCAAATCTTGGCCTAAGCAAGGAAGCCGGATGACCGAGGAGGACGAGCGGCTGAGGAAGGGGACGGCCCGCGAGGAGAACTGGCAGCGGTGGGGGCCGTACCTGTCGGAACGCCAATGGGGGACGGTCCGCGAGGACTACAGCGAAGGGGGGGACGCGACGTGGAGTTACTTCCCGCACGATCACGCCCGCAGCCGCGCGTACCGATGGGGCGAAGACGGGCTGCTCGGCCTGTGCGACCGTGAGTGTCGGCTCTGTTTTTCGGTGGCGCTCTGGAACGGTCACGACCCGATCCTCAAGGAACGGCTGTTCGGTCTGACCGGTCCCGAAGGGAACCACGGCGAAGACGTCAAAGAGTGTTACTACTATCTCGACGCGACCCCAACGACCAGCTACGCGAAGGGACTTTATAAGTACCCGCAGACGCGTTTTCCGTACGAACAGCTGAAGCGGGAGAACCGCGATCGGGGTCGGCTCGATCCCGAGTTCGAACTCGCCGATACCGGGATCTTCGACGAGTCACGGTATTTCGACGTCACGGTCGAATACGCCAAGGCGTCCCCCGACGACATCTTGATCCGGTTGAGCGTCGTCAACCGCGGCCCGGACCCGGCGACGCTTCACGTGTTGCCCCAGTTCTTCTTCCGCAACACCTGGACGTGGCAGTGCACCGACGAGGGATGCACGTCGCGGCCCTCGATGCGGCGGGCCGGGGCGTCGGTGCAAACGTTTCACGAATCGCTCCACGAGTTCTGGTGCGCGTGCGATCGGGTCGAAGACGCCGGCGGCGGGTGGCTGTTCACCGACAACGAGACGAACCGGCACCGGCATCCGGGGCTGCCGTCGGAGTCCGAGTATTTCAAGGACGCGTTTCAGGAGTACGTCGTCGCGGGAAACACGCAGGCGGTGAACCCACAAGGCCACGGCACCAAGGCAGCCGCGAACTGCCTATTGCAGATCCCGCCCGGTGCGACCGAAGTGATCCGGTTGCGTCTGAGCGGTTCGGAAACGCCGATCGCGGCCGAACGCTGCGGCGGCGACGCGACGCGGTTCCGCGAGGTCGCCTTCGGACCCGATTTCGAATCGACCTTCGGCGACCGAATCGGCGAGGCGGATACGTATTACGCCAGCCGGATCCCGGCCGAACTGAGCGAGGAGCGAAAGTCGATCGTTCGGCAGGCCTACGCGGGGCTGTTGTGGACCAAGCAGTTCTATCACTACGTCGTCCGGACGTGGATCGAGGGAGACCCCAACGGCGCCCCGGTCAGCGAATCGCGAGCCTCGGGACGGAACGCCGAGTGGCGGCATCTGTTCAACCGCGACGTGATCTCGATGCCCGACAAGTGGGAGTACCCGTGGTACGCGGCGTGGGACCTCGCGTTCCACATGGTCCCGATGGCGAGGCTCGACACGGACTTCGCCAAAGGGCAAATGGTGCTGTTTCTTCGCGAGTGGTACCTGCACCCCAACGGGATGCTGCCGGCGTACGAGTGGCACCTCAGCGACGTCAATCCGCCGGTCCACGCGTGGGGCGTGTGGCAGGTCTACAAGGCGACGGGACCGCCGCGGGAGCGGGACAAGGTGTTTCTCGCCCGCTGCTTTCAGAAGCTGTTGTTGAACTTCACGTGGTGGGTCAACCGCAAGGACCCACGGGGGCGGAACATCTTTTCCGGCGGCTTCTTGGGGCTCGACAACATCGGCGTGTTTGACCGCAGCAAACCGCTCCCCCAAGGCCACCTGGAACAGGCCGACGGGACGGCGTGGATGGCGTTTTACTGCGGCACGATGTTGCGGATCGCGATCGAGTTGGCCGAGGACCAGCCGGCCTACGGCGACATGGCGAGCAAGTTCTTCGAGCACTACATCGCGATCGCCGAGGCGATGAACACGATCGACGGCACCGGGTTGTGGGATGAGCAGGACGGCTTTTATTACGACCACCTGTACGTCGACGGCCGATCGACGCCGATGCGCGTTCGGTCGCTCGTCGGGCTGCTCCCGCTGACCACCGGCGTGATCTTGGAGGAGTCGATCATCGAAAAGTTGCCGGGGTTCATGAAGCGAACCCGTTGGTTCCTCGAACACCGCGGCAACCTCGCGTCGATGATGACCTACATGGAACGCGAAGACCCGACGTCCGGTGAAAACTGCCGCCGCCTGCTGGCGATCCCGTCGGAGGACCGCTTCCGGCGGTTGCTCGCGGTGATGCTCGACGAGGACGAGTTCCTCTCGCCGTTCGGGATTCGGAGCCTTTCGGCGGCGCACGGCGAAC
The DNA here is from genome assembly GCA_041685355.1 of Pirellulaceae bacterium. Classification (GTDB taxonomy): domain Bacteria; phylum Planctomycetota; class Planctomycetia; order Pirellulales; family Pirellulaceae; genus JAWLFY01. The sequence goes on along the minus strand of JAWLFY010000002.1, from coordinate 71,253 downwards.
GCCCGTTCGTGTTCGACTTCGGCGGCCAGCGGAACGAGGTCCGGTACCTGCCGGGCGAGAGTGACAGCGGGATGTTCGGCGGGAACAGCAATTGGCGGGGCCCGATCTGGTTCCCGACGAACTATCTACTCATCCAGTCGCTGAAGCGGTACCACGATTTTTACGGCGACGAGTTTCGGGTCGAGTGTCCGACCGGAAGCGGTCACCTGATGACGCTCCGCCAAGTCGCCCGCGAGATCGAACGTCGGCTCGTCCGTCTGTTCGAAGCGGACGCCGGCGGCAACCGGCCGGCCCACGGCGGGGACCCGAGGTACCGGTCGGACCCGGCTTGGAAAGACCTGCATCTGTTTTATGAGTATTTCGACGCCGATTCGGGGAAGGGACACGGGGCGAGTCACCAAACCGGCTGGACCGCGTTGATCGCGACGGTCCTGCGGGCAAACCTCAATCGGAAGTCTCGCCGTTGACCGTGATCACGAGCTCGCGTCCGCCGCCGCGGTCGCGGTGCTCGCCCAGATAGATCCCCTGCCACGTCCCGAGCAGCAGACGGCCATCGCCGATCGGCACGCTGACGTTCGCCCCCATCATCGATGCCTTGACGTGCGCCGGCATGTCGTCCGGCCCTTCAATCGTGTGGACGTAGTCGAGCGTCTCGGGCACCGCGTGGTTCATCGCCGTTTCGAAGTCGGTGCGGACGTCGGGGTCGGCGTTCTCGTTGATCGTCAACGAGGCGCTCGTGTGCCGGATGAAGACCTGCATCCACCCGACCCGAATCGACGCGAGTTCGGGGACGGCGTCAACGATCTCCGAGGTGATCAGGTGAAACCCGCGGCGCATCGGCCGAAGGCGGATCTGTTTCTGGGTCCACATGGTGGAAATGACCAGCGAATGGTGTCAGAAGGGAGAAAAATTCCGGAAGTTTCTTGGCCGATATCGCCCCCCCCAGTTTTCCGCCGTCGGGCGAGGCGATCCTGTTTTTCTCAAGCCCCCGCGAGGTTCGTTGACCCGCGTCATCGTGTCAAGCTTGGATCCCAAGGGACCTTTGTCGCCGGACAATGTCGCGATCCACCCCCTTGACGGATCGCCGTACCGTCGTCCGGAGACCGAACGGGGTCGCTTGAGGTTTCCCACCGAGCCCGTCGCGATCGGCGGATTCCCCCGAGTCGCGGCGGGAGCGGTCCGACAAGGGCGAAGCCCCGTGGCGAATTTTCTTGACTCGGGTGGTTCCACGTCAATAATCGCTGCGTGAACCGAGTCGCACCCGGGAGGATTCTGGGTTGCCGCGGTGCGGGTCGTCGGTGGCGCCGACATTCGTCTGCCAACCTGGCGACCCCCCGCTGGACAACGACTCGACCGGCACGTCATCCCGCGACCCTGTCGTCCCGCGATGATGTGACCGTCCTGTGACGTCTCTCGATCGAAGCGATTGAAACGCTCTCGCCGAAAGGGGTTCCGGGTGCAAAGGGTTCCGACGACGGAGAAGCTTCGAAGCGAAGTCTTGAAGCTTCGTCGGGAGAGACGGTCGATAGGCGGGGTGAACCGTCCGGCCGTGGGTTGCGTCATTGCAGAGTGAATGACGTGTTTGGAACCTTTTTGATCGGAACGGGCGCGGCGGGAAGGTCACGAGAGGGAGATCGGCAGAAGGAAGATCGGCAGTTCGGAAAGGCTTGATGAAGGCCGGAATCATTCATAGGTATCAAGGTGGCCCGCTTCGGCAGGGGACACCGCATCGCTTCAGAGCAAGAGTTGAAAATGAGTCAGTGTAAGAACGTATTCGAGGCCATCCTTCGTTATGGTCACGATGAAGATTTCGTTCCCCGGGCGAACGACGAATTCGAGCCGACCGACGCGCCGGCCGGCAGCCCGGAAAAGATCGAAGTGCTCCGTCGCCGCGTCGAGTTGGGCCAGCCCTTGTGGCACAACACCGACCGGGTCGATTACTCCGGGTTGACCGGCGCGATTCGTCCCCGCGAGTAAGCGATCGCTCGGGACGCGTTCCCGAGTCGCCGGTCAGACGAAACCCGCAGAGCGGTCTGACGAAACCCGCAGAGCGGTCAGACGAAGACCCGCAGAGCGGTCTGACGAAGACCCGCAGAGCGGTCTGACGAAGACCCACGCGGCGATCAAATGAAGACCCAGACGCCCCGGTCGGCGGACGCCGCCGGGGCGTTTTTTCGTGCGCGAGCCGCCTCGCACCGTCCGACCCGCCTACCGTCGGACCCTCCCGCGCGGGTATCTTCGAACAGATGAACGGGCTTTGGTCGGGATCTTGGTTGGCGCAACTGGACGAGGCGATCTTGCGTCCCACGACGGTGCTATGGCTGGTGTTCGCGATCATCGCGGCAATCACGCTGATCGGATCGTTGACGCGTCGCCGGAGTCGACTCACCGACTCGCTCCGCGATTTCGTCTCGCGTCAGCAGCGGTCGTCCGGAGAGGGGGGACCGCCAGGACAGCCCCCCGCGGAAGCGACGCCGGATGAGCCGCGAAGCGGCGGCTGATCCCGGCACCACGCGGGACATGTCCGCGGAAGATTCGTGCCACCGGCAGTGTGATGGGCGCGGGTATCGGTTCGGGGCGACAATGGGGGCCGCGAGGGGCAGAACGAGATTCGGCGGACCGGTAGGTTCGCCGAACGGCAAAACCGATGGCGAGAGGTCTGATGAGCAAGCGTGTCTACATTCATACCGTCGGCTGCCAGATGAACGTGCTGGACAGCGAGATGGTGATCGCCGATCTGAAGCGGCACGGGTACACCCTGGTCGACAGCCCGCAGCAAGCCGATTGCGTGCTCTATAACACCTGCAGCATCCGGGAGCACGCCGAGGAGAAGGTCTACAGCGCGCTGGGGACGCTCCGCGAGGCGAAGCGACAGACGCCGGGGAAGACGATCGGCGTGATGGGGTGCATGGCGCAAAAGGACCAAGAAACGATCTTCCGGCGGGCCCCGTTCGTGGACCTCGTCGTCGGCCCCGGCCAGCTCCACCAGATCCCCGATCTGCTCGACCGAGTCGGCCGGGGGGACGGCCGCCAGATCGCCGTGTCGCTCGGCCGCAAGGACGGAAAGCAATCGATCATCGCGCGGAGCCACGAGACGTTCGACCCGCTCCGCGACCCGCAAATGCGGCCGACGCCGTTCCAGGCGTATCTGCGGATCCAGATCGGGTGCGACAAGTTTTGCACATATTGTGTCGTCCCCAACACTCGCGGCCCGGAACAGGGGCGGTCTCCCGACGCGATCGTCGCCGAGGCGCGGACGCTCGCCGAGCAGGGGTGTCTCGAGATCACGTTGCTCGGCCAAACGGTCAACAGCTATCGGCACCGGGACGAATCGGGCGAGACGACGGACCTGGCGGGACTCCTGCAGCGACTCCACGAGATCGAGGGGATCCGCCGTTTGAAATTCGTGACCAACTACCCGAAAGACATGTCCGAGCGGTTGCTGACGACCGTGCGCGACTTGCCGAAATGCTCGCCGTACCTCCACGTCCCCGCGCAAAGCGGCAGCGACGCGGTGCTCAAACGGATGAAGCGTGGGTACACGGTCGCGGATTACATGGAGATGTTCGAGCGGATCGAGCGGGTGTTGCCCGACGCGGCGGTGAGCAGCGACTTCATCGTCGGGTTCTGCGGCGAAACCGAAGAGGACTTTCAGAAGTCCGTGCGGCTGATCGAACGTTGTCGATTCAAGAACAGTTTTATTTTTCAGTACAGCGAACGGCCGGGGACCAAGGCGGCCCAGCGGATGCCAGATGATATCCCCCGCGAGGTGAAGATTCGCCGGAACAACGAACTGCTCGCCGTCCAGGATTCGATCGCGGCCGATGACAACCGGCGTCTCATCGGGTCGACCGTCGAGGTGCTGGTCGAGGGTCCGAGCAAGAAAGCGTTGAAGGCTGACCCGGAGGCGGAACTGGTACAGATGACCGGACGGACGCCGTGCGACCGGATCGTGGTGTTCGACGGCAACCGCCGCCAGGCCGGCGGGTTCCTTTCGGTGCACGTCGACGACGCCAGCAGCCACACGTTGATCGGCCGCGTCGAAACGGTCGAAGTCGTGACGATCGGCGGCGTTTGAGCAAACCGCGGGGCGGGAGGGTCCCGTCGTCGTATACTGAACCCGGCTCTCTTTGGAGATCGATCGTTCGCGTGTCGGAGTGGCGTTCGCGTGTCGGAGTGGACAGTGCAGTCAGATTGTCAGAATCGTCTCACGGCGGATGCCACGGTGGGGTTCGCGTTCGACACATGCTCCGGCGGTTCGCTCGGCACGATCACGCGGCTGGGGCGATACCTCGCCGTCGTCTTACTGGTGGCGTGGGGCTCGGCCCGGACGGGGTCGACCCAGCAGCCCGACCGGGAAGCGACGGGTGACGAAGGATCGGGGGCGGAGGCGGTCGCGGCGACAGGAATCGTGCTGGAAGTCCCGGTGCCGCTGACCGACGGGGAGGCCGGCCGCCTGATGGGCCAGTTGCGGTCGTTCGCCGAGAACGTCGCGGGCGACGGGCGGCGGACGATCGTCCTCCGTTATCCGTCGAACGTTTCGGGCGGTTCCGAAACCGGCTTCGAGACCGCGCTCAAATTCGCCCGCGCGATGACGTCGGCCGACCTCCGTCGCTTGAAACTGGTGTCGTGGGTCGAAGGGGAGGTCGACGGGCATTCGGTGCTGCCGCTGCTGGCTTCCGATTTGTTGATCGTCGGCCCCGGCGGGGCGATCGGCGACGCGTCCGCGGGCGAGTCGTCGATGGACGAAACCGTGACGTTGAGCTACCAGGCGATCGCGGATCGCCGCGCGTTATTCCCCGCGGCGGTGGTCGCGTCGATGGTCGACCCCGGCGCCGAATTGGTGCGGGTCGATAAGGTCGGCGGGGGACAGGAACTCGTCACCGGTGAGGAGCTCAACCGACTCCGCGGGGACGGCGAGGTGTTGCGGGAAGAGGTTTGGAGTCCCTCGGGGACACCGCTGCAACTCGACTCGCGTCGGCTTCGCGATGCCCGGATCGCGTCGCAGGTCGTCGATTCGGCCGAGGACGCCGCGGAGCTACTAGGATTGGCACGGCTCGAATCTCGGTCGACCGGGGACGCCGCCGAGGAGCCCCAAGGGGTGCTCGTGGAGGTCACCGGTTCGATCGCCTCCAACCGCATGAGACGTTGGCAGTCGAACTTGTCGGCGACGCTCGACGGGGGAAAGGTCAACACGTGGCTGGTCACGATCGATTCGCACGGCGGCGACCTGTCCGCGAGCTCGACGATGGCCGCCCGGTTCGCCCGACCGACGGCTCCGCTGCAAACGGTCGCCGGAGTGGTTCGGGGCGAAGCGCGGGGGGACGCGGCGTTGATCGCGATGGCGTGCAAGCCGCTGTTGATGATGCCGGGAGCCACGCTCGGCGGCGGCGGCGCCGACGCGATGCCGCGGGATCGGCTTTCGGATCAATCCGAGTTGATCGCGCAGATCGCCCGCGAGACGCGGCGTCCCGAAGCCTTGATCCGTGGGTTGCTCGACCGCGAAACCCCCGTCTATCGCTACACGCATCGGCGGACCGGGCGGGTCCGGTACGCGGCGGAGGGGGAGATCGGGCGAGAGGCGGAGGATCCCGAACTGGAACGTGACCGCTGGGAACGGGGCGAGCGGATCGAGCTCGACGAGGGGCTTTCGGCGGACGACGCGATCGCGTTGGGGCTCGCCGACGGCCGCGTCGACTCGGTCGAGTCGGCCGCCCGCCGGGTCGGCTTGGATCAAGTCCCGCCGCCGTTGTCGGACCGCCGCATCGTGCGGTTCGTCGAGCGGATCGGTCGCAGCCAATCGCTCGCGTTCTTTCTGCTGTTCCTCGGGTTCGTGATGTTGTCGTCCGAGGCGAGCGCGCCGGGGATCGGGATCCCGGGCTTCATTTCGCTGCTCTGCTTCGGTTGCTTCTTTTGGATCAAGTTCCTTGCGGGGACCGCCGAATGGCTCGAACTTTTGGCGTTCGGGCTGGGACTGCTTTGTATCGGGATCGAATTGTTCGTCGTCCCCGGGGTCGGCATCTTCGGGGTCGGTGGCGTGGCGTTGACGATGCTCGGCGTCGTGCTGATGAGCCAAACGTTCGTGATCCCGCGGAACGCGTATCAGGTCGAAGTGTTGACCAAGGGGATCTGGATCGCGCTCGGGAGCGCCGCCGGATTGGTGGTCGGCATCGCGTTGATTCGGGCGTTGTTACCGAGCGTGCCGTTGTTTCGCGGGTTGGTGATGGAAGCGCCCGACGGGATGACGATCGATACCCGTGGGCAACTCGCCGACTTTACTCACCTGGAAGGTTGCGACGGGACCGCCACCACGTCGCTTCGGCCTTCGGGGAAGGCGCGGTTCGGCGATCAGATCGTGGCGGTCGTCAGCGACGGCACGTCGGTCGCCGCGGGGGAACCGATACGCGTCATCGAGGTGCGAGGGAACCGGATCGTCGTGGAGCCGCGGGAGGCCTGATGACGCTGGTCTACGTCGCGACGTTGTTCGCCCTCTGTTACGCGATGCTGGTGATGGAGTTCTTCATCCCCAGCGGGGGCGTGCTCGGGATCGCCGCCGCCGTTGCCGGGCTGACGTCGGTCGTGATCGCGTTCACTCACTCCCTCAACGCGGGGCTCTGGACGGTCACGTTGTTCCTGGTTTCGACCCCCGTGGTGATGGCGTCACTGGTCCGACTGTGGCCGCGAACGTCGATGGGCCAGCGGATGCTCAACCGCCGCCCCGATCAACTCGACCCTGGCGGGACCCCGAGGACGACCCCTCGCGGGACCCCGTTCTCGTCGCTGGTGGGCCGCGTCGGCGTCGCCCGGTCGGACCTGCTGCCAAGCGGCACGATCGAGGTCGACGGCGAGAAGATCGATGCGGTCAGCGAGGGGATGGCGATCGACCGGGGCGACCCGGTAGTCGTCACGCGGTTGCTCGGCAACCGGATCCGCGTTCGCCCCGCGAGCGAGCAAGAACGGGAGGGCGAGCAATCGTCGTCGTCCCCCCGATCCCCGGTGTCGCTCGAGACCTGGGACCTGGAAGGGCTTGGTTGACACGGGTGATCGGCGGCGGGACCATAAGCAACTCCGCCCGCCTGAAGCTATCCAGCATGGGATGACCAGTTCATGGGATTCGATCTCCTCGCGCAACCGTTGCCGGGTTCTGCCGTCGCCGCCTTGATCGGCGCGATCGTCACCTTCGCTGTGCTGTTGGTGCTCCTGTTCGTGTTCGCGAACTATTTCGGCTTGTGGATCCAGTCGAAGCTGACCCAATCTTCGATTTCGATCTGGAACCTACTCGGGATGACTTTCCGGAAGGTCAACGCCCGGTCGATCGTTCGCAGCAAGATCATGGCGACCCAGGCGGGACTCGACGACCCGGAACTGACCACCGGGGCGCTCGAAGCACACTACCTGGCCGGGGGGAACGTCCAGCAAGTGATCCGGGCGTTGATCGCCGCACGAAAGGCGAAAACGATCTCCCTCACCTACCGCGAGGCGACCGCGATCGACCTGGCCGGTCGCGACGTGCTCGAGTCGGTCCAGACGAGCGTTTACCCGAAAGTCATCGACTGTCCCCCCCGCGGCGCCGCGAAACCCTCGCTCGACGCCGTCGCGAAAGACGGGATCCAGCTCAAAGTCAAGGCGCGGGTCACGGTGCGGGCGAACCTGCAACAGTTGATCGGTGGGGCAACCGAAGAGACGATCATCGCCCGGGTCGGCGAAGGGATCGTTAGCGCGATCGGTAGCGCCGCCAATCACAAGGCGGTTCTCGAAAACCCCGACGTGATCAGCAAGGCGGTGCTCGCCAAACGGCTCGACTCTCAAACGGCGTTCGAAATCGTTTCGATCGATATCGCCGACATCGACGTCGGGGCAAACATCGGGGCGAGACTCTCCGCCGACCAGGCGGAAGCCGATACCCAGGTCGCCCGCGCGAAAGCGGAAAGCAAGCGGGCCGCGGCGGTCGCGGAAGAACAAGAGATGCAGGCCAAGATCGAACAGAGCCGGGCGAAACTCGTCGAGTCCGAAGCCGCCGTCCCCGAGGCGATGGCCGAAGCGTTCCGCACCGGCAAGTTGAACGTGCTCGATTACTTCAAACTGCAAAACGTCAACGCCGACACCGAGATGCGGAAAGCCCTCGCCGGAAACACCCGCCAAAAAACGGACTCCCTCGATAATCCGCTCGAAGGACGACGACTCTAACCGCTGAACTGTGATGTCAGGTGACCTAGAAGATTTCCTCCGCCGCGCCGCCGAACGACGCCGCGAAAAGGCGGCCGAACGGCCCGCTCCCCAGCCGCGGCGACAGCGCCCCGAGTACACCGACAGCCGTCGCGAACGGGACGCCGATCCGATCGAAGTCGCGGAGATCGTCGAGGACTCCGATGAGGAACCCGAAAACGCGATGACTCGGGCGATCGCCGCCCAGCGACGCCAAATCCGAGAGGCGGAACGCCAGGCCGAAAGGATCCGCGCCCAGGCGAAACCGGCCTCCCGAGAGCGAGATCCCTCACGCGGCAACCAGAAGACAACGCCCGAACCTCCCGCCCAGCCCTCGCTCCCGGCGTCGCTCGATGAGTTAGCCGAAATCCTCTCGACCCCGGGCGGCCTGCGACAAGCGATCCTGATGAAAGAGGTCCTCGAACGCCCCGAACATCGCTGGTAAGCGTTCCTCGCCGGTAACCGCTCAGCGTTGGCAAGCGTTCGTCGCGGGTCGACGCAGATCGCTTGACGTACATCGTAGCAACCCATGGTGGAATCGACGTGACTGAGACGAAGACGGTCTCCCCCGAAACGACGCGGATCGGTTGGATCGGGACCGGTGTGATGGGGCGAAGCATGTGCGGACACTTGATCGAGGCCGGCTTCGCCGCGACCGTGTTTAACCGCACCCCCGATAAGGCTTCCGAACTCGTTGCCGCCGGGGCGACCCTCGCCCGCTCACCCCGCGAGGTCGCGGAAAACTCCGACGTCGTGTTCTCGATCGTCGGCTTCCCCGACGACGTCCGCGAAGTGATCCTCGGCGACGCCGGCGTTCTCCGCGGCGCGCGCCCCGGAACCGCCCTCGTCGAAATGACCACCAGCCGACCGTCGCTCGCCGAGGAGATCGCGGAGGCGGCGGCGGGACGCGACGTCGCCGCGATCGATGCCCCGGTCAGCGGTGGCGATTCCGGCGCCCGTAACGCGGCGCTGTCGATCATGGTTGGCGGGGATCGGGACGCGTTCGAACGCGTCCGACCCCTGCTCGAACGACTCGGAAAAACGATCGTCTACCAAGGCGGACCCGGTCGCGGACAACACACCAAGATGGTCAACCAAACCCTGATCGCGTCCGGGATGGTCGGCGTCTGCGAGGCCCTCCTGTACGCGTCGAAGGCCGGTCTCGATCTGCCCACGGTGCTGCAAAGCGTCGGCTCGGGGGCCGCCGGAAGCTGGTCGCTGTCGAACCTCGCCCCGCGGATGATCGACGGAGACTTCGACCCCGGGTTCTTTGTCGAACACTTCATCAAGGACATGCGGATCGCCCTCGATGAGGCGGCCACGATGAACCTCGCGATGCCCGGGTTGGCCCTCGCCGAACAACTCTATCAAGCGCTCGTCGCCCAAGGGCATCGAAAAGACGGTACCCAGGCGTTGATTTTGGCGCTGGCGAAGTTGAACGATCTAGACTGGGATCGGGCCCGGGCCGGCGGTTCCTAACGCCCGCCGCATCACGGGTCGCCGCATCGCTTCCCCCGCAAGGCGGGTCGCGGACGTCGGTTTGGGGGCGCAACGGAACGCCGGGGCTGATGAATGCCGGGGCTGATGAGCGCCGGGCCGATGGGTGTCGGCACCGGTGAGCGGTCTGTTTTCCTGAGGCGGAGTAGGTAATGACGCGACGACGGTTGAAACGGGGCGGAATCGGTTCGGGGACGTCGCTCCCGCTCAAGGCGACACCCTGGAGGCTCGTCGGGGGCGTGGCGGTCGCCTTCGTGGCGGTCGCCTTCGCGGCCACAACGTGCGGAGCCGACGAGCCGACAAGCGAATCGCCGGCGACGTTGCGGGCGGTGTTTGACGCCGACTCCGAATCGGTGCTCGTGTACCGAGCGGGAATCGAAGAGCCGCTGTTGACCCATGTCGCTCGGCCCGACTTTCGTCCCTACCTGCACCCGCTGCGGACGGCCGATGGGCGAGCCGTGCTCACCGAAGCCCGGCCCGATCATCACCCGCACCAAACCGGACTGTTCTGGGGCTTCACCCGGGTCAACGGCCGCGATTTCTTTCACCACCCCGGTGCCGATTACTGGCGGCGCGAATCGGTCACTGTCCTGCGAAGCGAATCGAGCTCGGAATCGAACTCGGTCCAGTGGCAAACCGTCTATGAGTTGCTGGACGATTCGGGAACCGCCCTCCTCCGTGAATCGCAGACCTGGTCGCTGCGGCTCGGCGACGACGATTACGAGCTCGACTTGGTGTGGTCCGGCGAGGCGAACGTCGACGTCACGATCGGCAAATACGACTACGGCGGTCTGTTTCTCCGCATGCCTTGGCGAAACGGGGTCGAGGGACGGGTCGTCAACAGCGCCCGCCAGCGGGACGGGCGGGCGGATGGCCAACGGGCGGTGTGGGTCGACGTCGGGATGGCGATCGACGGCCTCGATCGCGATACACCGGGACACGTCGCGATCTTCGATCACCCCGACAACCCGGGGTATCCGCAACCGTGGCGGGTCGACGGTCAACTCGGAGTCGGTCCGGTCCGAGCGGGGCTCGGCGATTGGCGGATCGCGGCCGGAAAAGGGGTCGAGTTTCGACATCGGATGTTGGTGTACACCGGCGACAAGGGGGACGTCGCGGTGACCGAACGGTGGTCGGCGTTCTCCGGACAATCGCGGACGTCGGTGCAGTGGAATCTCGCCCGCGAGGAAGGGCGTGGCGCGAAGTTCTTGACGCCGCAAGCCGCGGTCGAAGAGATGACCGTCGAAGACGGGTTCGACATCAACGTCTTTGCGGCCGAGCCGATGATCACCCAGCCGATGGCGTTTTGTTGGGATGATCGCGGGCGAATGTGGGTCGCCGAGAACCGCGATTATGAAAGTCGCGTCGGCGGCTTTTCCGGCTCGGGAGACAGCCGCATCCTGATCCTTGAGGACACCGATCGCGACGGCGTCGCCGACAAGCGGACCGTGTTCGCCGAAGGAATCCCGTTCCCGGCGGCGATGGCCGTCGGCTTCGGCGGGCTGTGGCTCGGTGCGCCGCCGAACCTCCTGTTCCTGCCCGATCGCGACGGCGACGACCGCGCCGATAGGGACGACGCCGAAGTCCGGCTCACCGGGTGGGGGATCCGAGACCGACACGAAACGCTCAATAGCTTTCACTGGGGCCCCGACGGTTGGCTGTACGGGCTGCAGGGCTACGCGACGCCGTCGGAAGTCGGCAAGCCGGCCGGCGACGGGAAGGTCTTCCGGCCCGGGGAACCGTTCCCCGAAACGTTCGAGTTCGACGGTCCCGCGGTCCCGATCAACGGAGGCGTGTGGCGGTATCACCCGACCAAGGACCGCTTCGAAGTCGTCGCCCACGGTTTCAGTAACCCCTGGGGGATCGACTACGACGAACACGGCGAAATGTTCATCACGGCGTGTGTGATCCCTCACTTGTGGCACGTGATCCCGGGCGGGATCTATCACCGCCAAGGCGGCACGCACTTCAACCCGCACGTCTACGACGACATCAAGACGATCGCGGACCACCGTCACCGTTCGGCCCACGGCGGCGCCCGGGTGTACCTCTCCGACGCGTTCCCCGAGCGGTATCGGGGGAGAATTTTCATGGCGAACATCCATGAACACGCCGTCCTCACCGACATCCTGCAGCCGCAAGGTTCGGGGTTCGTCGGCCTCCACGGCGACGATTTCCTGCTCGCCAACAACGCCCAGTGGATCGGGTTCAGCGTCGAGATCGGCCCAGAAGGCGGACTGTACGTCCTCGATTGGCACGACGCCGATATCTGTGGCATGGAAGTGCTGAACAAGGAGACCGGGCGGATCTTTCGCGTCACGCCGAAGCGTTCCGAGGCGGTCGAGTTTGCGGACCGTTACGAAGACCTCACCACGCTCACCGATCGCCGCCTCGCCGAACTGCAGCAAGTCGACAGCAACTGGCACGCGCGACGCGCCCGCGTGATCTTGCAACACCGCGCGACCCGCCGCGAAATCGATCGCGACGCGATCGAACTCCTCCGCGAACGGTTCCGCGACGACACGCCCGAAGCCTCCCGTCGGCTCCGCGCGATGTGGTCGCTACACGTCACCGGGAACCTCTCCGCCGCCCAGCTCGTCGCCGCACTCGACGACGATGAGGAAACGGTCCGCGGTTGGGCGATCCGCTTGCTGTGCGAAGACGGTGCCCCCGATCGGTCGACCCGAAACCGGTTCGCCAAGATGGCCGTGTCCGATCCCTCGCCCGTCGTCCGTCTGAAACTTGCCGCCGCCGCACAGCGGTTGCCGGCGGCGGACCGGTGGCCGATCCTTCGCGGGCTCGCCCGACACGCCGAAGACGCCGATGATCACAACCTTCCCAAGATGATCTGGTTCGCCCTCGAACCGCTCGTTCCCGAGTCCCCAGCCGACGCGTTGGAACTCGCCCGAGAATCGGCCATTCCGATGCTCAGCCGACATGTGGCCCGCCGTCTGTCCGACGCCGGCATGATCGACGAGGTCGTCGCCACGCTGTCCGATGGGGACGGGAACGCCCCGGCCCCAGCCGGACGGCTGCTGCTCGGTCTCCGCGATAGCCTGGAAGGCCGCTTCGACGTGTCAGCCCCCGACAAGTGGGACACGGTGGTGAAGGCGGCGGAATCATGGGACGGCCAACCGCGGCAAGTCGTGTTGCAACTTTCCCAACAGTTTGGCGACCGCACCGCGGCGCGGGAAATGCTCCGCCGACTCCGCGACGAGTCGGCCGATATCGATCGCCGCCGCGAAGCGATCCGCGGCCTCGCCGGCCACCGCCATCCCCGACTCCCCGCCGAACTGATCGATTTGCTCGACGACCCCGCGCTGCGGGTCGACGCGATCCGCGCCTCCGCCAGCTACTCCGATGACCGACTCACCCACCGGCTGCTCCAACGGTATCGCGATTTCGAACCGGAAACACGCCTTGAGGTCGTGCTCGCGCTCGCGTCGCGGAGCCGATCGGGCCGCGCGTTGACCCGAGCGATCGCCGACGGTGACGTCCCCCGTGCGGAAATCCCCGCGTACGTCGCCCGGTTGCTCCAACGGGTCGTCGGCAACGGCTTCCTCGAAGTGTGGGGCCAGATCGACCGTCTCGACGCCGACCGCCAAGCGATGTTCGCGAAGTATCGGGCGATCCTGACCCCCGATGCCGTCGCCAAGGGGGACCTGAGACGCGGCCAAGAACTGTTCCGCAAAACGTGCCACGCCTGTCATCGGCTCCACGGTGAAGGGGGAAACGTCGGCCCCGACATCACCGGCGCCAACCGCGGCAACCTGGAATACCTGCTCAGCAACATCGTGACGCCGAGCGCCGAAATCCAAGACGCCTACCGAATGCAAATCGTGCTGACCGACGACGGCCGCGTTTATTCGGGTATCCCGGCGGAAGAAAACGAGCGGCAGCTCCGGTTACGCGTGGCAAACCAAGACGAACCGGTGACGATCGCCAAATCGGCGATCGAGTCTCGACAAGTCGCCGACGTTTCGATGATGCCCGACGGGCTGCTCGGCGAACTGACCGACCGCGACGTCATCGATTTGGTCGCCTACCTCCAAGCGGCCGAACCGCCAGAACCCGGGACAACTTCGCCGCCCGGAACGAAGCCGTCGCCGTGAGCTCCTTTGCTAGGCGGTTGATCGGCCCCTCGACGAAGGCCTCGGGGAAATCCGACGCCTCGTGGCCACCTCGCTCGGCCCATCCCGCGTTCTGCTAAATTCCCCCGCGACCTGTCGGTCGATTAAACTCTCGATTCATCTCATTCGGCCCGAACCGGGTACCCGCCTGAACGAGACCGACGAACGAACCCCGATGGCCCGACGACCGATGATTCGACTCTTCATTCTGCTTTGCCTCTGGTTCGCCATCGAACGTGGCGCGTCGCACGCCGATCAGCCGACCCCGAAACGTCCGAACATCCTTTGGATCGTGGGCGAAAACTTTGACCTCGATTTCGGTTGCTACGGGGCCGAAAACGTCGCCACCCCCAACGTCGACGGGCTCGCCGCCCGAGGCGTGCGGTTTACCAACGCGTTTTCGACGTCCCCGGTGTGTGCCCCCAGCCGGTCGTGCTTCATGACCGGAATGTATGCCACGACCACCGACACCCATCACATGCGGTCACACCGCGATGACGATTATCGGCTCCCCGAAGGCGTTCGGCCGATTACCCATCGACTCGCCGACGTCGGCTACACGACCGCCAACGTGACGACCATCGGCGACAAGACCGTTGGGACCGGCAAGCTCGATCTGAACTTCGTCAACGAAGGGAAGCTATACGACACCGACGACTGGGCCACCCTCAAAGACAACCAACCCTTCTTCGCCCAGATCAACATGCCCGAGGCGGAATACGACATCTACGACCGCAAGAGCGGCGAGAAAGACCGGGTCCGATGGGTCGGCGAAGAATGGCACCCACAGATCGCGACCGAACAGAACGTGAACCCGCCGCCCTACTACCCCGACCACCCGGTGACCCGCCGGGAATGGGCGAGATACCTCAATTCGGTTTCCGGGACCGACGTCCGGATCGGCTGGATCCTTGAGGCGCTCGAACGAGACAAAACCCTCGATGACACCATCATCCTCTTCTTCGCCGACAACGGGCGACTCGAGCCGCGAGGAATTCATTGGTGCTTCGATAGCGGCATTCACGTCCCGCTGATCGTCGCCTGGCCGAAGCACCGTCCCGCCCCCGACGGGAAACCGCTGGGAACGGTCGACGACCGCGTCGTGAGCCTGATCGATCTGACCGCCACGACGCTCGCACTCGCCGGGATCGACCCCCCGATGACGATGCAAAGCCGACGCTTCCTCGACTCCGCAGGAAATCTCGGCGACGACGCGCCCTCGCCCCAACGCACGTACGCTTTCTCCGCCCGAGACCGGATCGACGAAACCGCCGTCCGGCAACGAAGCGTCCGCGGAAAACGCTTCCATTACATCCGCAACTTCACCCCCGGCGCCGGTTTCCTGACTCTCAACCGGTACAAAGAAAAATGCTTCCTCATCAAACCGCTGATGCGCGAACTCGCCGCCGCGGGAAAGCTTGAAGGACCGCCGGCCGACCTGATGAAACCGTTTCCGGACGAAATGTTGTTCGATACCGAAGCCGACCCGTACGAAATCCGAAATCTCGCCAACTCTGATGACCCCGAGCATCGACGTGCCCTCATCCGTATGCGAGCGGCCCTTAGCACCTGGATGATCGAAACGAAGGACCGCGGGCATCTCCCCGAACCCGAAGGGACGATCCCGGCGTTCGAACGGGAAATGCATGACTGGTTCGGGACGCCCGCTTGGGCCGATGCGCCCGAGTGAGGCCAAACCGAACGCCGAACGAAAACCTCCCGCTCCCCGATGATCCGCACCGCGGAGCGATCCAATTCGGTCGATCGCAAAGTCACCGACCGCCTCCCCGTCCGCGAAGGTCCATCCGGGAATACCGTGGAGTTGGTCCAGGAACGGGATTTTCGGAGATCGCTCCGGTGTCCAAAGGGTGCGAAAAGGGACCCAACGCCCCCACCGGCAGCCCGTGACCACCAGGGGCCAGACATGGCTTTGGCGGACCATCGGCCGAGACATCGCTCGACAGGTTGCGTCACCCCAGATCCCGACTCCGTTTCTCCGGGCCCTTCGAAGGCAACGATCCCGTTGCGACGAACCCTTGGACACCAGGGCGTGCCTAAAACATCCAACGCGTTCGTCCGCATCCGTCGACCCACGACGGACCTATCGAAAACGGGTCGCTCTGGAATTGGCGACCGAAGGGGCAGAGCGTTTACGTGAACCCCTGAAAGAATCAGAGGCGACGGTGGGATTCGAACCCACGAATAATGGATTTGCAATCCATCGCCTTAGCCACTTGGCCACGTCGCCTGACTTTCGCAAATTACGGCAACCCTACCGAACAGTCAAGATCGGATGATCCGAGCGGCAGGAGGATTCACCGGGACGATGTGGGGTGTATCGGTCAACCGAAGACGGCATCTTGAGCGAGAAGGAAGCGAAACCTCGGCGGATCCCTCGCCGACTCCGGGATCAATAGGTCCCCGCGGGCCGACGCTCGACACCGGCCAGCAGCTTCATCAGGCCGGCGCGTAACTCGCGGACCTTCAGGGGAAGTGCGAGGAGCACCCGGTGGGGCCCACGACGGGCCTCGGAAATGATCTTCGACTGCCGCCGATCGGCGAGCAACATTGCCGGAATCGCGCTGGTGTGATCGTCCTCGGCGAAGCGATTGAAGGCTTCCAGTGCGAGCGTCCCGAGTTCCGCGGCGCCGAAGATCACGCAATCGGCCGGCTGCTCCTCGCCGGGCGCGAACCGATCCAAGGCGCGATTCGGATCCGAGATCACCAAAACGCGATAACCGCGCGACTTGAGACGGTCGCGGATCACGTTCTGCAGATTGGTCTTCGATTCCACGAGCATCACCACATATCCCTCGCCCTCGTTCGTCGGGATGTCATCGTCGTCGTGAGGCGAGTCATCGGCCGGTTGCCCGAAGGTATCGGGGACCGACTCGGTCTTGCCGCGTTTGAGCCAATCGATCGTTTTCTTGACCTCCGCCTGTAGCGCCGCGGCGGACTGGATTCGTTTCTCAGGACTGAACTCCATCGCCCGCTGGACCAACTGGCTGACAATGCCGGGGACGTCGGGGGCCACTTCGCCGAGCGGCTTGATATCCTGGAACCGACTGACGTTCAGCCGCTGAAGACGGTCGCGGGTTTCCGTCAGCGCGGGGGTTCCGGCGAGCATGTGATAGAGCATGTTGCCGGCGAAATAGACGTCGCTCTTGGGGTCGTCCTTCCGCACCCCGGTGCCCCGTTCGAGCGCCGCGTAGTCGATGGCCCGGGCGTTGGGACAATCGGCGACCTGTTCCGGGTTGTTGCGGTCGGCGAGCGACGCCAACCCGAAGTCGACCAGCTTCGCCTTCCCCTCGGACGTGATCAGCACGTTCGACAGCTTTAAGTCGCGGTGGGAAACCCCCAGCGACGCGGCATACGCGAGTCCCGACGCGATATCGTGCATCAGTCTCAACGTCAGTTCGACCGGTAACTTACCGCGAACCCGAACGAGCTCCCGCAGGTTCTGCCCCTCGACGAACTCCATCACCAAAAAAGGGTTCCGCTTATCGGCCACGACGTCGTAAATGCTGACGATGTTCGGGTGCCGAAGCTTCAATCCCATTCGGCCCTCGCGAAGAAACTGTTCGAGCTCCTTCGCTTCGTCGCGGAACCGTTTGCGGAGCACCTTGACCGCGAACACCTCCCCTTCGCCCCCCTTCGCGGCGCGATAGACCCGCGCGAAGGTCCCGGCCCCGATCAGGTACAAGACCTTGTACTCGCCGTAGAAGTACCCGGTGCGGTCACCCTTGATCACCTTGTCCGCCTGCAACGTGGTGACCAGGTTGCGACGTTGCAACGCGTCAACGGCGATCTGCAGATTGACCTCGCCGACCCCCAGTTCGGCCAACACCTGCTCAACCGCACGGCGATCGGCCAACCCCAGATCGATCACGCGGTGACAGAACTGTTCGGCGGTCAGCGTGCTCATGGGCCAACGGGTCGTCCGAAGGATCGGGAAGGGTTTCCTCCCATCTTACTCACCGGGCCGGGCGAGGTCCCGGCCGGAAAAGAAAACGGACCCGGTTCAACCGGGCCCGCGTCGATCGGCGCCGAGTATCGCGGCACCCCCGCTCTCATCGTCGACTCGCTCAATCCATCAACTTCGAAAGCGCGTCGAGCGCCTTCTTGGCGTCTTCGACCCCGCCCATCTCTTGAACGATCTTCTTGGCCTTCAAAAGCGAGTCGATCGAAACGTCCTCTTTCCCCTTCGCCGCGGCGGCCCGGGCCGGACGCGCCGCCCGCTTCGTCGACGTCGAGCCCGCGGGCCGCCCCGGGCGTCGCGTCGTCTTCTTCCGCTTCGCGTTCGAACGGATCGTGCTCACAAACTGGGGGGTCACAACCAGCCCCTGAGTCGCGAGCGCCTCAGCAACCTCCTTCGGCTTCGCCTTGGGATTGGCTTCGCAGTAGTCACGGATCGCCTGAGACTTACTAACGCCGCTGCTTTTCTTTGCCATGATCTTGCCTTTACTTTGCCGCGGACGATCGCCGCAGCCATGAGGATTCGGCCACGTGACCGGAACCGGTCGATCTCGACTGTTACAAGAGGTGAGGAGGAATTCGTTTCACTCGTCACCAGAAAGCGTCCGGTTCGGCCCTTTTATTATTCGTTAACTTATACCATGTCAATGATGTGTCAATCACCATCGAAAGGTCGAAAGCCGACAAATAATCAGACGCTACATCCGTTCGACGACCCGAATGCCCAACAACGAAAGGCCGGTGCGAAGGACCCGCCCGCATAGCGTCACGAGCGTCAAACGTGTAGCGCTCGCCGTTTCCGATTCCGCTTGTACGACGGGACATTGGTCGTTGAATACCGCATAAGCCTTGGCGGTCTCGTACAGGTACTCCGCCAATTGGTTCGGGGTGTAATCCTCGCGAACCGAAACGAGCACCTCTTCCAGACGTAACAGTAGCAACCCGAGCGCCCGTTCGGCGGGGTGGTTCAGGCGGAGCCCGTGCGTATCGGCGAGCCGCACCACGTCGTCGGGCGAAACGCCCGCCTTCCGCAAAATCCCTTCGGTCCGCGCGTAGGCGTATTGCACGTAGGTCGCCGTGTTCCCGTCGAGGGCGACCATCTTGTCAAGGATAAAGCGATAGTCACTGGTACGGTGATGCGACAGGTCCGCGAACTTGATCGCACCGATCCCGACGACTTCGGCAACCGCTTCGCGTTCGTCGGCCGACATCGGCGGGTCGAGCTGTCGCACCCGATCCGGGTCACAAACGACCTGACGCGCCCGCTCGACGGCGTCGTCCAACAACCCCTCCAACCCGACGAGCGACCCGCTCCGCGTCTTCATCGGCCGCCCGTCTTCGCCCAAAACCGTCCCGAACTTGACGTGTACCAAACGGATGTCGTCGATCCCCAAACGCCGCGCGACCGCAAACAACTTGTCGAAATGCTCGCCTTGGCGGGAATCGACGACGTACAAGATCTCGTCGGGGTCGAACTCACTTTGTCGATACTCCAGCGTCGCCAAGTCGGTCGTCGCGTAGAGGTACGCCCCGTCTCGCTTTTGCACGATCATCGGGGCTTCGAACTCGTCCAGGAAAACGCACAACGCCCCGTCGCTTTCGGCAACCAACCCTTCCGCCCGCAACCGGTCGATCACCGCGGGCAACATCGGGTGATAAAAGCTTTCACCGAGGGTGTGGTCGAATCGGATCCCGAGCCTTCGATAGATTCGGTCGATCTCGTCGCGACAGTACGGCAGAAACCTCCGCCATAGCTCCAGGTTCTCTCGGTCCCCTTCGTGGAGCTTCGCGGTCTCGTGGAGCACCGCACGGTCGATCTCGGGATGGGCGTCGGCCAAGTCCTTGAGCTCGGGGGCGGCCTCCACCGCCGCGACCTTACGACGCGCCGCCTCGAGCTCGCCGGAAATCGTGTCGGCCCGTCGGTCCGCCGCCCGCAGCTCCTTCTCCAAACGTTTCGCGGACTTCGCGTCGGCGGTTCGGGTCGCCGCCAATTGTTGCCGCTGTTGACGACACGCCTGCAACGACGATTCCAACTCGGGGACCGAGACGACGGCGCGGCGGTACTCGATTAATTGCTGCGCGATGCGATACAGCTTCGCCAACTCGGGGACCGGGTCCCGATCGACCCGCTCGGGTTCGCCGAAATGTTTGTACGCGTAAATGATGATGCCGAACTGGGTACCCCAATCTCCCAAATGGTTATCGGTGATCACCGAGTGCCCCAAAAAACGGAGGATCCGCGTCAGCGCGTCGCCGATCACGGTGCTACGGATGTGTCCGACGTGCATCGGCTTGGCGACATTCGGTGACGAAAAATCGATCATCACCCGCCGAGGTTCGGACGTCACCTCCACACCGCAACGGGGGTCATCGAGCATCCGCCTCAATGCGTCCATCAAGAACGATTCCCGGACCCGAAGATTGATAAACCCCGGACCGGCGACCTCGGGGGCCTCCCAAACCTCGCCGACCTCGAGCCGCCCGGCGAGCCTTTCGGCGAGCTCCCGCGCCGAATCGGCCGACACCCGTTTCGACAACGGCATTGCGGCGTTCGATTGGTAATCTCCGAATTTCGGATCGGTCGTCGGGCGAATCATCCCGGCAAACTCGGAGGGGTCGTCGACCATCCCGCGGATCGCGTCGGCGAACAGGTCACGCAGTCGGTGGGGCAAGTGCATCGTGAAACGGACGCCCGAGGGGCGCGGGTGCGTGGTGAAGAAAGACGCGGCCGCCGGGCGCGGCGCTAGGAAGGACCGCCGGACTCGTCGCCCGGACCGTCGGTAGGACTCCCGTCGGCGTTCAACCCGAGATCGGCGAGCGGGACCATTTGGCCGTCCGCCCAAAGCGACTCGAGGTCGTAAAACTCCCGGGTCTCCGCGTCGAACAGGTGCACGACGAGGCTGCCGTAGTCCAGCACGATCCAATTGCTCTCTTGGTATCCTTCGATCCCCAGTCGCCGCTCGCCGAGCCCCTTCTCGAGGGCGTCGTCGATCTCCTCGCTCACCGCGTGCAACTGCCGGCGGCTCGTCCCGGTAGCGATCACGAAAAAATCGAATTCGGCCGATTGCCCGGTGACGTCGAGCACGACCACGTCGCGGGCACGGTTCTCGAGGGCGACCCGCGCGGCAACCGTCGCCAAACGGCGGGCCTCTCCCACCCCGAGGGGACGGATCGCGCGACTCGCGGTCTCCATCGGGTTTCGCCCACCGCCGGATGTCACGCCGCCGGATGTCACGCCGGCATCACCGCCACGGCTTCCGTCGGCCCCCGAAGGGATCGACTCGGGAGCCTCGGGCGGATCGGGACGATCAGAATTGTCAGACGGGAGAGATGAATCGGTCATGGCAGAAAGTGTAGTGAATCGGTTGCTCTCCTGTTACCCTCTGTACGGCATTCCCCCTCGCGGATTCGCCCTTCATTTCCTACCCGTCCCTCCCGATTGCACGCTAGGAGACCACGCACCGATGGCCGATTGGATCGAACCGGGTACCAAGGCGCCGGCATTCACCCTCACCGACGACCAAGGACAAAAGGTCAAACTGTCCGAGCTAAAAGGGTCTCCCGTCGTGTTGTATTTCTACCCACGTGACGACACCCCAGGCTGTACCAAGGAGGCGTGCGCGTTCCGAGACCGGTACGACGAGCTTCAGCAAGCCGGCGTCACGCTGCTCGGCGTCAGCGGCGATACCGCCGAGAGCCACATCAAATTCCGCGCCAAATACGATCTCCCGTTCCCGCTGTTGGTCGACGCCGAACACAAGGTGAGCGAAAAATATGGGGCTTGGCGAGAAAAGAACCTGTACGGGAAAAAGTCGATGGGAATCCAACGCTCGACGTTCCTGATCGACGCCGACGGAAAAGTCGCCAAGGTGTGGAAACGCGTCCGCGTCGACGGACACGACGACCAAGTCCTCGAGGCGGTCCGCGAACTCTCCGACGCTTGACTCGCCAACGCGTGACTCGCCGACGCGTGCTGCACGCACGCTCCCCCACCAACGATCGGAAGGGCTCCACGGCCGGCCCCTCAGCGGCGTTTTTTGCCCACGTTGGGCCGCTTGCGGCGGTTCGGAGGCTCGGGGGCCGGCTCCGGCGGTTTCATTTGCTGGCGAAGCCGGTCAGCCAGGCTCAGTGACGAGACCGGGGCGGTGGCCGCCGCCGACCCTTCGAGCACCGCGGCGTCGAAGTGCTTCTGCTGCGGGAGCGTCTTCTTGACGAACACCCGCTCGGCGATCCCCCACAAACTGCTGGTGATGAAGTAGATACACAGCCCCGCCGGGACACGGAAGAAAAATAGTCCCATCACCAGGGTCATCCAGCTCATCACCTTCTGGGTCATCGCGGTCTGCTCGTCCGTCGCCGGCGGCATGAACAGTTTTTGCTGCAACAAGAACAGTAACACCACGGCGACGGGCAAGATGTTGAAGTACGGTCCCAACCATCCGGTGCCGCGACCCGAGAGATACCCCCACAGCCAATCGCCCCAGTACGCGAGCATGTCGGGCCCGGCGAGGTTCGACGCCCAGGCCGTCGCCGAGCTGAACGCCGCCTGACGAAGCTCGATATCGACACTCAGGGCCCGGTACAAGCCGATGAAAATCGGCAGCTGCAAAAACATCGGAAGACAGCCCGCGAGGGGGTTGAACCCGACCCGCTTCTGCAACTCCCGCTGCGCCTTCATCCGCGCTTCCAGGTCGTCCTTGTAACGGTCCGCGATCTTCTTGAGTTCCGGCGCGAGCTCTTGCATCTTTTGGGCGTTGATCGCCGCCTTGCGGCTGAGCGGGAACATCGCGCCGCGAACGATCACGGTCAACAAAATGATCGCGACCCCGTAGTTCCCCACGATCGCGTAAAGCAGATGCAACAGCGACGCGAGTACCTTGGCGAACGCCGAAAACCATCCGTAATAAACGCAATCGCCGAGCCCATAACTGGCGAGTATTTCAGGGTCCTTGGGGCCGGCGAAGAGACTCAGTTCGTCCCGTAGCGATCCGCCCGGGGGGACCGTCGCGACGACACTGTCGAGCGAAAACGAGGTGTTCACCGCCCGCTCCTGGTGGCGGGGGATCTGTTCCGCGTCGGCAACGATCCCCGCCGCGGCGCGGCGGTACGCGTTGGCCGGATCCGATTCCCCGCCGGTCGAAGTCAGGTAAGCGGCGAGGAAGTACTGGGCGTCGACGCCGATATACTCCAGGTCCCGCGCCGCCGGATCGCCGTCGGGGGCAAAGATCGCTTGGTCCGGATTGGTCGGTTCCCGCTTGGCCTGTTTATGGAGCGTGTAGCCGCTGATCAATTGGTGCCCGTCGGCGGCGGTCTTGTAGACGATGTCTCGGGCGGCGGCGCCGCTCCAATTCGGGCTGATCTTGTTGCTGTACCACCAACCCTCCAACGTCACGCCGTTGACTCCCTCCAGCCGGTACGCGAGTTCCTGAGTCTGCTCCCCGAGGTTCTCAATCTCGACTTCCATCCCGAGTTCGAACGTCCCCGGCTCCAAAAGGTAACGGCGCCGCAGTCGCACCGACTCCCCGCCGACCTCACGCATCTCGGCATCGTCGAGCGTCAACGTCAGCTCCACCGCGTCTCCCTCTCGCCCCCGCTCGCCCTCCCCGTCCCACACCAGCCGCGTCGGGTCGACCAACCCCTCGATCTCGCCCGAGTTGATCGCGATCGATTTCCGGTTGACCTTGCTGAGCGTCATCAGGCAGGAAAGCCGCGAGAGGTTTCCGACCACTTGGTCTTCGCCGCCGTCTTCGGCAAGCCGGATCAGATCGAGCGGGTGCTCGCTGAGGGTGACTTGGAACACGATCGGGCGGAGGCCAGGTTTCGGCTCGTCGTCGGCTCCGTTCGGTGACTCGTCGGCTCCGTTCGGTGACTCGTCGGCTCCGTTCGGTGACTCATCGTTGTCCCGGGTCTCATCGCTTGCCGATTCCGGTTCACCCCCCGGCGTGGCGTCGGATGCCGCCCCCGGCTCCGAGCGAGTGCGGACCACCTCGACGCTGATCCGTTGACCGGGGCGGGTCTTTTCGAGCACGCGGCTCAGCTCGTCGGGGGACGCGACGACTTGGCCGGCGACGGCAACGATCCGGTCTCCGACGCGAAGCCCGGGGGGAACCGGTTCGGCGGTCTCCGCCCCGTCGGCCGGCGTCGCGAGGTCCGCGGGGGTCCCGGGGCCGACGACGTTGACCAACACCCCGTCGGCGCGGGACGCACGCTCGCCGGCGAGGTAACCGAGGTAACCGCTCCGCACGTCGACGCGGCGATACTTCAGCTTCCCTTCCTCGTCGCGGGCGGTCAGCTCGACCCGCTCAACACCACCCCCGAGAGAGTTGACATAGACCAGCATCGCATAACCGGTGCTCGGGTCCATCGACCCCAGCGTCAACCTTTGCTCACGCCGCGGGCGACGCCCGGCGGCCGGCTCGTCTGCCTCTGCGTCGTCGCCCACGCCCCGGTCCCGGTCCGCCTCGGTGACCGCTTGGGACGTTGACCCCGAGCGGGATTGATCCGGCGCGGGGTCATCCGGCGCGGGGTCATCCGACGCGGGATCGCCTTCGCCCTCGGGTCTCCTCTCGGCGTCCGGCCCGGCGTCGGCCACCTCCGCCCCTTGATCTTCCGGCGGGGGGGGCTCGACGAACATCACCCGAAGGCTGATGTAGGCGAAGAAGAACGCCGAGGAAGCGATGATGAACGTGAGCAGACGGCGTTCCACAGTCGATCCGCAGAGCTTGGGGGATGGGCGAGGGACGGGGCCCCGTTCGGACTCATTCTGTCAGTCGAGCCGGATCTTGGGAAGGCGAACGCCATCGCCCTCGCCGATCGGCCCGATTCCGCTCGCCAGCCCCTCCTCACCCGCGAACCCTTGCGGCGTTAGCGCGGTCGCGCCGCAACCTCGAGCGGCTCGATCACGCCCAGGAACGCCATCAAGTCGCGGATCTCCGGCAGGCTGAGTTCGTCGAGGAGCCCACTCGGCATGATGCTCGTGCGACTGGGCAAGATCTGATCGATCTCCGATTCGTCGAGTTCGATGACGTGGTTGTTGACGTCTCGAACTTCGATCCGCCCGTCGCCGAGCTCGGACGTCATGCCGGTGAACACCTGGCCGTCGAGCGTCACCAACTTGCGGCTGGCGTATTGGTCGCTCACGACATGGGCGGGATAGAGGATCGATTCGACGATTTCGCGGCGGGTGAAACGTCGGGCAATCCCGGACAGGTCGGGACCGATCGAATTGCCCACGCCTTGATGCTGGTGGCACTCGGCACAGCGCACCTTTTCAAAAACGTGTCGCCCCTGTGCGGGGTCGCCATGCTTCCCTTGGTCGCTGGCGAGGAACTTCACCAGCTCGTCGAGGTCCCACCGCGATTCGTCTTCCGCTGGCAATTCGGCCGCCGGTCGGTCGGGATACGATTTCGCATACCAACGTTGCCAAGGCCGCATCGGGTCCTTCGCGTCTTCGTCATGCTCGACCCCGGTCCAGTGCGTGAGCAGTTGGCGGATCGCCTCGGGGCTGCGTCCCTCTTCGACCGCACCGATCCCCAGCAGGATCAGTTGGCGGAGCGCCATCGGGTCATCGGTCGCGACCCGCACCTGCGTAAGCGCCTTGACGACCTCTTCGGCGGCGGGACCCTCCAACACGTTGAGGCTACGCACGAGGTAGTCCCAATTCTCTCCTTCCGGATCTTGGGCGAGCGCCATCGCGACCATCGCCCGTCGTTCGGGCTCGTTCCGCCAAATCTTGCGGAGGTACTCGGCCGAACGCTCGTCGTCGCTGGTGGCGAGCATCGCGATGACGCCGGTGCGGAGCCGCCGTTCGACGTCGTCGACTTCATCGTCCGCCTGCAGTTCGGCGTCAAGAATCCGAAGCAGCTCGGCGACCTTGGCATCGACCGGACGAGGCAGTTTGTAGATCGCCCCCAACGCGGCGTTCCTCCACGCGGCACCCTGTTCCAAAATCGCGACCGCGTCTTCCGTATCGAGATTCCGCGAGAAGTCTCGGGTCACGTTCATGACGTACAACGGCAACGCCCCGCCGGAATCTTCGTTGGCGATCGTTTCATAAAACTTGAGCAACCGAAACCGTTGCTCGGCGGTCCATTCATGATCGAAGAATTGCAAGCAGATCGCGACCAACGCCCGGTCGGCGACCGACGTGTCGGAATCGAGATAATCGATCGCCCGGTCGACCACGCCGTCGGCCTGTAAGTAAGCCGCCAACCGGATCAGCTCCTGATTCATCCGGGGATCTCCCGACGGAAACTCCTCGGCGACCTGATCTCGGAATGTGGTAACCCGATCGGGCGCAACCTCGCCCCGGTGCAACGCGACTTGGCTGACGCGGAGCAGGTCGACGAAATCGGCGTCGCTGAGAAACCCGTTCATCATCTCGGAGCATCGGGTGATGACCTTCATCGCGGTCTCCGGAGTCGGGTCCGCGTTCACGAGCGCCAACATCCCGACGAGCGCCGTTCGGGTATCACCGGTTTCCAGCACCCGGTCGCGCCACACTTCCAGCGGCATCCGCTCGAGCACCCGGCGGGCGACGAAGGCGAGCGTCCGGTCCCGTGACGCGATCCGCTCGAATACCGATGTCGGGTCCTCGGGAAGTTGACCGCTGCGAAGGATCGCCTCACACGCGACCCGTTGGACATGGGGGTCTTGATCGTCGAGCATCGCGGCCAACCGCCGTGCGGCCCGCTCGCTGGGGTGCAGCCCGAGGAACGTCGCGGCGCGGGCCCGCACCAATTCGCTCGGGGCGCGGCTCAGCTCCAAGATTAACTCCTCGCTCGGCACCGGCCCGAACAGCTGCATCAGGTCCATCGCGCGGACGCGGTAGTGGGGCGGGTTGTCGCTGCTGTAGGCGACCCCGGCCACCTGCGGGCCCCAATCGGCGCCGAGCTCACGCTTGATCGATGCGATCTCCTGGCGGGTCCACGCCGCGGCGATCTGCGGTTGACGAACCGCCGCCGCGATCCCGCTCCCGAGCTGTTTCATCCGGTCGGGAATCTGACCCTCGTAAACGACGCGATAAACCCCGCCCGCGGTGCCCCGTCCGCCGGTGCAGAAATACAGCGAACCGTCTTGGGCCACCTCCAAGTCGGTGACGTTGAGCGGTTGCCCCTGCAAGAACACCTCACTGTCGGCGACGTATCCGGCGCCCTTGGGCTTGAGCCGCACGTTCAAGATCTGCCCCTCGGACCAATCGGCGAGAAACATCGTGTTGTGATAGCGGGCCGGGAACATGTAATGCTCATAGCAAACGCCCCCGGTCGGGCTGCCGCGGCCGGTATCGAGCAGACTCGGAAGCCGGTCGAGGTAGTGCTCCGGCCACTTCGCCCACCCCGTTCGCCACCCGATTTCGCCCCCCTCGGTGACGTCGAACAACATCGTCGGACGGTACCACGGCGTCCCGATGTCAGCTTCCATGTCCGAGTCGTGGACGAACATGCCGCCCCCGGGATGGAACACGACGTCGTAGGCGTTGCGGATTCCCCCGGCGACTCGCTCGACGACCGAACCGTCGGGCGTCGTCCGGACGATCGTGCCCCCAGGCGCCTGGACGCCTCGGCCGTGACCGCCGGGGTCTTGATATCGCGGCAACAAGTCCCCTTCATAGCTGTCGCGGAGCGTCTCGCCGCGACCCGCCTTTCCGGTCGCTCGGACGTGGCTCCCGACGGCGACGTAGATCATTCCGTCCGGACCGAGACTCAACCCGTGCGGGCCGTGCTCGCCCCCGTTGCCGTCGAATTTGACGATCGGGATCACCTGCTCGAGCGCCCCGTTGCGGTCCAGGTCGCGGAGCCGATAGAGCGCCAACCCGTCGGGGCCGTCCCCGGTGACGTAGACGTCCCCGTTGAGCGGCAAGATTCCCTGGCAAGACTTGACTTGGTCGCAGTAGACCCGGACGTCGTCGGGAATCCCGTCGTCGCCTTGATCGTGGGCCAGCATCAGCGGCCCCCCTTCTTGCGACAAAATCAAATGCCCGAACTCGTTGAACGCCATCGCGATCACCGACCCGGCTTGCTCGTCACTGAGCACCCGCTGGACGCCAAACCCCGATTGGATCTGAAACCGCTCTTTCTGCTCGGTTTGCTCGTCGACCGCGACGTCGGCCCCACGGTCCCACGGCACGGTGTCCCCGAGTCTTCCGAACGAGTGGGCGGCGTCCCATAACCGATCGTTGAAGAGCACCGTCTGCCACATCGGGCTCTCCTCCCGCGACACCTTCCACGACGGGTCCGAACTGAACAGGAACCATTTCGGCTGGCCTTCGGGACGAACGCTCACGCGAGCGACCAACGCCGCGGTGTCCCCATGGGTGTTCGTGGCACGCACCGCGATCACGTTGCGGCCGACCTGCAACCGATCGCTGAGGTCGTACTCACGGATCTCGCGAGCCGATCGCCCGTTGCCGACCAACTTCTCGTTGACGAAAAGCTCGTAACGGTCGTCCGCGGCGATCTCGATCTTCCCCTCGGCAGGGACCTTGAGGTTGATCTGCTTGCGGAACAGACACGTTTCGCCGACCGGGACCGCCGCGCCGCCGGCGGCGGTGTCGGCCCAGATCCAGTGCGCCTCGTCACCGCGGGTGACGTCTGGGAAACAGAGGGCGGTCGCGACCGCGATCAGCATCCAAGTCCATCGCCGGAGCGACCTGTGCGAGCCTTCCATGGCAAGTCGATTCGTTCGGGGGTGCGATTGCCCGGAGCAAACGGGGATTCCGGAGTTCACCCGGAAGTTAGCGCTTTCGCCCCCCCCGACGCAAGACGAATCCGACTCTTAACCGGTCTCGCCCGTCAAGCCGCTACTCGGTCTCGCCCGTCAAGCCGCTACTCGGTCTCGCCCGTCAAATACGTGTACCCGTTGAGGCAGCGCTCGTAAAACCGCATCACCCGCCCCGCCTGCTCGTTGTCGATCCGGCCCTCCTGAGTCGCCCGCTCGACCGCCGTTTGCAGCCGATCGACAAGGTCCCGGTGGTCGTACTGGACATACCCCAGCACCTCGCTCACGGTGTCCCCCTTCACGATCGATTGGATCTTGGGGGTCCCGTCATGGAGATCGATGTGGACCGCGTGCGTGTCGCCGAACAAGTTGTGCAGGTCGCCCAAGATCTCTTGATACGCCCCGACCATGAATATCCCCATCAAGTACGGTTGGTCGGGCGAATGGGGATGCAGCATCAAGGTGCGGCGACGGCCACCGCTGCACACGAACCCGTCGATCTTCCCGTCGCTGTCGCAGGTGATGTCCCCGAGCACCGCGTGCCGCGTCGGGGGTTCGTCGAGCCGATGAATCGGGATCACCGGGAACAACTGATCGATCGCCCACGAATCGGGCATCGATTGAAACAGCGAGAAATTGACGAAGTAAATATCGGACAGCATCCGGTCGAGCAGTTTCACCTCCTCCGGGACCTGTTCGAGCGTCGCGGAGATCTGCTGGATCCGGTGACAGATCGCGAAGTACAGGTTCTCCGCCGTGACCCGTTGCTCCAGCGGCAGATACCCGCCGCTGAAAAGGTTCATGCTCAGGTCGAGCGAAGCCTGGGCGTCGTGAAAACACTCCAGAAAATTCGCCGGCTTTGACGTCAAGTCTTGATAGGTGTCCCACAGGTCGTGGACCGGCTGCTCGAACTCCTCGGGGATCCGGTCCGGCAGCGCCTCGACGTTCCCCTGCGCCGTCACCCCGAGCGTCTCGACGATCAACACGCTGTGGTGCGCGGCGACCGCGCGGCCGCTCTCGCTCAACAACTGCGGATGTGGCACCTCCGCCTCGTCACACACCGCTTGGACGTGCGAGACGACGTCGTTCGCGTATTCCTGCAGCGTGTAATTCATGCTCGACTCGGTGTCGGTCTGCGAACCGTCGTAATCGACGCCCAACCCGCCGCCGACATCGAGATACTCCAGCCCCGCCCCGCGACGGCGGAGATCGACGTAAATCCGGGACGCCTCCAAGATCGCCGACTTCAGCTGACGGATGTTCGTGATCTGGCTGCCGACGTGGAAATGAAGCAGGTTGAAACAGTCCGCCATCCCACACGCCTCGAGCCGCCCCAACTGGGTCAACATCTCGGACACCGTGAGCCCGAACTTCGATCGGTACCCGCCGCTCGCCTGCCACCGACCACTTCCCCGCGTCGCCAACTTGACCCGCATCCCGATACGCGGCCGAACCCCGAGCTCACGGCTGTGCCGCAAAATCAGGTCCAATTCGCTAACCTTCTCGACCACCGGGATCACCGTCCGACCGATCTGCTGGGCGACCAACGCCATCCGGATAAAGTCGTCGTCCTTGAACCCGTTACACACGATCGGCACCTGAGGATCGGTCATCGCGACGACCGCGAGAAGCTCCGGCTTGCTCCCCGCCTCGACCCCGAACCCGTATTCGCTGCCGATCTCGATTACCTTCTGCACGACCTCCCGCTGTTGGTTCACCTTGATCGGGAACACGCAGCGGTATCGATTCCCGTATCCGTAATCGGTGATCGCCTGGTTGAAACAATCGTGGAGGCGTTTCAGTCGATCGGCCAAAATCCCGTTGAATCGCACCAAGATCGGCAGGTTCAGCCCGCGAAGTCGCAACCGGTCGACGAGGTCCTTCAGGTCCAAACACGCCGCCGGGTCGCGGTCCGGCGATACCTGAACGGTCCCCTCCGGTGAGACGTGAAAATACCCGTCCCCCCAACGCTCGATGTCGTAAAGCGTTTCGGAATCGGCGACGGTCCAGCGTTCGCAATCGGCCACGCTCATCACACTCGGGCTCGTTCTAAAAGGGGAACCGCGGATCGCGGGAATCGTCCGCGACGGATGTCGACGTGACGGGAATCGATCCCGCGACCGCCCGTCCGGACGTTGCGTTGTAATCCGCGGCCGACCCCGCGGCTAGGCAATACCAAACCTCGGCTAGCCGACATCAACCCGCGGCTACGCTTCGTCTAACAACTCGACCGCCGGGAACGCTTGTCCCTCAAGCATCGCAAGACTCGCCCCGCCGCCGGTGCTGACGTGGCTCACCGACTCGGCGAACCCGAGCTGCTCGACCGCCGCGGCACTGTCCCCACCCCCGATGATGCTCGTGGCGTCGCTGTCGGCGATCGCCTGGGCCACCGCCTTCGTCCCCGCGTCGAACGGCGACATCTCGAACACCCCCATCGGCCCGTTCCACACGACCGTCTTCGCCCCCTTCACCAACTCGGCGTATCGCTTCGCGGTCTCCGGACCGATGTCCAGCCCCTCGAACCCGTCCGGGATCTCCCCCGAAGCGACGACCTGCTTGTTGCAATCACCGCTGAACGCGTCGCCACAATGGGTATCGACCGGAAGATGCAGTTTGTCACCCCCTTTCGCGATCAACTCCTTGGCCAAGTCGACCTTGTCCTTCTCGACCAAACTCCCCCCGACCTTGCCCCCCTTCGCGAGCGAGAACGTATACGCCATCGCGCCACCGATGAGCACCGCGTCACAGATCCCGAGCAAGTTGTCGATCACGTTGATCTTGTCGCTGACTTTGGCGCCCCCCAAGATCGCGACGAACGGCCGCTCGGGCGATGCGATCGCGTCACTCAGATACGCGATCTCCTTGGCGACGAGGTGACCGACGACCCGAGGTTTGCCCGACATCGCCTGCGGCACGGCGACCATCGAAGCGTCCTCGCGGTGACACGTCCCGAACGCGTCGTTGCAGTACACGTCCGCCATCGCGGCGAGCTGTGCGGCGAACTCGGCGTCCCCCTTTTTCTCGCCGCCGTGGAACCGAAGGTTCTCCAACACCAACACCTCGCCATCCCCGAGCTGCTCCGCGGCCGACTCCGCGGCGGCACCGACCGTCTCGCCCGCGAACGCGACCGACTTGCCGATCAGCTCCCCGAGACGTTCGGCGACCGGCCGGAGACTGTACTTGGCGTCGCTCGCGTCCCCCTTGGGCCGCCCCAAGTGGCTCATCAGGATCAGCCGGCCGCCCCGATCGATCACGCTCCGGATGCTCGGCAAAGCCATCCGAATCCGGCGGTCGTCGGTGATCGCTTGGCGATCGTCCAGCGGGACGTTGAAGTCGACCCGCATCAACACGCGTTTCCCGCTCACGTCCACTTGGTCGATCGTTTTCTTCGCCATCTGCTGAGCTCTCTCGGATTCGGGTGAACTGTTCACTTGGGGCGTCCCCGACGCGGTTCCGAGAATATCGGGAACCGGCCCAAGGTGTCGAGTATGCCGGTCGGGCTGGCAGACCGGCGGGGACGCTTTTCCTCAATTCGAACGATCGGCTCGGCCGATCTCCACTCTCGGGCGGATGGGGCGATTCCGGGCGGACGGGGCGAACCAACGGCCGATCGATTCACAGGGGAACTTCGTGGCGAGCGATATTGGCCGTCTCCGCTATCCGACAGCCCACCCAACCGGTGGACGAAATTGCGCCCGATCGCAATGCCGGACAGGGCTTCGCTGCCTGATCGTCCTCGCCAGCTTGGCGTTTTTCCCGCTTCGGGCGTTCGCTGCGGAACCGGGAAACGCCCCCAAAAGCGGGGTCGCGGGGATCTTCGCCGCGACCGCGTCCCAGCGACAGGAGGCGATCGATTCGCTGCCGCTCCGTCGGCTCACCCCCGAAGCCGGACGACGCGTCCTCGGAATCGCCGAGTCACCCACCCTCTATCGCCGACTCCCAGTCCAAGCGATCGATTGCGACCAGGAGATGTTCCTGTTCCTCACCCGAAACCCCGAGGTCCTCGTCGGCATCTGGCAGCTGATGGGGATCACCAAGGTGGAAATGGAACGGGTCGCCCCCTACCGCTTCGAAGCGATCGACGGGAGCGGGACCGAATGTGAGATCGATCTCGTCTACGGCGACGCGAATGTCCACGTGTTCGTCGCCACCGGAAGCTACAGCGGCCGACTCGTTGCCGCCCCGGTGCGTGGCCGCGGCGTCTTCGTGATGCGGTCCAGCTACGCCGAATCGGACTCGGGGGGAACCACCGTCACCGGCGTCCTCGACTGCTTCATCCAATTCGACCAACTCGGGGCCGATCTCATCGCCCGCACCTTCAGCGGCCTGATCGGCCGCGCCGCCGACCAGAATTACACCGAAACCGCGCGATTCATTTCGCAAATCGCTCAAATGAGCGAGAAAAACCCGATGGCAATGGTCGATCTGGCGCGTCGATTGCCCCAAGTCGAACCGGCGACGCGCCGGCAGTTTGCCGAGACGATCACCGAAGTCGCCGAGCGGGCCGACCGGCGAGCCCGAACCGCCGGTCGCCCGGGCCTGAAACGATAGGCCCTTCACGCGGCCCCCCGCGGTCGATCAGCGCGGCAAGGTTCGGGGGTCGGTAGCCCGGATCTTCGTTCCAACGCCGCAGCACCGACTCGTCAATCGTCTCGTTCACCGTTTCGATCCGCCCGGCCGTCCCATCGTTCGCGACCCGTGACTCGGCGGCCCCTCGGATCGTGCGATAGTGCCGCCGGCCAAACGTGCCGATCCGGTACGCCCCGCGCAAGAACTCCGCGTATGAGTCTCGCGGCCGAGTGAGATGCTCGTCCCCACGCGGCTCGACAAGTCGGCGGAATCCGAGCCCCGCGGCGGCGGCCCGCTGCTGCATCCATTGCAGCGGGATCTGTGCCAACGGGTCCGACCGATAGCCCCCGCCGACATTCGCGTGGGCCCCGATGAACCACCGCTGCTCGACCCGTTGCTCGGCATCCGCCCCCTCCGCCTCCACGTCCCGGTCGACCGTCCCGTCAGCCGCCACCGGCAGAAAGCGTCGCCACAAACTCGCCCGATACGGTCGCCGGTGCTCGTCGATCGCGAGCGCCTGATAGGCGTGCTCGAAAATCTTGCTCAATCGCGTGTGGTGAAACGTCAACTCGCGCCGGCTGACCCCGGGGTAACGTCCCAGCGGCACCCCGAGCGCCCCGACCGTGTCGAACACGCCGATGAAACGGATCGGGATCCGCTTCGAAAATCGCAACAACGTTCGCTGCCGCGGTTGCCACAACTGCCCGCACCGCTCCGGGTGCCGCTGCAAATACTCCAACCGATACAGCGGCGTGTCCCCTTGCCGGTAATAGTCGAACACTTCGGGGACGGCGAGCGGCGCCTCCGGCATCAGCAATCCGCACTTCGCGATCATTCCGGCCAAACTTCGGGCGGTGAACGCGCCGCGGCTGAACCCGAACAGATAAACCTCGTCGCCGATGTCGTAGTGCTCCATCAACCACTGGTACGCCCGACACACGTTCCGCGACACGCCACGTCCGAACGCGCCCCCCGAAACCCGATCGTGCCACGACGTCCCGACGCCACGGTGGTAGTACGCCAATTGCCGCACGCCTTCGAACGCCGGCCGAGCCAGCATCAACTTCAACCGCCAAACGTTCGTGCTGTCGTCCGAATCGTTCCAGGTCCCGTCAAGGAATAACGCGAGCCGCTTCATGCGGAGGCTCTCGGGCTGGGGTTAGGTCACTCGATCGTCTCGAGGTCCGCCAAATAAATCGCCGTGATCGGCTCGCCCGAATCGTCCCGCTCGTGGGTCGAATACCACGACACAAGTGCTCGCGACGAGTCGATCTCGATGAGCCCCGGATAAGAGTTATCGCCGTCGCTGGGGAGCTCGGCGAAGTCGACAAGTTGCCCATCGACGAGCCACGACAGGGTCGTTCGCGGCCCGACGTCAGGGACCTGACGGCGACCGCCGACGACCATCCGCTCGCCCCACTTCTCAAGCAGCGGCCCGCCGACATAACGCCCCAAGTCACCCCGCTGCCATTCCCGATACGGCGGACTCGACCGGAGCAACAGCGCCGACCCGGTCCGCCGTGCGACGGCGAGCACGTCCCCCGAATCGTCAAAACGGAACGCCACCTCGTTCCCCTCGGTTTCCTGGAACATCGGCCCCGTTCGCCACACCAACCCGTCGTCGCTCATCAACATCACCGACTCGACCGGACGCTCGTCCCCCCGGGGTCCGACCGCAAAGTCCCGCTTGCGACGCCCGCACAGGTACGCCACGCCGTCGTCACTCGCCGCCCGCCACACGTAATGCCCGAACGTCCCCTCCAACAGCGTCGGTTCGCTCCACGACTCGCCGTCCTCGGTCGACACCGCATAACCGAGATGGAGATTCAGATCACGAGGCTCCGTCAAGTCGCCGGCATACCACGTCCCGGTATACACAAACAACTTGTCACGGAAGACGAGAAAGTGCGGGTCGCGGGTATCCCGATCCTTGACCGCGAACCGATGCACCGGCTCCCAGTCATCCCCGTCGTCGCTCCGAAGCACGATGATCGACGAACTCGGATAAACCATGTGCCCGTCGGGACAACTGCGAAACGTCAAGTAGAGTCGATCACGGAAGCGAACCAGGTCGGTGAACGCGTTGTGCTCGCCGTTATGAAACACCCGACGCACGTTCGTCACCCGCACCTCCGGGGCGTCGGGAGCAACCGGTTCCGCCGCCGATTCCGCGTCCCCATCGGACGCCGCGTCCCCCTCCGGCACGTCCTTCACGGCTGATCCTGCCACCCCGCCCGACTCGGCCCCCACGCCCGACTCGGCCCCCACGCCCGACTCGGTGCCCGTGTCCGTCTTCTTGGGCGTGTCCGTCTTGGTGCCCGTGCCCGTTCGGACACCTTCCGGTTCGCTGTCCGCGTCCGGCGTCTCCCCCGCTGCCTCCGCGACCGCCTCCGCACCGCGGAACGCCCGCATCAAGTTCCCCCCCAACACCTTGCGGATGTCGGTCTCGCGATAACCCCGGTCGATCAACCCTTGGGTGATCACGGGATAGCTGGCGACGTCCTCTAGCTGCTTCGGCACCGTCGGGATCCCGTCGTAATCGGACCCCAGCCCGACGTGATCGATCCCCGCGACCTCGATCACCCGCTCGATGTGATCGAGGACGTGATGCGCGGTGCAGCGATTCGGTTGCGGGTTGGCGACTTCCCACTTGCGAAGTTCGGCCGTCGCCCGGTCCGCATCGTCGGGGTATTTCTCGCGTAACGCGTCGCGAACCCGACTCCGCTCCAAGCTCCGCTTGACTTCCTCCGGTTCGACAAAACTGTTGTAGAAATTGACCATCACGACTCCGCCGTTTTCCGGCAACATTCGCAACACGTCGTCGGGCACGTTCCGAGGGTGGTCGGCGACGCCCCGCGCCGAGGAGTGCGAGAAAATGACCGGGGCGGTGCTGACGCGCAACGCGTGCCGCATGCAGTCGGGCGAAACGTGCGAGATGTCGACGAGCATCCCCAACCGGTTCATCTCTCGAACGACCTCTTCGCCGAACGCCGACAGCCCGCCGCATCGCGGCTGGTCGGAACACGAATCGGCCCAATCGAGCGACCGCGAATGGGTCAGCGTCATGTACCGCGCGCCGCGATCGTAAAGCTGCCGCAGGACATTAATCGAGTTCTCGATCGAATGCCCCCCTTCGACGCCGATCAACGAAGCGATCTTCCCTTCCCCGCGGATCCGTTCGATCTCGTCGGTATCGAGCGCGATCTCGAAGGTGTCGTCATACCGCTCCACCATCCGCTCGACCAGGTCGATCTGTTCCAACGTGGTGCTCAACGAACGGCCGTCGTCGATCGTGTCCGCCGGGACGTACACCGACCAAAACTGCGCCCCGACGCCGCCGCTCCGCAGCCTCGGGATGTCGGTATGGAACTGCGGCTGTGAATCGCGAAGGTCGATCGAGCCGAACGACCGCGGCGACTTCCGAAGCGCCCACGGCAGATCGTTATGTCCGTCGATCACCGGCGCCGAGCGGTGAATCTCGACCGCCCGTCGGCCGACCCGAATCGGCTCCCTCTCGGCCGTGGCGGTACACCAAGCGATCGGCACCCGCGTGATCCGCGTCGTCGCCAGCCGTTTCCCGCTCGCTTGCTTCCCCGCGACGTGACCGAGCAGCACCCGGTCGCCGACGAACTCGATCGCGGTGTAGCAATACCATCCGTCCGGATCGCCGGCGATCACCCGCGACGGCGACCACGTTTCACCCTCGTCACGCGACACGGCGACGTTCAGTGGCGTTCGCGCGGTCCGCTTCCCCACCGGGACATCGGTGTGGTCATTCCATACCATCAAAATCGTCTCGGTTCCCGGGATCCGCTCGATCGACGCCGGCGATTGCGGCGAAGCCACCCCCATCGGTTCCAACGCCGACCACGTCTCCCCGGAATCGTCGGAGTGACTGTGGTACTGCTCCCCGGCATCGGTCCGCACCCACATCATCAGCCGCCCGTCGCGAAGCTCGATCACCCCCGGTTCCTGAGCCGCGACACGGTCGCCCTCGGCCGATCGGGCCCGACGCGTCGTCTTCGAACGCCGCCACGACGCGCCCCGATCGTCGCTCAGGAAGCACATCACCTCTCCCTTCCAATCTCGGTCTTCCCAACCGGGACGGTGATGCAACGCGACGGGAACCACCAAACGCCCTCCTTGGAGCTCGATCACCCGGTCGTTGTTCAGCACGTAGTAGCCGATGTCGTCGTCGGGAATGATCTCGACCGGCTCCCCCCAACTCTCCGCCTCGTCGTCCGAAAAACGGACCAACGGCCGGCAATCGGTGATCGAATTCTTTCGCAAATAAAACATCGCGATTCGTCCGTCGGCCAGCCGCAGCAGCGAGACCGACATGACGTTCCAGTCCCCCTCGTTCTCCAAGACCGTCACGTCATCGTCCGACCACGTCGCGCCACGATCGTCCGAGACCCGGCTGACCAGCGACGCCGCGTCATGGTCGCTGCTGCCGCCGACAAACCGCGTGTAGATGAACAGCAATCGCCCGTCCTGCAAACGGATGAAATCCCCTTCGCTGTTCCGCGGGTTCCCCTCCCCCGGAGACAACGTCAACACGGTCTCCGGCCCCGTCTCGGCGGTCCCGTTCGACTCGGATGCCTCGGTTGCTGCCTCGAACGTCGGGGGATCCCCACCCTGGCCCACGGCGACACTCTCGACTCCGACAAACGGCGTGCACAAGAGTGTCAAGCCGGCGAGCCATGACGATCGAAACGACGGGCCGCATCGCCGTCGTGACTCAAAGCGTCGTTCGCGCGTGTCTGAGCGGGCCGACATGGCGGACGGAAAAACCGAAGTGCGAATCATGATGTGTTCCGGGTGCGTGACGGAAACGGGCCGGCGGTCATTGCTGTCATACCGAGCATCGGGGACCGGTGCAAATCTGGAGACGCCGAGATGGTCATGATTCTCCCGTCTCGCCCATCTGCTTCAGTACCTCCGCGAACGGGATCCGGTCGCAGACCCCGAAGTGCGGGTCGCGGGTCAGCCGCGCGCGGACGAAACGGGGGGACGATAGCCCGCACAGGAATCGCGCCCGGTCGCGGGGCGAGGTAAACAAGTCGGGATATTTTCGCGCCACCGCGTGGACCGCCGACGTCGCCGACGAACCGACCTTTCGCGACGCGATCGGCGGGATCGTGTTTCGGCCCTCGCCACGACACGCGGTACAGCGGCCACACGGCTCGACCAGCGGTTCGCCGAAATGTTCCGACAACGTTGCCGCCTGACACGACTCGCCGCGGATCAACGCGAACACCTGATCCAACCGCCCCAACTCCGACCGCTCGCGTTCGCGGAGCGTTTCGAACAACTCGTCCCCCAACCGCTTCGGCTCCTCGACGCGACGGAGCCATCGATACCCGTGCTCGAGCCCGCTCGCACGCAACTCGATCCATCCCCGTTCGACCAGATAATCCAGCGCACGAACGATCCGCTGGCGGTCCGAACCGAGTCGTTCGGTCGCCACGGTCATGTTCAGCAGGAACCACTTACGACCCTTGGTGAGCGACCCCAAGATTCCCGCGACGAACTGACGCCGTTCCCCTTGAAAGTGACGAAGGATCTTCCCCGACTCGACCAACGGCTGGACTTGGTAGGTGCCATACCGCGGTGACGTCGCCCGGAGGTAACCGCGCAATTCCAAATACGTCAGGATCGTCCGCATCACCAAGATCCGGACGTCCGCCTCGTTCGACAACTGCTGATGCGACACGTGGAACGTCTCGGGTTGGCCGGCCAGCAAATCGATCAGACGCCCCACCGCCGGGCGCGACGGGGTGTCGCCGTAGATGAAGTTCTCCAACACGATCCGGTCTTCCGGGACGAGCAACGTCTCACAGACCGCGTCTTCGCCGTCCCGCCCGGCTCGACCCACCTCTTGCGCGTACGACTCCAGCGACTTCGGCGGGTTGAAGTGATAAACGTATCGCAGGTTCGGCTTGTCGATCCCCATCCCGAACGCGATCGTCGCGACGACGATCGCGTCGTCGGACGCCAAGAACCGCTGCTGGATCTCGGTACGCACCTCCGGCTCGAGCCCGGCGTGGTAGTGCGACGCGGCGAGGCCGTCCGCGGTCAGCCGCTCCGCGATTTCCTCCGCCGTCCGCTGCAGCGAAACGTACACCAACGTCGGGCCGCGGTCGCGTCGATGGATCGCCTCCCGCAACGATTCGTAGTGCCTCTCGCTGCTGACGACGCGGCTACGCAAGTGCAAGTTCGCTCGATGAAACGGGGTCCGGATCGCGTCCCCTTCGTCGATCCCGAACGCCTCACGGATATCCCCCAACACCTCCGGGGTCGCCGTCGCCGTCAACGCCAACACCCGCTCGACACCGAGTTCCTTCGCCAACCGGGCGAGCTTCAAATAGTCGGGCCGAAAGTTGTGCCCCCACTGGCTGATGCAGTGGGCCTCGTCGATCGCGAACAGCGACACGTGCAACGTCCCGAGCGAAGCCAGAAACCGTTCGTTGAAAAATCGCTCCGGGGCGACGTACACGATCCGGATCGAACCGTCGCGGATCCCGCGGGTCGCGTCCCGGAACTCCGCCGGGGAAAGGCTCGAATCGAGCCTCGCCGCCTTGATCCCCCGCGCGGCCAACGCGTCGCACTGGTCCTTCATCAACGCGATCAACGGCGAAACGACCACCGTCGTCCCCGTCAACATCTGACTCGGCAGTTGGTAGCAAAGGCTCTTGCCGCCGCCGGTCGGGAACACCGCCGCGACGTTCTTCCCGGCCAACAACCGGTCGATCACGTCCCGTTGCCCCTGGCGAAAGCCATCCATCGCGAACCGCTCGCGAAGCACCTCGAGCGGGTCCCCCGCCCCCCCTTGCCGGCCCGCGGCCGGTACCGTCGAAACCGTCATCCCCAATCCCCTCGAAACCGAGTGAGCCATTCCGAAACGCCCCGAACGAGCACCACGCCAAATGGTACGGATGTTCACATCTCGGTCAACCCCGAAAACCGGGCAACGCCCAACGGCCGCGAGCTTCGGTCGACCAGCCCGCCAGACGGTGCCACGCACCACGCCAGACCGCCAGACCGCCAGACCGCCAGACGGAGACCGCCAGACGGTGCCACCCACCAAACGCCCGCCAGACCGCCAGACGGTGCCACCCACCAAAGAGACCGCCAGACGGTGCCACCCACCAAAAGACCGCCAGACGGTGCCACCCACCAAAAGCCATCGCGCCAGACGGTGCCACCCACCAAACCGCCAGATCGCCAGATGAGACCGCCAGACGGTGCCACCCACCAAACAAACGCCAGACGGTGCCACCCACCAAAAGACCGCCAGACGGTGCCACCCACCAAAAGCCCGCCAGACGGTGCCACCCACCAAACGCCATCGGGTCGTGGACGAGGAGGCCGGACCATTTCCGCCGAGGATTTCGATCGCCTGGCGGCGTGACGCCGACCGAGCGCCAGATGGTGCCACCCACCAAAAGCCATCGGGTCAGACGGTGCCTCCCACCACGCCAGACAGCCAGACCGCCAAACGCCAGACGGTGCCACCCACCAAACGCCATCGGGTCGTGGACGAGGAGGCCGGACCACTTCCGCCGAGGATTTCGATCGCCTGGCGGCGTGACGCCGACCGAGCGGCCGGGACGATCGGCCGGGATTCTCGGCTCGCGCCCTACTCTTGCCCCCCCGAGTCCCCACGGAGCCGATCGAGGCTGACGCGGCCCGATTGACGGGCGTCGGCTCGGAGCGCCCGGATCAACCCTCCACACCCGACCAACAACAGCACGGTCATCGGCAAGGCCGGCGTCAGCGAGGCGGTCCGCAGCGCCGTCAGCCCGCCGGCGATAAGGAGGCTCGCCGCCACGACGCCCTCGGCGACACACCAAAAAATCCGGTAGGGCGTCGGCGGATTCTCGTTGCCTCCCGACGTTACCATCACGTCGACGAGCGATCCCGAGTCCGACGACGTAATGAAGAACAAGACGATCACCAGCGTCCCGAGGGCCGAAGTCCAACCGCTCAGCGGGAGTCGATCCAGAAGGGCATAGAAGGCGATCGGCGTGCCCTCCTCGGCTTCCCCGTATTGCCCCATCGCTTCGGCGATCCCCCCCGCCGCCTCCTGGTGCTCGATCGACAACGCCGTCCCGCCGAGCGCGGCGAACCAAAGACACCCGGTCAAGGTCGGGACGAGAAGCATCACGGTGATGAATTCGCGAATCGTCCGCCCCTTGGAAATCCTCGCCGCAAAGATCCCGACGAACGGGGACCAAGCGATCCACCAGCTCCAATAAAACAGCGTCCACTCCGATTGCCATGCCCCGGCGGTTTGGTGGTCAATCCGAAACGACGCCTGCGGGAGCTGTTGCAAATACCTGCCGATCCCGCTGGTGAAGGTTTCCAGAATCCTCACCGTCGGCCCGCAAACGATCACAAAGGCCAGGATCAACCCGGCGAGGATGAGGTTGAATTGGCTCAGCCGACGAATCCCCACCTTCAAGCCGGTGACGACGGAGATCGTTGCCACGGTCGTGATCAGACCGATCGTCAACAGCTGAACCGGGAGGCTCACCGGAACCCCACCGATCATGTTCAGCCCCGCGTTGATCTGCATCGCCCCGAGCCCCAGTGAAGTCCCCACCCCGAATAGCGTTCCCACGGTGCAGAGGATGTCGACGGTGTGCCCCGCCCACCCGCGGTAGCGTTCTCCGATCACGGGATACAGCATCGACCGGGGGGCGAGCGGGAGCCCATACCGAAAATGAAAGTAGGCCAACGGCAAGGCGATGGCGATGTAGATCGCCCAGGGATGAACTCCCCAATGAAAAAAGCTGTAAAAGATCGCCTGCCGGATCGCCTCGCGAGATTCCGGGTCGGCATCAACCGGACGGAGGTAATGCGCGACCGGCTCGGCGACGCCGAAAAACACCAACCCGATCCCCATCCCGGCGGAGATCAACATGGTGAACCAAGTCACCCCGTGGAACTCCGGCCGCGCCTCTTCGCCACCCAATCGGATGCCGCCGAAACGGCTGCAGGCGACCCCGATCGCAAAGATCAGCATCAAGCTTGCCGAAAGGACATAAAACCATCCGAAATAGAACACGATCCCCGATTGCACCGCATCGAACGTCGTTTCGGCGTGGCTTGTAAAGATCGCCCCGTAGAGCACGAACGCGACGATCAGCCCGGCCGACCCGAGAAAAACGGGAGGGCTCATCGTGTCACGAAAATCGGAAATGAGTTTCAAAACCGGGACGCCTTGACGGGGCGGACGGGCGAGCAAGACGGAGGCGGCATTGTAACCACACGCCAGCGACGTTCGTCCGGGTCGCTGATCGAACGCACGGGTCGCTGATCGAACGCACGACCGAGACTTCGCCTCCCCGGTCGCCGGTCGGGTCGCGTCGTATCGGCGACCGGCTTGACGGCGTGGGGTTATCCTGGGAGACCCGAGAGGTTTCCCCGCTTCGCGTGTTTCTCTAGGAGTCTTGCTGATGTCGATCGACCGACGGCGGTTCGTCGGGTCGCTGGCCGCGACCGCCCTCCCGCTCACCACGCTGCCGTTGGGTGCGCCTGCGGCGGCCGCGGCGACGAAGCCGTTCCGGCTCCGCTACATGCTCCCCTCTTGCATGTACGGGTACGCGAAACTCGAAGAGATCGTGCCCGAGGCGAAGAAGATCGGCGCGACCGCGATCGACCTGTGGCCGAAGGTCCACGGGAACCAACGCGAACAGCTCGACGAAATGGGCGAGGAGGCGTTCGCGGCGCTGCTCGATCGACACGACGTCACGCTCGGTTGCATCACCCAATACCCGCTCGGCCCGTTCGGGCTCGACGACGAATTCCGTCTCGCCGGGCGGCTCGGATGCCCGACGATCGTGACCGGCGGGAAAGGGCCCAAGGGGCTCCGCGGGTCCGAATTGAAGGCGGCGGTGCGGGAGTTCACCGAGCAACTCAAGCCGCACCTTGAGCAGGCCGCCGAATCGGGTGTCACGCTGGCGATCGAGAACCACGGCAACAACCTGATCGAGTCCCCCGATTCGATGAAGTGGCTGGCCGAGTTCCGCCCCGCGGACAACCTGGGGATCGCGCTGGCGCCGTACCACCTCCGCCAGGACG
Organism: Pirellulaceae bacterium; assembly: GCA_041685355.1. GTDB lineage: Bacteria > Planctomycetota > Planctomycetia > Pirellulales > Pirellulaceae > JAWLFY01. The sequence goes on along the minus strand of JAWLFY010000002.1, from coordinate 28,072 downwards.
AAAAGTTCCTCAGCGGTTTGATCCGTGAGCTCGGCGACGCGATCGTGCTGTTCTATGCCTGGCAGCACGGGAAGGGCTCCACGAAACGGCAATCGAAGCAGAAGGAGTTGCTGCAGATGCCGGGGCGGGGTCCGCTCGATTTCCAGCCGCTCGTCGCGGCGCTCCACGAGATCGGTTACGACGGGTGGACCGAGATTTTCATGCACCCGTTCCCGCGGGGCAAACCGATCTTGGAGACGACCGCCGAAGTGACGGCCGAGATCAACCGGGCCCGCAAGTATCTCGACGATGCCGCCGAGTCGGTGCGAGGTTAACCCCCGATGGGGCGTTCGTTGCGGCGGCCCTGTTCGTTGCGGCGGCCCTGTTCGTTGCGGCGGCCCTGTTCGTTGCGGCGGCCCTGTTCGGTGTCATCGTGTTCGGTGTCACGGCTGCCGACGTCTAGAACATCCGCCGCAGTTTTTCGGTGAAACCGTCGGGCCGCTCTTCGACTTGCTCGCCGTTGAGCGCCGCGATCCAGACTTGTGGGTCGTCTCCATAATCTTTTCCGGTCGCCCCCTTGAGCGATCGGACCGCCAAATCGCGGGTCGCCGGGTTCCGGTCGCGAAGCGCCACTTGCAGCGATTCGGTCGCGATCGGGCCGCGGTGGTTGCCGATCGCGGCGATCGCGGCGTGCTTCACGTCGGGATCGGTTTCCGATCCGATCACCTCGGCGAGCGCCCGCGCCGCCGACTCGTCGTCCCGTTTCGCGAGCGATCGGCACGCCTCCATCCGGACCTTCGCGATCTCGTCCTCGAGGGCTTGTTCGATGATCGGTTGCGGGTTCCCCGCGGTCATGTTGCCGGCCGCCAACACCGCGATCCGCCGCATCTCCGGGCTGGGGTCCTGGTTCATCAACGCTTGCAGGTGTGCCCCCCAGTACTCCTGACGTTCCGCCGGAAGCTGGCCGATCGTGCCCGCGAGCGACTGCAGTTGCTCCCGCCGCTCGTGGTCGGTGACGCCGTACGCCTCGTCCTCCCGCCATTCCTTGTAAACGAAGTACGGGTTCACTTTTTTCAGCGCGTACATCGGCCCGTCCTGGCATCCGGCGACCGGGGCGATCCCGGCCAGGCAGACGGCGGCCCGAAGGAGACCGCGACCGGACCGAAAGGTTCTGCTCGACATCCTGGTTCCCGCATCGGTGGAAGGCGTATCCCGTCACCTCGTCGCTTTAACAAAGCTTCCCCCGGCGGACCAAGGCCATTTCCCGATCGGTCCGCTCCCCCACCGGGGCATTCCCGCTTGTCGCCGAAGGGGAAATAATGCCGAGCATGCTACGCTCATTCCCTCTCCCTTAAGCCAACCCCCTCCTCGAAGGTTTCCCGCCGTGCAGATTCAAGTCAACACCGACAACCACACCGACGCGGACGTCAACTTGATCGACGAGGTCCGCGAAATGCTGGAGGAAAAGCTGCACCGGTTCGGGTCAAGGGTGACACGACTGGAGGTCCACCTGAGCGACCAAAACAGCGCCGCAAAGGGGGGGGACGACGACATGCAGTGCAAGATCGAGGCGCGTCTCAACGGGATGCAGCCGATCACGGTGCGGGAACGGGCGGCGACGATCCCCCAATCGGTCCGCGGGGCGATCGCAAAACTCCGTTCGGCCCTCGACACGTCCCTCGGGAAGCTCAACGAGCGGTGAGGGTCGGGTTCGCCGCGGGCAGGAGACGCCGCCCCCGATCGGTTCGCCCCCCGGGCGTCTTGCCCCCGATCGGCTCGCTCCCGATCGGCTCGCCCCCGATCGGCTCGCCCCCCCGGGCGTCTTACCCCCGATCGGCTCGCTCCCGATCGGTTCGCCCCCCCGGGCGTCTCGCCCCCGATCGGCTCGCCCCCGATCGGCTCGCCCCCGTGCCGCTCAGCTCAGCGCGGCGGAGACTTCATCGAGGACGGTTTGCTCGGCGGCGGAAATCTTGCCGATGCCGAGGATCCCGCCCGAGGCTTTGGCGACCCAGGTCGCGTGCTTGACGATTTCTTCAGCGAACCGGCGTTTCGTCTGGTTGTCGAGCGTCTTCCCGGCGATCTCGGCGTATTGCTTCCACATCGCCCACAGCGATTTGGGAGGCCGTTTTCCCAGCCAACCTTGGAGCACTTCGAGGGCCACGTGACCCGAATCGATCCCCCGCTCCGAGGCCGCCTTCATGACGGCATCCCGTTCGGCGTCGGTGACGTTCCCGTCGGCCCACGCGACGAACACGCTAGGAATCAGCGTCAACGCGACGAGGGTTTCCGAGCCGATGCCGGCATCGAGCAACTCGTCGAGCAGTTTCGCGTCGTCGATCCCCGTCGCCGCGGCGATCGATTCCCGAGCCTGCTCCCGTTCCATTTTTTGGCGGAGGTTCTCCCGCAACTTTTCGTCAACGCGGTGAAAGAACTCGTCTTCCATCGCCCGCTTACGTTTCGCAAAGGGATCAGCGTCAAACATCGTGTCTCTAACGTCTCCGGTGCCGACAGCGAGGGAAAGGTGTGGGCGGGGCCGACCGATCACGAACCGCATCCGACGGATTCCGACCTCTTGAGCGGCCCGTTCGGACGGGCCGTCGGGTGTGAAGGCTCAAGGTACCATGGGGGCCCAATCAAGTCAGTAACCGGTCGGGAAAAGGGTGTACGATGGGGCCATGAAGGTCCCCTCCAACGACCGCCGAGGCACCGTCGGAGCGAACATGACGCCGATGATCGACGTCGTGTTCCTGCTGATCATTTTCTTCCTCGTGTCGAGTCACCTGGCACGTCAGGAAAACCGGCTGCCGCTCGAGTTGCCTACCGCCTCGACCCCCGGACCTCGCGACCCGGAGCGCTCGCCGCTGACGATCAGTGTCGACGCCGAGCACCGCTGGCGGGTCGGGGCCGAGGTGATCGACGCGGACCGGCTCGACCAAGTCATTCGGGCCCACCGCGAGCGGGACGGGGAATCGGCGGCGGTGCGGATTCGCACCGATCGCGAAGTCCCCTACCGGCGGGTCGCCCCGATCCTGACCGCGGTCGCCCATGGCGGGATCGTCGACGTCTCGATCGCCGTCCTCCGCGAGGAGACCCGATGAGACCGCCACGTGTGAACCGCGGCGCGCCGCCCGAGGTGAAGATGACGCCGATGATCGACGTCGTGTTCCTGCTGTTGATCTTCTTCGTTTGGACGAGCAGCTTCGAGCTCCCCGAGTTCGATCTCCCCAGCTCCCTCGCCGAACCCCCCGGTGGCGGCACCGAGTCGTCACCCGAAACCCCGCCGATGGTCGAGGTCTACGACGAGGTCGTGATCCGGCTGTCGATGCAACGCGGCAACGTCGTCCGGCAACTCAACGGCCAACCCGTCGCCGGCGATCAGGCGTTGCGGCAACGGATCGCGGAGATCTTGGCGATCGGCGTCCAACCGCCGGTGATCGTCGATCCGGACGGCGAGGTCGCGATGCGGCACGCGATCGGGGCTTACGACGCGGCGCGGACCGCGGGGGCCGACCGCGTGCTGTTCGCCGCCGGCGACTCCGACGATCGTCCCGAGGGCCGCTGAGGTGAAAACGCCGACGACGTTGCTCGCGGCCTTGGCCGCCTCGGTCGCGATCGATGCCTCCGTGAGATCACCCGTCGCCCACGCGGAGCCGCCGTCGCGGGCGAGAGCGGTCGTCCGGGTCACCGACGATTGGCGATCCGATCTGCTGCGGGAACTCGCCCGCCGCGACCGGTTCGACGAGGCGATCACATGGTGCGACGAAGAGATCGAGAGGCTGCGACCGGTCGACGAGGAAGCGGCATGGTGGTGGGCCCGGCGCACGCGGGTCGACGCCGCGCGGCGGATGACCGGTGACGATTTCGATGACGAGACGATCGCGGAGATCCAAGACGGGATCAACGGACTCCTCGATTCGTACCCCGAGCACCCGCGGCGGCTGTTCCTCCGTGCCGAACTCCGTGACGTCGAGTTCCGGGCGATCCGTCACGACGTGATCGCGGCGGCGATCGCGCCGAGGCCGGACCCGACGACCAACCGAACCGCGGCCGAGCACGACGGGGATTCAGAACCCGGGCTTCACCGACGGGCCGCGAATCGCGTCGCGAGGCTGTCGGTGGAACTGAAACGGCTGATCGACGAAGTCCGTGACCGCCGGGTGCAGCTCGACAGCGGACGGGAGGGATCGCGGCGGATCGTCCGCGGATCGGAGAGTGACCGGGAAGACACCGCCGGCCGCTTCGCCGGCACGGCAGCGGAACGGGTCGCGGACCTGATGCGGTTGGAACGACGACTGCTGGTCCGCCAAGTGGAGCTGGCGCTGTTGTCGTCGGAGCTGTTCCCGGAATCGTCCGACGATCGGGTCGCGGCGGCGTCCGCTGCCGAACGGGCGGCGACCGAAGCGCTCGTCGAACTGCCTGCCGGGACGTTGGCACACCAGGAAACCCGGCGGCTGCGGGCGATGGCGGCGCTACGAAGCGGCGATCCCGATCGGGCCGACTCGTTGCTGCGGCGGTTGGAACACGATTCACCGCCGAGCGATCCCGATCGCCAAGCGTTGGCGGTCGAGATCGCGATCAAAACGAACCGGATCGATCACGCGCTCGACCGCGTGCGGCAGTATTACGGCGGTGCCCCCGACGACGCGCCGCCGTCGTTGGAGATGGACTTGGCGACGCTGCGGCTGCGGTTGGTGTCCGACGACGAGTCGCTCGACAGCATCGGCGGATGGATCGACCAGATCGAACGACGTCACGGCGGCTACGCGCGACGTCGCGCCGAAGCGTTGGTGCTCGGCGGGATGAAGCATCGGGACGACGCCGACAGATCGATCGCGGGGGGCGAAGTCGCGGTCGTCGCCGCCCAAGGCCGTGACCGCATCCGCCGTGGTGAACCGGCACGCGGGGGGCAGCTGCTGGCCGCCGCGGCGCGGGGGGCGACCGACGCCGACGAGGCGATCCGTTTGGCGATCGAGGCCGCGGCCGCGTTCCACCAAGCGGGCCGAGCCGAACCCGCCGCGGAGACGCTCGCGGAGATCGCCCGCCGCCACCCTGGTGCGTCGAAAGCGTCCGCCGCGATGCTGCAGGCGGCCGTCGTGTCGGCGCGGACGAGTGCGCCCCATGCCGAGACGATCGAATCGTTGTTGCGAGAAACGGTTACGGGCTGGCCCGAAAGCGAAGCGGCCGAATCGGCCCGCCCCTGGCTCGCCCGGATCTTGGTCGCCGCGGGAAACGCCGTCGACGCCGCGGAGGTGCTCACGCGGCGCCCGAGCGGACGGATCACCGAGGGCCAGCGGGACGAAGCGTTGACCCTATGGCGCGACGCGGTCGGCCGACTCGACCCGGGCGACGAACGGGCGACGTGCGAGCGATTCGTCGAGGCGATCCGTGAACCGGACGGCGGCGAGATCCGGCCGACATGGCGTGTCGAAGCCGTCTACCTCGTCGATCGAGAGACGCTTCGTTCGCTTCCCCCGCTGTCGAACGACCCGCTGTCGAACGACCCGCGGTCGCACGACCCGCGGTCGCACGACTCGAACCCTGAATCGTCGGAAGGTCCGTTCGACGTCGCGGTCGACACCTTCCGTCGCGATCGCCGCGAATCGGCTCCGCTCCGCTCGCCGCCGGACAACCGCGTCTCGAACGCCGCGTGGCGTCTGATGCGTGACGCCCGCGACGAGCCGTCGCTTCGCCGGCCCGTCGCGGCGGTGATCGAAGCTTGGGCAAACCTTCAGGAAGCCGCCACCGATCGCGCCCGCAGGCTCGTTTGGCTGGACCGGGTCGATGACGCCGTGGAGCTGTTTTTTGCCGAGGCCGATCGCTCGGATGCCCCCGGGACGGTCCTCCGTGACGCCGCGACGACGCTCGCGGCAAGTGATCGGGTCGACGCCCGCAAGGCCGCGGTCGTCGTCTGGGACCGGTTCGCCGCGGGGGTCCCCAAGGGGTCCGCAGAATGGCACCGGGCGAAGCTCGCCGCGTGTGAGCTGTTGGCCCGTCTCGGGGATCGAGACGAAGCCAGCCGTCGGGCCCGATACGTGTTGCTCACCGATCCGCCAAATTCCACCGAACTCCGCGACCGCTACGACGCGATCACCCGCGACCGCTGAGGGACAACCACTCGCCCGACCGATCTTCCGGCCTTGACCAAAGCCATGACGGGCGCGGGATTCCATCACCGCAACACGTCAGGGCCTGATATGTTTGTCGAGCATCCGGACGCGTCAGCCCGTGATGCCGTGCATGTGCTGCTGGTCGGAAAGATCGAACGAGGTGGGGAACCGAATCCGGACATCGAACCGGCAGCGCGAACAAACGATTTCCAAACCGTTGAGCTGGAAACCCTCGTAAGAATGGAACTAAATGCCTTTCGCCGCAAAGATCAGGTTCGTTTGCTCGACATGATTTCGCTCGGAATGATCGACGCGTCATGGCTCGACAACTACCCGCCGAACCTGCGATCACGGCTGGAAGAACTGCTCAACGATCCTGACGGTTAGCGACAGTCGGCACCTGACTGTCTGTCGTCTTTTTTGCCCCGCCGAGCGGTGAGACCGGACGGCTCGCGGAAGAGCCTTACAGAAACGGTAGAGCCTCCATTTGAATAGGTCTTTCGTACGACGCTTCGTCATCCTCCGGCACGACGTTCCCGATGATTCCGTCGAACGGGTTGCCGCGGCCCGAGACGCCGCGGCCCGAAACGCCGCGGCCCGAAACGCCGCGGCCCGAAACGCCAGGCCCACCCGCGCGAGCCGAGACGCCGGCGCCGAATCCTCCGTGGTTCCCGGCTCGTTTCTTTCCGCATCCCATTGGGACTGGATGTTCGAGCCGTGGGGTTTGGCGAGGGGGGAAGCGACCATGCTGTGGACCTGGGCGACGCCGACGATCCTGTCGCGCACGCCCGACGAACGCGTGACGGCCGACCCACATGCGGTCTCCGCGGCGAAAGATCCGACTTCCGGTCCGCTGGGGTCACCGCTGGAGAGAACGTTCGAGTCGGACGCGGTGCGGCTTGCCGACCACCGCCCGGCTTACCTCGATTACGAAGGGCCGGTTTCACGCGGCCGTGGAGACGTGACCCGGGTGCTAAGCGGCACCTACGCCACGTTAGGGCCGAAACCGCAACGGGACCCCACCGGGGCCGGGGAACACGAGGCATCGCCGGGACCGACCACGACGATGCGGCTCGCGTGGTTCGATCCTCGGAGCGGGCACCAGCGGATCGGCCGGTTGGCGCTTCAACGGAGGTGGGACGTTTTGTCGGACGACGACCCGGCCCGCGCGGTTTGGCGGCTTCGGTTTTCACCGATCTGGTAGGAGACGAAACGGTGGACCGAACCGCGAGGGGCGTAGGTATGGCGTGCGAGTTCACCGGTGTTTCCGGCGAGCAGAACGTGTCCGTCGACGAGCCGAACCGATTCGACGATCACCGGCGTGCGGACGTATTCGGGGTGTTCGCTCGGGACCGTCAGCAGTGCCACGGGGCCATCGTCGGTGAGGTCCCACTGGACGTCGATTTCCCCTTTCGCGAGTTCGTTGGTGATGTTTTGCAGGAACCGCTCGAGCGGGATCGCCAAGCTGCCGGCCCGCAGGTTCGAGATTCGCATCGCGAGCACGTTCGGCTGCTCGGTCAATTCGACTTCGACCTCGCACGAGACCACCGTTTCGATGCGGCGATTCTTGACCCGTGCGGCGGCGAGCACCTTGTCACCTTCGATCATGATCCGCGGTTCACGGACGCCTCCGGCCAACAACCGGGGGAGTGACTTCGGGATCTCCTCGGTGAGCCAGGCGTTGATCTCTTCATCGCTGAATGCGGCGCTCCACGTCCCGAGCTCCGAGGCGTCCGCCTTCAAGCGTTCGAAGTCTTGACGGAGTCGCTGGCGGGCGGCCTCGGAATCCGAACGATTTTCCTGGGCCGCGAGGCGATAGAAATCGGGAACGTATTGCGTCTGTCGCAACGCCCACCACGAGCACGCGGCGACCGTGAGGCCGCACGCGAGCATGCCGACGCTGATCCATTTCAGGCATTTTTTCATTCGGGTCGTCTCTCACCACCGAGTGATCAAAAGCGTAACGGTCCGGGCAACCATTCTCGGAACCGCGCCGCCATCCCGCCTGATGACTCCCGATCCGACCCTGGCGTCGACGTCAGCTCCGACGGTTGCGTCGCGTCGACGTCGGACAACAACTCCCTTGCCCAGAAATTTTGAAGCAAGCGGGAGGCGGCCGTCAAATTTGCCCGCTGCAGTCCCTGGACCGCGAGGAACGCCTGGCTTCGCAATTCGCTCCGTTCGGCGGCGGTCGGGAACCGATCGTGAAGATGGACATCGTCAACCCAAATCCGCCCCGAGGCGAGGCTATCCAGGGTCAAGCGAAGGTTTTCGACGCGGCCGGAACCGAGCCCGTTGACCTCCAACACGACCTGTCTCGTTTGCCATTGTCCGTTGCGGGGGATCGCGATCTCCGCGGAGTGTTTGAACGGGCCTCGGCCGTCCACCCCCTCGATCGCCACCCGCAACGGGTGCGTCGATTTCCCCGTCTCGGCTGCGGCGCGACACGCCAACGACACGGAGAGCCGTCCCGACGAGGGAGGAGGGATCGTTTCGCTCACCAACCACGCCCGGCTCGACAGGTTCGCGGAATTGTTCATCCGGATCGATCGTTTCCCCTCGAACACTTCGGCACGGTCGACCGTCACCGCGTCCGGCGGGTGCTGGGCGTGGAGCCACCCGGACAATTCGACGTCGCCGGTCCGCTCGAAGCCGCCGTTGGATAGGGCAAAGTACTTTTCCGGCGTCGTCAACTTCCCCAGTCGCTCGAACACCGCGGTCACGTCGTCATGGATCGCCCGCAACGTCGTCTCACCCCCGCTCGGCCGCGCCGACCAGCCGTTCCAACGCTCCGGCGGGGTCTTCGCGTGGACGGCGGTCCAAGACAAGGCAGGGACGAACACCTTCACCCGTTTGGCCCCCGACGCCGGGTCGATCCGAACGCCCGTCGGTCCTTCCCCGCGGGGCACCGGTTCGCAGCGTGTCGAATTGTCGAATCGGAGCTCGACCTCGACCCCCCAAGGCGCCCGGTTCGCGATCGCCAAGCGGGTCCCATCAGCCGCCCGATATTGGCGGACGCCGACCGTTCCGTTCCCGGGGTCGTTGGGCGTTCGACGTTGGCCGGTTCCGACCGGCAACGCGACGAATCCCCGTGACGCGTCCGCGACTCGGGACGAAAGTTCGCCGCCCGACAGGGGGATTTCCCAAATCACATGAGCCGGATCGATCCGGTCGACCTCATGAGTGAAGTCCGCGATCAGATCGGCGTCGATCGTTTCTTCCGTGCCGCCGGAAAATGCCGGCACCGTTCCCAGATGCAAAACTTGGTGCCGCGTCGAAGCGGGCGTTTCGCCCCCCCGGCGTGGCGACGTCCCGATGCGGGTCAAGACTTCGGACAGCGCCACCGAAGGCGGGTGGAGTCGCGTCGTGGCGGTCAGGACGTTTGCAGGTGCCGCCCCCGCGGAAGCATCAGGCGAAACCGCCGCGCGAGACTCGTCGATCAAGATCAGCTCCGTCGCGGGCTGCACCGAAGCGAACCGGGCGAGGAGCTGTTCGGTTTCCTCGGCGAGCCAAGCGGCGAACTCGTCGCGTCCTTCATGAGCCGCCCATGCCCGCCGTTGGCCCCGCGGCACGGACAGGTCACCGCGGGACTCGACGAACTGAACCGCGAGGGCAGGGTCGTCCAAAGAAGCATCGGGGGAAACGGAGAAGTGGCTGTCGGGACTCGTCGCCACAACGACGCCCCGCACCGACGGGTGACGCCGACACGTGACGGTCGCTTTCTCGAATTCTTCGATCAACGCGTCGGCCACGGCGGGGTGAAAGGGGTTGTACCCCGGGGCCCGTGAACCGCCTTTGAAAGGAGACGTCCGTCGCAGCGGGACAGGGCTCGCCGCCGCGTCGTCGCGAGAACGCTTCTCGATCGCCGCGAGCGGGAAATCGGGGGTCCAGCGGGCCCAAACGTTCAGCCCGGCCCGGTCGAATCGGCCGAGCACCGTCTCCAGACGCAAGGCCCCCGCGTCCCCGGAACCCTCCTTCGCATACCATCGGTGTTCACCGTCGTGAATCGGAATCACCGCGCCGTTCATCCCCATCTCGCGGAGATAATCGATCAGACGCCCCGCCGCGACGTCGGCACGATGCGCCGCGATCGATGCCGGAGCGAACCCTGCGAATCGGTCGCCGCGGGAGAGATCCGAGGTGAACGTCTCGATCCAATCGGCATCGGCGATGTGCAGTACCGATGTGCGACCCTGACGCTTCTCCGAACCGACCGCCTTGGGAACGTGATCCGCCAAACGTGACGGTCCCGCCTCGACACGGATCGACTCCAACCGGGCAGCCGCTTTCGCGTCCAGGTTGGTGATCCTCAACCGCTGGCCACGCTCGCTCGGGTAGGTCACGAAGCGATGGGTGTGCCATGCCTCGTTCGGCCGGCGATCGAGCCTGCGACGAAAGATGAAGGTTTGGCCGGTCGGTTCGCCGTCGACACGGTCGATCACCTCGACTCGGACCCGGATCGGGCTTCCCGACGGGAACCGGACGGTCACGCGGTGGGGCGTCCCGGGGACGCGACTCGGCAATTCGCTTTCCAACGTTTGGCCCGGAGGAATGACCGCAACGACTTCTCCGGCGTGGTCGACTTGCTTGAGCTGGCTGAGCGAAGGCTTCGGCTCGTGCGTCCGGATCGCGTCCCCGACGATCAGACGCCCGGGACGGCTCGGCAGCCACGGTCCGAGCGACCAGACCCGCGCGTCCGAGGCGCGGACCATGCCCACTTGCTCCCACGAACTCTCGTTCGTCGCCGCGTCGTCGGAAGAAGCTTGATCCGCGGCCGAATCCCCCGCCGCGACGACGACCGTCGCGATCGCGGTGGCGACCGATTCGGGGTCGCGTCGCCAACCGGTCCAACTTCGTCCCGCCGCGATCATCACGCGGCAACGGATCTCGTACACCCCCGGGGTCTGAGGGGCCGAAAAGTCGACGCGAATCGGTCCCGCCACACCGGCATCGGAACCGTCGGCCGATCCGAGCGCCGACCCCGTCGACCCCTTCGACGCCTTCGACCCCTTCGAGGAGGACGGTTCGAACGACGGCCGCCGTGTTTCCACGATCTCCCCGTCGGCGACGCGGCGAAGTTCGATCACCAAACTCCGCCCCTGGGGATCGTCGTCCGGGACCTGGTCGAGTTCGACGGAAGTCTCGATCGTCGCGCCCGGGCGAATGAACGGGGCGTCGCCGAAGACGTTCAGCGTCAACGCGGGTCGACCCGCGACTGCCGCGCCGGCCGAGTCTTCTGGCGGGGCGTTTTCCTCGTCCGGGGTCCCGCCACCTGCCTCCGCCTGGTTGACGGCGGTGTCCGCAGTCTCGGAGGCCTCGGCGGAATTTGGGTCGGACGCCTCGGCCGAAGCCGGCGGCGACAGGGGAGTTGCCGGAACCGGAGTCGACCCGATCGCCAACACGGCGATCCCGCAAACCGCAACCGAAATTCGGTGAATAGGTCGTGTCGTGGGTGTGCCTCGACGACGTAATCCAGCCATCGACCGATCCCCTGGAGTTCAGCAACGGAGGTTCCTGAAAAGCGGCAGACTAGCAATTCCTCCCGCGCCGGACCAAGGCGGATTGCCGATCACCTTCCTTGCACCGCCTTGGGGTGGTCACGCGTCGCACCGCCTTGAGGGTCGTCACGCGTCGCCGTGACCGCCTTTTGCGGAAGATGATCGCCGGCCCGGCGATCCAGGCGAAGGTCGGGAAAAAGTTGCCCATGCGGGCAACCCGACCGCGATCACGGAGGGCTACATTCTGCCTGTCCGGGGTGCACCCTGTCGCGCTGTCGGGGGTGCATGCAGCTGTCCCGCTGTGGGGGACGGTGGCTCAAGGCTCGTCCGAACGCCAACTCCAGCTCTCGTCGAAAAACCCCTTCGCGGCGACCCCGCCGGGATAGATCCCGTTCCCCGGTTCGGAGACGTCGATGACCGCCCAGTCCGGGAGCATGGCGATTTGTCGGGAGTTGCTGACGTTGGAGAATTCGCGGAACGTCATCCCGCTGTTGACGACGACATAACGGCTGGGGTTCTCGGGGTTCGGATAGCACAACGCCGGGGCGTGTCCGCGGGGGTCGAACGAGGCTTCGTCGAGCCGGAGCTCGTCCGCGGTCCACGTCACGGGCAACCGTTCGGCGACCCGCGCCAAATATCGGTTGCTTTGGAAGTCGCCGAAACAGACGAGATGGTTTTCGGCGATCTGCTCCGGCGTCAACTCCGTGTCTCGGACGACGCGCACCTCGCCCCGCATGATCGTTCGCCACCGTGATTGGGCATACGCGAGTTCGCGTTCGATCCAGTCGCCGACCGCTTCGTGGGCCGTTTGCCCACTCGGGACGACAAACAGGAACGGTTCCATGAACGCGTCATCGATCGGGCCTTGTAAACCGGGTCGCTTCCGCAAATCCGCTTCCGATCCGACCGTGTCACCGGAGCCGGGGGCGGGCACCGTCCACGCGCCGTCCGCCGCTCGTCCGGCCCGCTCCAACCGGCATGTGAAGCCGGACGGATCCGCCGCCGCGCCGTCGCCGCGCGGGGACGACTCGATCGCGAACCGGTCCCCATCGATCGCGACGTTGACGCTCGACCGATTCCCCGGCCAACCCGATTCGGAAAAGTCGAGGCGGATCGACGTGACCCCGTCGGTGCGAAGTTCGATCGTGTTTTGATCCGCGATCCGTGAGGTGACGCGTGCCGCTGTCCAGTGCTCGGCCATTCCGGTGATCTCGATCCAATCGATCCCGGGATAGCGGAGCGTGTAGGTCACGTAGTCGATTTCTCGGCGAGGCGAGGTGAGTTCCCGTTGAGATGTCCCGGGCTTCCCGCGAGACCCCCGGGTCGCTTCGGCCGCCCATGTCGCGATCGTCGCGTCGATCGTTTCCGCCGACGCCGGATCGATTTTGTGTCCCATCCCCGCGCCGATCACGTAGGGCCAATCCATCCCCAAGTCGCGGGCGACTTCGACCACGCGATCCGCGGCCTGACGCTGTTTGTCGACTTCGCCGCTGTACGGGATCACACGAGTGTTCGAAAGGTTCCGGACCCACGGCAACACGTCGTACCAACGGAGCAGACGTCGTTGGACCGGATCGAGCGCAAACGGCGGATCGTCATTCCATCCTTGATACACCAGCGTGTCGACGAAACCGGCACCCGGGTTCACCGCAAACCACTGCCCCGGCTTGTGGACCGCCAAGTGCCAAACCCCGGCCCCTCCCATCGAGAACCCGCGGATCGCGATCCGCCGCTGGTCGACCGGGACCAGTCGTCGCACCTGGTCGATCGATTCGTCAACGTCGGTCTCGCCGGCGAACTTGAACGCGTTGCAATGCCGACCGAACGGGTGCAGCACGAACGTCCCGTCCGGGGTGTACTGCCCCGGTTTGGTCATCCGTTCGCGAAGGAACGGGATCTCGGTTTTCGTATCGCCTCGGCCATGCAACCAAACGTCGAGACGTCGTGGATGATCGTCACCCGGGCGGTAATCAGCGGGGACGACCAAACCGTAGGGCTGAACCGACCCGTCGATTTCGGAAACGAACCCGCCGACCAACGGTTGCGGCTTGTCCGCCCGGTCCTGCCGCCATCCCATCAACGTCAATCCGCGGTCGCCCCGGCGGGCGGCTTGCAACCGCTCTTCGGCTCGATCGAGAAGTCCCGCGGCGTGTGTGGGATCACCCGGCTTGTAGAACAGCCCTTGGTCGATCGCCAATCGGACGGCTCGAACGAACACCTCAACGTCGGGTCGCCAACGGTCGGAGTCGTCCGAACCGCGCGCCTCGGCGTCGATCGCCGCTTGAAGCTTGGCGGCCCGATCCGTCAACGGACGGAGCGTCGACCGGTCGATCTCGATCCCGGCCGGCGGCAACGATTTGAACTCTTGCGCCGCGGCGGAACGGAGCCCAAGGCCGATCACGCCGAAGACCCCGAGGATCGCCGAACCGAGGATCGCCAACGCGGGGAGCACGCCCTCGCGGGGGGTTGAGCCAGCGGCCGCGCCGGGGACGTCGGCGCCGGGGCAGTCGGCGCCGGGGCCGCGTCGGCAACCGGGGAGCGCGGTGTCGGTCATGATCGTTCTCCGGCGATGTCGAGGACGTCTTCTAAACCCATCGTGCCGTCGTAGATCGCCCGTCCGACGATCGCCGCGGGGATTTTCATCGAGACCAAGCGGTGGACGTCGTCGAGCGTCGACACCCCGCCGCTGGCCACCAACGGGATGTCGGTCACCGCCGCCATTTCAGCGAGGCCCTCGAAGTTGGGGCCGCGCATCATCCCGTCGCGGGCGATATCGGTATAGATGATCGCCGCGATCTTGTCGGTCCGGCCGCGAAGCATGCGGGCGAGTTCGACCGCCGGCGTGGTACTCGTCTCCAACCACCCGTCGGTCGCGACCATCCCGTCACGGGCGTCGATCCCGGCGGCGAGTCGCCCCGGGTACGCCTCGCACATCTCGGCGAACCAGTCCGGTTGCTTGAGCGCCGCGGAACCGACGACCAACCGGCTCACCCCCACGCCGATCAACGCTTTGATCGTCGCCTCGTCGCGGACGCCGCCTCCCATTTGACACGGCAACCCGATTTCCACGATTCGGGCCACCGCCTCGCGGTTCGGCCCCGGGTCGTCGCCCCGGGCCGCGTCGAGGTCGACCAGGTGCAACCGCCTCGCGCCGGCGCCGCGCCATTTCCGGGCGAACTCCACCGGGTCGTCGCCGAACACCGTTTGGCGATCATAATCCCCTTGGCGAAGCCGGACCGGTTTGCCGTGCCTCAGGTCGATCGCGGGCCAAATTTCCAAAGCGAACCGCTCCCGTGGATGGAGGAAAACGATGTTCCGAGCGAGAAATCTTACACCGATCCGCTGAGGAGACGGGCGGGATTCTCCGAGGTCCACCGGTCCACGGTCGCCGGGTCGATGCCGAGCCGATCGGTGAGCACCGCCCGCATCACCGGCATCGTCGCGGCGGAGCCGGCGAAGTGCGTGCGATCGGCCGACCACGCCGCCCCCTCCTCGTCGACCTCAACGGTTTGGTCGCCGAGCCGATAGCGGCCGGGCCCGAGCCCCGCGGCGCTGATCGCGTCGGTGACGATCACGACGTGCTCGGAGGGAACGCACTTCAAGTAATTCCCCAGCGCGAGCGGCGGGACGTGATGGCCGTCGGCGATGAACGAAACCATCAGCCGGTCGGCGAGGCTGAGGACGCGTTGGATGATATTGTCGTGCCGGGGCAGTTGGCCCGGACACCCGTTGCCGAGGTGCGTATACAACCCCAGCCCGGCGCCGATCGCCCGCCGGAGCTGGTCCAGCGTGGCGTCGCTGTGTCCCGCCGCGACGACCACCCCTTGGTCGCTCAGCCAACGCGTGACGTCGGCGTCGTCGTCCATCTCGGGGGCCAGCGTCACCAGCCGAACGTACCCACGTCCGGCGTCTAAGAGCTGTCCCATCGCGTCCCGCTCGGCACGCATCACGCTCGCCTTGGGGTGCGCCCCGACGTATCCGTCGAGCGGGCTGATGAACGGGCCTTCGACGTGGATCCCGGTCACGACGTTCGCGACCTCCGGTGCCCCCTCGATCCGGTCGGCGATGCGGGCGATGCGGCGGCACATCGTTTCCAGCGGCGCCGTGATCACCGTCGCCAAGGCGGCGGCGACCCCGTCGTCCTTCATCCGCCGACACGCGTCGGTGACCGCTTGTTCGTCGAGCGAGTCGCCGTTGAAATCGACCCCGGCGTACCCGTTGACTTGCAGATCGACGTCGCCGCTCATCCCGCACGCTCCGCCGTCGCGAGCGTCGCCGGGGAAAGTTTGCCGGCCGCGGCTTCATCGATCACGAGCTGCGTGTCGCCGTGTTCGCGGAGGATGCTGGCGGGGATCGATGGCGAAACCGGTTCCTCGAGCGTCCCTCGGACCGCGTCCGCTTTCCGGGCATCGGGGACGCTGCAGTAGATCTTCTTCGCCTTCAAGATTTGCCGCACGGACATGCTGATCGCCCGCGTCGGGACGTCGTCGAGCGACTCGAACCAGCCCTCGCCGACCTGCTGCATCCGGCACGGTTCGTCGAGCGTGACGATCAGGTACGGGTCCTCGGTCTCAAAGTCGGCCGGCGGGTCGTTGAACGCGAGATGTCCGTTTTCGCCGATCCCGACGAGGGCGACGTCGATCTCCGAGGACCGCACCAAGCCGCCGACCCGACCGATCGTTTCGTCCGGGTCCGCGTCGCCGCGGAGGAAATGGAAAGCGGAGATCGGCACCAGGTCGACGAAACGTTCCTTCAAGTATCGGCAGAACGACGCGGGATGCTCGGGCGACAGCCCGACGTATTCGTCGAGGTGAAACCCGGTGACCTTCGACCAGTCGACGTCACCCTCCCCGGCGAGCTGGCGAAGAACTTCGAACTGGGACGAACCGGTCGCGATCACCAAGTTCGCGGAACCTTTGGCCTCGATCGCGGCGCGGAGATCGGCGGCGGCGCGAGGGGCGACCCAGCGGCCCATCGCGTCGCGGTCGGGGGTAATGATCGTGTGCATCAAGTCGACGTGATTTCGGAAGGACGAAACGGGGTTTCAAAACGCCCAGAGCCTATCCGAAAGGGATCGCGGTCGACCAGGACGGGTGGACACCGAGGGACGGTTATTTCGCGTCGTCGATTTCCGCGGCGGCGGTCGCTTGGCAGTCAATGTCGGGAACGGGACAGAGGGGGGTGACCCCTTCGCTTTCCAGAATCACTTCGGACAGGGTCGAGCTGGCAAACGTCTCTTCGATTTGTTGGAGCGCCTCGTCCATCCGGCGATGGAGCGGACAGAGTTTGTTGCCGTGTCCGGGCAAGCCGAGGGGGCAGGTATCGATCCGCTGGACCGGTTCGACGGCGGCCGCGACGTCAAGGATGGTGATTTCGGCGGCGGGACGTGCGAGCCGAATGCCGCCACCGACGCCCCGCTGGCTGAGCACGAGCTGATGGTCGCGGAGATGCTGTAGCACTTTCGACAGGTAGGGTGCCGGGACTTTCGTGATCTTCGCGAGCTCGGCGGCGGTGACGGAATTCGGCTCGCACATCGCCAAGTTCGCCATCGCGCGAAGGGCGTATTCCAGGGTGCGTGAAAACAACCGATCGGTCCCTCAGGTTAGGAAACAACGAAGCCCCAGCCGGTGACGCCCCCTCGCGAAGGAGGGGAGTCCGTCGCCAAACTGTACCGCTTAGTCTACTGCGCCGGCCTTTCTTCCGGCGGGGGAGGCCGATATGGCCTGGCGGCAGGGTCGAGACGGGAGCCTCGCCGACCGAGTCGCGACGCGGCATGGGAACGGCCGCGACACGGTGAGGAACAGCCGCTAAGCGGTGTGGATCGGCCGATCGTCGACGGCCAAGGCGGCTTCGTGGACCGCTTCAGCGAGGGTCGGGTGGGCGTGACAGGTGCGGGCGATGTCTTCGCTGCTGGCCCCGTATTCCATCGCCGCGGCGGCTTCGGCGATCAGGTCGCCGGCGCGGGCGCCGATGACATGGACCCCGACGACACGATCCGTTTCGGCGTCGGCCAAGATCTTGACCCGCCCTTCGATATCGCCCAGGGCGCGGGCCCGCCCGTTGGCGCCGAACGGGCAAACCCCTTTGTTGTACTCGACGCCGGCCTCCTGGAGCTCCTC
The DNA here is from genome assembly GCA_041685355.1 of Pirellulaceae bacterium. Lineage (GTDB taxonomy): Bacteria > Planctomycetota > Planctomycetia > Pirellulales > Pirellulaceae > JAWLFY01. The sequence goes on along the minus strand of JAWLFY010000002.1, from coordinate 10,369 downwards.
TTCGGTCTTGCCGATCGAGGCGATTTCCGGATGGGTGTAGACGACCGCGGGGATCACGTCGTAATTGAGGTGGCTCCGGATCCCGGCCATCCGTTCGACGCACACCGCGCCTTCCTCCATCGCTTTGTGGGCGAGCATCATGCCGCCGATGCAGTCGCCGGTGGCGAAGATCCCGGGGACGGAGGTTTCGAAGTTTTCGTCGACGCTCAAGAAGCCGCGGTTATCCGGTTGCAGGCCGATCGAATCGAGTCCGAGCAGATCGGTCGCGGGGACGCGGCCGGTGGCGAGCAGCACGCGGTCACAGCGGAGTTCGTCGCCGTCTTTGATTTGGACGACGCAACCGTCACCGTCCCGGCGGGCCGAGGCGACGAACGTCCCGGTGCGGAGATCGAGTCCCTGTTTCTTGAACGCGCGGTGGGCGAGTTGGGAGAGTTCGCGGTCCATCCCAGGAAGGATGCGGTCAAACGCCTCGAGGACGATCACCTCGCTGCCGAGTCGGCTCCAAACGCTGCCGAGCTCGAGTCCGATGTAGCCCCCACCGATGACGACCAATTTTTTCGGGACTTCGGGGTAGGAGAGCGCGGCGTTGCTGTTGCCGATCCGGTCGCCGTCCTCTTCGATCCCCCGCAGCGTCGCGGGGCGGCTACCGGGACAGAGAAGGATCCGGTCGGCCTGGACGAGCATCGGCTCGTCCCCTTCGACAAGGATCGAGTCGACGTCGCGGAGTTTGCCACGCCCGCGGTAGGCGGTCACGCCCCGCTTCTTGAAGATCATGTCGATCCCGCCGGTGAGCGTTTCGACGACTTGCCGCTTCCGGGCCATCATCGCGGCGAGGTCGAGTCGAACCCCGTCGAGCTGCAGCCCGTGCTCGGCGAGCCCGTGATTGGCCTGTTCGTAGAGATAGCTCGATTCGAGCAGGGCCTTGCTGGGGATACATCCGACCCGCAAGCAGGTTCCGCCGAGTTGCACGTTGTCATCGATGCAGGCGACATCGATCCCGAGTTGGGCGGCGCGGATAGCGGCGACATAGCCGGCGGGGCCTCCGCCGAGAACGACGAGTTCGTGTCGAACCGTTTTCATGTTGGGTGTCACGCGAGAAGGTTAGCGGCGGGTCGGGTCGAACGGCGGCGGTCGTGGCAATTCGCGACGCTCGCCGACCGGTGCGATTCGTGATCGGGCCTCTAGTTTGTTCCGAGACGGCCCGATCCGGCTAGCCCGGGTGTGTTCGCGGCGGGCGAGCCGGTGCATGGGCCGCTCCGCGTGCCACTCACCTTCGGAAGCCGGCACCTTCGGACGCCGGGAATCGTCGCTGGCGGTCGGGCTTGCGGTCTGCCCAGGCGGGATGACAATGATCCGGCCGCGGCGCGGGGGGCGAGGGAACGCCGCGGGTCGTGAACGAATTCCCTGCCCTCTTTCCTTGGCGGCCCCTTTGTCCAAGCGACGACTGCGAAAGATCGGTGGGCCCTTGCTGGCAGCGTTGCTGTTTCTGCTGGCGATCCGGCTGTTGGTCGAGGAGGCCAACGAGATCACGTGGGAGCAATTCGTCGCCGGGATCACCGGGGTGCCCCCGATTTATCTCGCGTTCGCGGTGCTGTTGATCGGGTTCAATTACGGGCTGTTGATCACGTACGACCTGCTCGGGCTCCGTTACATTTGCCGCTCGCTGCCGCTCCGCCGCGTGTCGCTGGTGTCGTTTCTCGGTTACTCGCTGGGGAACAATCTGGGGACGCTTTTGGCGGCCGCGCCGATCCGGTTTCGGTATTACGGCCAATGGGGGATTCCGGCGACGCAAATCATCGCGCTCGTCTCGATCATGGGGCTGACGTTTTGGAGCGGCGTGTGGTTTCTCGGCGGCGTCGTGTTGACGCTCGTCCCGATCGAACTCCCCGCCGACGTCAGACTACCGTTCGGGACGCGGGCCTTGGGGATCGCGTTGCTCGGCGTGTGGGTCAGCTACGCGGTGATCTGCCTGGTGTGGCGAAAGCCTTGGCCGATCGGGACGTTGCACCTCCGTCCGCCACGCCCCGGGCTGATGGCGGTGCAAACTGCGGTCGCGGCGGTCGACCTGTTCATCTCCGCGGTCGCCCTCTATTTGGTATTGCCCGGCCACGCGATCGTGCCGTTTCCGGTCGTGCTCGCCGCGTATCTGGTCGGGATCGCGGTCTCGATGATCACCCAAGTCCCGGGCGGGTTGGGGGTTTTGGAGGTGATCCTGCTCAAGCTGCTGAAGGGGTCGGTGGGGGAATCGGTGCTCGCGTCGGTGCTGATTTTTCGGCTTTTGTATTATGTGATCCCGTTGTTGGCGGGGATGGTGACGTTGGTGGCCCACGAGATCTACAGCGGGGCGGTGGACGCCCGACGGGTTCGGCGAATGTACGCCGAGGCGGGCCGCCCGCCAGAGGGGATCGATTCGGAGCCGGTTTGGCCGGGTGGCGATCGGGGCCAGGACGACTCGTCGGGCTAAGTGCCGAGCCGCGTCGTGACGGTCGACGGTGAGGTTAAAATGAGTGCTCCTTTCTTCCTTTCCCCTCGTAGCGAAGTCCGATGGATCCGCAACCTCATCGTCGAAATCGAACGGCTCGGATGTTCGCCGGACTGGTCGCGGCGTCGCTGTCCGGGCTCGGGCCGTCGGCGTCCGGCGTGGAGTTTGGTAAAGACGTCCGCCCGATCCTCGCCAAGCACTGTTTCACCTGCCACGGGCCGGACGAGGACGCCCGCGCCGCGGGGTTGCGGCTGGATACCGCGGAGAGTGCCCGGGAAGATTTGGGCGGCTACCAAGCGATCGTGCCGGGGGATGCCGACGCGAGCGAGTTGATCGAACGGGTCACCAGCGACGACGAGTTCCTACGGATGCCTCCGGCGGAGGATCACCCGCCGCTGAGCGACGCGGAGATCGAGACGTTGCGTGTGTGGATCGATTCGGGGGCGAAATACGAAACGCACTGGGCGTTTTCGCCTCCGGCGAACCCGGAAATCCCCGACGTGGTTGACGCCGGTTGGTGTCGCGGCCCGATCGACCGGTTCGTGTTGTCGCGGATCGAGGCGGCCGGCGAGTCGCCGTCGGCGGAAGCGGACCGGGAAACGTTGATACGCCGCGTGACGCTCGACCTCACCGGGCTCGCGCCGACGCCCGACGAGGTCCGTCGGTTCGTCGAGGACTCACGTCCCGATGCCTATCGCCGGTTGGTCGACCGTTTGCTCGCGTCGCCCGACTACGCCGAGCGGTTCGCCCGGCCGTGGCTCGATTTGGCGCGGTACTCCGACACGAACGGCTACGAAAAGGACCGTCCCCGAACGATTTGGCCCTATCGCGATTGGGTGATCGACGCGATCGGTGCCGACATGCCGTTCGACCGTTTCTCGATCGAACAGCTCGCCGGTGACATGTTGCCGGGGGCGACGCCGCGGCAACGGATCGCGACGGGGTTCCACCGCAACACGATGCTCAACGAGGAAGGCGGAATCGACCCGTTGGAATATCGTTACCAGGCCGTGGTCGACCGCGTCGCCACGACGGGAACGGTATGGCTGGGGCTGACGACCGGTTGCGCGCAGTGTCACACGCACAAGTACGACCCGATCACGCACACCGATTACTTTCGAATGTTCGCGTTGTTCAACGGCGCCGACGAACCGGAGTTGGAGGTTCCTGACGAACGGTTGGCGGCGGAGCGGCGTCGGGCGGCGCGGCGGATCGGGCGAATGGAGTCGGAGTTGGTCGACACCCGTCTCCCCGATTGGCCGACGTTCGAAGCGGGGGATCTCGAATCGCCGGTCGGCGAAACGTTCGCGAGTTTTGTCGAGTCCCAGATTCGCCGGGCGCGTCGATGGCACGTCACGCCACCGACCCGGACCGAATCGACGCGTCCCCGGTTGACGACACTCGACGACGGGTCGGTGCTCGCCAGCGGGGACGTGACCAAGCGGGACGTGTACCGGTTGACGTTGGAACTGCCCGCGACCGACGCGCCGCTGACGGCGATGCAATTGGAGGTGTTGCCACACCCGTCTTTGCCGGCCGAGGGCCCGGGGATGGCGTATTACGAAGGGCGTCGCGGAGACTTTTTCCTCAGCGAGCTGACCGCGCGGCGGGGTGGCGAGCGTCTCGGGTTGAACGACGCGTCGCACAGCTATGGGAAAATCAGCGTCGGATCGGGGTCGGCCGACGCGGCGAACGTGATCGACGGCGAAGGGTCGACGGGGTGGTCGACCGCGGGCGCCGAGGGAAAGGCGAACCGGTTGGTCGTCAACTTCGCCGAACCGGTCTCAGGCGGGACGACGCTGGAGATCGAGATGACCTTCGAACGCCACTTCGCCGCGGCACTGGGACGGTTCCGGTTGTCGGTTTCGACCGAGGAGCGGCCGGCGGTCGCGACGGCGCTGTCACGCGAATTGACGGAGCGTTTGGCAACGGTCGCCCGCGGGGAGGCGGCGCTCGATCCGGAGACGTATGAGCAGCTACAGCTTCATTTCGTCCGGCACCACCCGTCGTTTGCCGCACCGCGGAAGCCGATCGAACGGTTGCGAAATTCGCTCCCCGAGCCGGTCCGCACGTTGGTGATGCGTGAGCGTCCCGAGGGACGGCGGCGGGAGACGCGCCGGCATCATCGTGGCGAGTACCTGCAGCCCGAGGAGGTCGTCGAGCCGGGACTACCGTCGTTGTTCGCGGCGGAGGATCCGAAGGACGGCGACCCGATCGACGACCGGCTCGAGTTCGCGCGATGGCTCGCCAGCGACGCGAACCCGCTGGTCGCGCGGGTGACCGTCAATCGGGCTTGGCGGCAGTTCTTCGGGACGGGGATCGTCCGCACCGCGGGCGACTTCGGGACCCAGAGCGAGACGCCGAGCCATCCGCAGCTACTCGATCGGCTGGCGACCGACTGGATGCGCCACGGGTGGTCGATGAAACGGCTGCATCGCCAAATCGTCCTTTCGGCGGCGTACCGACAATCGATCGGGCCGCCACCCGACTCCGACCCGGACCACCGTTGGTTGACGGCGATGCCGCCTCGCCGCTTGGAAGCGGAGGTGATCCGGGACGCGATGCTCTCGGCGTCGGGAATGTTGACACGCGCGGTGGGTGGCCCAAGCGTCCACCCGCCGCAACCGGCGTCGGTCACGGGGATCGCGTACGGCAACCCGAAGTGGCCGACTTCGGCCGGCGGAGACCGGACTCGCCGATCGCTCTACACGTATAGCAAGCGGACCGCCCCGTTCGCGGCTTACGTGACGTTCGACGCGCCCACCGGCGAGTCCTGTTTGGCGCGACGGGATCGGAGTACCACCCCGCTGCAAGCGCTGACGCTGATGAACGACGACATGTACATGGAGATCGCCTCGGGGCTCGCCGACACGGTGCTGCGGAAGGTCGACGAAACGCCGGCCGACGAAACTCGGGCCGACGAAACTCCGGCCGGGGGGCGCGTCGGCCGAGTCGTCGACGGGATGTACCGCCGTCTGTTCTCGCGATTTCCCGAACCGGCGGAGCGACAAGCGGTCGTCGATTTTTATCGACAAGTTCGGGACCGATTGAAGTCACAAGACGAGGTCGACGGCGACGCCGATCGAGCGAAGAGCCACGACCCCGCACGCCGCGTTTGGACGTTGGTCGCGCGGGCCCTCATGAACACCGACGAAGCGATCACGACGCCATGATTCGGACCGACGAGACGCAACGGAACGCCCAAGACGCCGCCCCGAATTCGGGGCTGGTCGATCAGACGCGGCGGCAGTTTTTCGAGACGTGCGGGGTCGGGATGGGGAAGGTCGCGCTCGCCTCGTTGCTGGCCGGCCGCGCCGTCGGGGCGGGGGGTTCGCCGGAGGGGGCCGCCGAATCCGCTTTGGCCGGATCGCTGGCGGGGGGTCGACATCATCCGGCGGTCGCGAAGCGGGTGATCTTTCTATTCATGGCGGGCGCCCCGAGCCAGCTGGACCTGTTTGACCACAAGCCGAAGCTGACGGAGTTGGAAGGCCAGCCGATCCCGCCGTCGGTGATCGCGGGGCAGCGATACGCGTTCATCCAACCGGACGCCGCCGTGCTCGCCCCCCGTTTCGAATTCGCCCGCCACGGGGAATCGGGGACCGAATTGTCCGGCATGTTGCCGCATTTGGCGTCGGTGGTCGACGACATCGCGGTGATCAAGAGCGTTCACACCGACCAGTTCAATCACTCCCCCGCACAGCTGTTCCTGAACACGGGCAGCCCGATCCCGGGCCGGCCGGCGATGGGGTCGTGGCTGAGTTATGGGATCGGCAGCGAGGCGGATGACCTGCCCGCATTCGTCGTGTTGAAAAGTGGCGGGAACCTTTCAGGGGGCGCCGCGATGTGGGGGCCCGGGTTCTTGCCGGGGCAGCACCAAGGGGTGCCGTTCCGCTCCGGCGGCGACCCGATTTTGCATCTGTCGAGTCCCGAAGACGTCGATCGATCGACCCAACGACAAACGTTGGACCTGATCAACCGTTTGAACGAGGCGCGAATTCGGCGGACGGGGGTCGACGCGATCCGGACGCGGATCGAGGCCTACGAGATGGCTTACCGGATGCAGTCGGCCGCGCCCGAGTTGACCGACGTGTCGGGCGAGTCGGCGGAGACGTTGCGAATGTACGGCATCGACCGACCGGGAGACGGATCGTTCGCGAACCAATGCCTTTTGGCGCGGCGGATGGCCGAACGCGGCGTGCGGTTCATCCAGGTCTATCACTCCGGGTGGGACCATCACAGCGACGTCGAAGGGGGGCTGAAACGTCAATGCGGGGCGACCGACCGGGCCACCGCGGCGCTGCTCCGCGATTTGAAGCGGCGAGGCTTGTTGGACGAGACGCTGGTCGTGTGGGGCGGCGAGTTCGGGAGGACGCCGATGGTCGAATCGAGCGCGGCGCTTGGCCGATCGATGGGCCGCGATCATCATCCGCAAGCGTTCACGATGTGGATGGCCGGGGGGGGGATCCGAGCGGGGCAATCGATCGGAGCGACCGACGAACTCGGCTTTCACCCTGTCGAGGACGCGGTTCACGTTCATGACATCCAAGCGACGATCCTGCACCAATTGGGGATCGACCATGAGCGGCTGACGTTCAACCACGCGGGACGGCCGTTCCGGTTGACCGACGTCCACGGCCACGTCGTCCGCGCGCTCACCGGGTGACCGGCGAATCACGGGTTCACCGCCGAACACGCGACCGAGTGAACTCGGTAGGCTGGAAGACCGCTTCCCGTCCCCTCCCCATCGCCCCCGCTCCCCATCGCCCCCGCTCCCCATCGCCCCCTGTCCATCGCCACGAGAGGCCCACCGATGAGATCGCTTGGTTTGACGATTGCCGTGTTGATCGGCTCGCTCGTTTGCAGCAGCCCCCAGAGTGCCGCGGACGAGGCGAACGCGAAGTCAGCGGCGGGGGAGGAGTACGTCTACAAGGAGTCGGCCGGGAAGCCGCGGCGGATGGAGATCTATTTCCCGCCCGGGCACGACCCGAGCCGTGACCGCGTCCCCGGGGTGTTGTTGTTTCATGGCGGCGGATGGACCGGCGGGAGCCTGGGGCAGTTCCGGTTCGCGTGTGAGTACTTCGCCAGCCGCGGGTTGGTCGCCGCGACCGCCGAGTACCGGATGCACCGGAAAGCGGACGTCGCGAAGCTTCCGTCGGGTGAATCGAAGAAGCGGGTTTGTATCACCGACGCGCGAAGCGCCATCCGATGGTTCAAGCGGAACGCCGACGAGCTGGGGATCGACCCCGAACGGATCGTCACCGGCGGCGGTTCCGCGGGCGGGCACACGTCGGTCCTGGCAACGTTGCAAGATGGGCTCGACGACCCAGCCGATCGGTCGCCAACGCACGACTTGGGGGAGAGCGACTCGATCCCACAGGACCAGGATCAGACAGTTCCCGAAACATCGGTCGTCGCTTATTTGCTGTTCAACCCGGCGTTCACGTCCGATGACGCGGCCGACCCCGAAGTCGACGTGTCGGAGCATTTGACGGCCGGCATGCCGCCGGCGATCGTTTTCTTTGGGACCGAAGACCAAGCATGGAAGCCGGGGTGGGACGCGGCGTCGAAACGGCTTCGGGAACTGGGGAACACGGGCGTGCGGGAGTGGATCGCGGCGGGCGAAGGACACGGTTTTTTCAACCGACCGCCGTGGCGCGAATGGACGTTGATCGAAGCCGATCGGTTCTTGACGCGGCTCGGATTGCTCGAAGGGGAGCCGACGTTGACGCCCCCGGAAACCGACGCCAAGCTCGTCCGTGAGTTGACCGTGACGCTCCGTTCACAACACGAGACGGCGCCCGAGAGCGGACGGTTCCGTCAAGTGATGACCGCGGAGAATTGGCGGCCCGAGGAGACGGCGGTCATCGTGTGCGACGTGTGGGACTCCCATACCTGTCGGAACGCCGTTCGTCGGTTGACCGAGTTCGCACCCCGTCTCGACGCGTTGCTCGACGTGACTCGCGAGATGGGAGTCACGATCGTTCACGCCCCGAGCGGCTGTATGGACGCTTACGAAGGGCATCCGGCCCGCCGCCGCGCGATGACGACGCCGATCGTCGCGGAGCTCCCCGAAGAGATCACGCGATGGTGCTATCAGATCCCTGCCGAGGAGCGGGGCGTCTATCCGATCGATCAGACCGACGGGGGCAACGACGACACCCCCGAGGAACGCACCGCGTGGGTCGCAAAATTGAAAGCGATGGGCCGTGACCCGCGACGTCCGTGGCAACGGCAATCCGACATGATCACGATCGATCCCGATCGCGACTTCATCACCGATCGCGGCGATGAAGTATGGAGCCTCCTTGAGGCCCGCGGGATCAAGAACGTCATGCTCACCGGCGTGCACGTCAACATGTGCGTGCTCGGCCGCCCGTTCGGCCTTCGCCAAATGGTCCGCAACGGCAAGAACGCGGTCTTGGTCCGCGACCTGACCGACGCGATGTACAACCCGCAAAGTTGGCCCTACGTGTCGCACTTCACCGGTAACGACCTGATCGTCGAACATATCGAGCGGTACGTCTGTCCGACGATCACCAGCGACCAGATCTTGGGCGGGGAGACGTTTCGGTTCGAACACGACACACGTCCCCACGTGGTGATCCGGATCGCGGAAGATGACGAAACGGAGTCGGCGTGGCGTCGGTTCGCGGTGGAGGGACTCGGCAAATCGTTCCGCGTGACCGTGCAACCGGCCACCGAGAAGGCCATCGCCGGGAACGCCGACTCGGGGAACGCCGGCGGGGGGAACGCCGCTTCGGACTTGCCGCGTGGAGCCGACGTGGTCATCGCGAGTTGGACCGACAAGGGGAACGGCCGCCGCGTCGAGGTGCGGACAACGGATTCCTCTGGCAGCGGGCGGGCATTCTCGACGACGCTCGCTGCGGACCACGAATTGACTCGTGACGCGTTCCGTCAAACGCTCGCGGAGGCGGTGTATCGGGCGAGCGAGACGCCAATCCCGGAAGGGTTTCGGGTGACCGACGCGCCGGCACCTCCCCGCGACTGAGTGGGGAAGCGGAGCGGGCTCCGTCAGACCGCTCTAGAGGTCGAAGTTGGTGGGCAGCATGACCACGTCACGAATGGTCACGTTGCGGGGCCGGGTCAGCATGAACATCACGACCTCAGCCACTTCGGTCGCCTCCATCAGGCTGCCCGATTCCCTCGCCTCTTGTAGCTTCTCTTCCGACCAATCGGCGAGCAGTGCGGTGACGACGGGGCCGGGCGAGACCGATCCCACGCGAATCCCATGCTTGAAGACTTGGCGGCGGACGACTTGGACGAAGCAGTTGATGGCCCATTTGGAAGACGCGTAGACCGGTTCCCATGGCGTGGGGAAGTGGGCCGCTAACGAACTCGTCACCACGATGTCACCTGAACCGCGTTCGATCATGTGCGGGAGGACGTCTCGGACGTTTTTCATCACGACGTTGACGTTCAGGTTCAGCATCCTGTCGATCGCCTCCGTGTCGGCATCGACCAGATCGCCACCGACGTAGCTGCCCGCATTGGCGTGCAGGATATCGAGCCGGCCGGCGTTCTCCAAAACTTTTGGCAGCAGCGTCGCGCAGCTTTGCGGGTCGAGCAGATCGACAACCAGCGGGATCACCGCGTCGCCATGTTTCTCACGGAGCGCTAAAACCGCCGGCTCGTCGCGGTCGACCGTCACGACCCGTGCGCCGGCCGCGAGCATCGCCTCGGTGCTGGCCAGCCCGATCCCCGCACCCGCCCCGGTGACGACGGCGACCTTGCCTTCTAATTCTTGCGCCACGGTCTCACTCCTCTTTCTGGCTCTTCCGCGATTTTAGTGGCTTGCGGGCTGGCGTCGGCGAGGTTTTTTCAGGCATCGCTGCGATGTCCGAATGTTGAATGAAGTATGCTGATCGA
>JAWLFY010000276.1:0-3566 GCA_041685355.1 Pirellulaceae bacterium | reverse complement strand
CCAGCCGAGGCGACGACGATCGCGACCGCGGTGCTGATGTTGAACGTCCCGCTCCCGCTCCCACCCGTCCCGCACGTGTCAAGCAGCACACGATGCGAGTGCGGAATCGCCGTCATGTGGGACCGCATCGCCCGGGCCGCCCCGACCAACTCGTCGACCGATTCCCCCTTCGCTCGGAGCGCCAGCAGCAGTCGACCGATCGCCTCGTCCGACGCCTCGCCCCGAAGCATCGCGTCGATCAACTCATGGGTTTGGGACTCTTGCAGGTCCTCGCCGGCCTCCGCTTGGCGGATCGCGTCATTAAATCGGGACATTGTTGGAAAACAGGGGGACGAGGGGGAGATTTAACGGGGTGATCGACGGCGGTCTTCAAAGACCGGGGTCGTACGCTAGCGGGACTGATTCTAAACTTGACGCATGACACGCAAGATCATCATCGATTGTGATCCGGGGATCGACGACGCGGTCGCCCTCTGCTGGGCCCTGTTCGACCCGCGTCTGGACGTCTTAGCGATCACCGCCACCGCCGGGACGATCGACGCCGAACAATCCACCACCAACGCGACGGCGATCGTCCAACAACTCGACCCGCCCCGATACCCCCGGATCGGAAAAGCTTCCGCCCCCAACGGCGCCTCCGTCGTCGATGACCAGCACCTCCACGGCCCCGACGGACTCGGCGGCTGCTTTTTCGAATGCTCCATTCGCCAGCACCAACACCCCAGCGACAAGGTGGTCTCTGAATTGTTGCGGCGGTACCCCGGTGAAATCACGATCGTCTGCCTGGGACCGCTCACCAACATCGCGAAAGTCTGCCAGCGTGACCCGTCAGCCATGGAACTGCTCGACCAGCTCGTGATCAGCGGCGGCGCGGTTACCCATGCCGGGAACGTCACCCCGGCAGCCGAGTTCAACATGCACTTCGACGCCGACGCCGCTCGCGAGGTCTTCCGTTCCGCGACGACCAAACGACTCGTCCCGCTCGACGTCACCGAATCGCTCAACTTCAGCGTCGAACTGCTCGAAAAAATCCCGCCACCGAATACCCGCGCCGGCGGGCTGCTCCACCGCATCCTCCCCTACGCGTTTCGCGCCGCTCACCAAAAGTTGGGGCGTGAACTGATCCCGCTCTACGATCCCACGACCCTGCTCGCTGTCCTCGATCCCGACCTTTTTAGGTGGGAGGGAATGGCGGGAGACGTCGAAACGAGGGGCGAGCTGACTCGCGGAATGACCGTCTTCGACCGGCGACTCCGACCGGAATGGCACGAGAACATGGAAGTCGCGTTGGAACTCAACGTCGACGACGCCCTCGACGCCATCGTTCGCGGGCTCCGCTACGCCGGCCAACAGACCTAGCCCGCCGATCCGAGTGCCCCTGTTCCGAGTCAGCTGCACGGCTAGTCGCTCGGGACTCCTCATGATGACAGCCGAGCGATCGGGGCTGCGGATCGATGGTCGGTACGTGGGGATGCCGGCAACGTCGTAGGCCTGGGACATGCCCCACCTGGCCCTCCGGAATTTCCTGAAGTTATTCGCTTGCCTGACGAAACGGCGATCACTACTATAGAACCAAACCTAAGGAACCAAACAACCAGCTTTCGACAGGAGACCTGCGATGGCTCGCCCAAAGGCGAAAGAGCTAACGGAACGCGAACTGGAAGTAATGCACGTCTTTTGGGCAGAAGGCGAAATGGCCATTTCCGAAGCCCGGGAGCATCTGCTGCAAGCCGGTCGAAAACTGGCCTACACAACCGTTGCCACTCTGGTGCGGATTCTCTGCGACAAAGGCTTTCTCGAACAAAAAGGTAGTGAGCGGCCCTTCCGCTACCTGCCGATCCGGACGTTCGAAGAAGTATCCGGCAGCATCGTTAGCGACTTGGTTCATCGGTTATTCGGTGGTTCACGTGACCAACTGCTAGTACAGCTTTTCGGCGGCAAGAAACTGACCGCGAAGGAGCGATCGTTGCTCGAACAAGTGTTGCGGGATCAAGACAAGTGAACGAAATCAGTTTAAAGCTGTTGTGGTGTGTCGCCCAAGTCACGATCGTCTGCGCTAGCGCAAGTCTGATCGCTCTGCTTCTACGTCGCTGCAAACCCATCCCGCTCGTCAGTATGCTGCAAGCCTCACTGACACTGGTTTTTCTTTTGACAGTTCTGTCGATGAGCCCTTGGCCGCGATGGGGATCGATTTCGGAAAACACCGTATCGATTGTCGATGCCGATCCCGTGCCGAGTGAATTGCTCACGCAATCCCCACAGCTTGCGGAACCCCCCATGAACTCACACGTGAATGGTGCGCACTCGCAAGCGGAAAGTTGGGTTCAGCGTTGGCAGCCTAGCAACGCCCGGTCAATTAGTGTCGCAGAAGCCTGCTCGGTCAGGTAAGTTGGTGGAGTGCGAATTTCCGCCCCGAAGCTGTGGAGCCACGGATGGCCAACGACGTAACCGACAAGAGCAGATTTCACGAAGAGCGTATGCGTGACTTCGCGGCCACGCTGAACGAGAAGGACCGCCGACGATTTGCGGCTCTGGAGGCGTCCCAAAGGGGGCACGGAGGAATTGCCTACATCGCGAATGTTTTGGGCTGCTCGAGGAAGACCATCGAGCGAGGGATCGCCGAATTGGACTCGCTCAAGGACGATCCGGCTGTTGGTCGCATTCGACGTGAGGGCGCCGGGCGAAAAAAAAAATCGATTCCGAAACCCAGGAAGAGGAAAACTTGATCCAGTGTCTCGAAGTTCGGACCGCTGGCGACCCTGATGAAGAAGACATCGTCTACACCGATCTTTCGCCTCAGGATCTGTCGGACATCCTCGACGAGATGGGCACACCAGTCGGTCGCGATGCCATTGCCAAGTGGTTAGACGATGCCGGAATCCGCCGACGTCAGATTCGCAAGGACCTTGCCGGCGGCGAGCATCCCGATCGAAACGCACAGTTTGAGCGGATCGAAGAACTCGTCCGACAGTATGAGGAAGCAGGTAATCCGTGGTTCTCGATGGACACGAAGGCCAAGGAGCATCTCGGTTCTCTGTTCCGAAAGGGGCGGGTTCGTGGGAGTTCATCGTTTCAGGCCTTCGACCACGATTTCCCGAGCTGGGCTGATGGCGTGATCATTCCGCATGGCATCTTCGATCCCCAGAGAAACTGCGGCCATCTCAACATTGGACTTTCGCACGACACGAGCGAGTTCGCCTGTGACTCCTTCCGCTGGTTCTGGAATCGAATTGGAAAGCAAAGTTATCCCGACGCGACCTCCATTCTCTTGACTTGCGATGGTGGCGGAAGCAACTCGGCAACCAAGTACATCTTCAAGCACGACCTGGAACGACTGAGTCAGTCGATCGGCATAGAAATCCGGATCGCGCACTTCCCGCCCTACTGTTCCAAGTACAATCCGATCGAACGCCGATTCTTTCCCCATGTGGGACGCGCTTGTGCAGGCATGCTCTTCGACAGTCTCGCAACCGTCGTCTCGCTGATGCGTGGCACCAAAACACGCACGGGCCTCTGTGCTACCGTCAACGTCATCAAACGGGCCTACGAGATCGGACGCAACGCGA
>JAWLFY010000275.1:0-3583 GCA_041685355.1 Pirellulaceae bacterium | reverse complement strand
CTCGCATCGTGTGCTGCTTGACACGTGCGGGACGGGTGGGAGCGGGAGCGGGACGTTCAACATCAGCACCGCGGTCGCGATCGTCGTCGCCTCGGCTGGGATTCCGGTCGCCAAGCATGGCAACCGTCGGGCGACGAGTCGTAGCGGATCGGCGGATGTGCTGGAGCATCTCGGCGTCGCGATCGAGTCGGACGCGGGGTCGGTCGCGGGACGATTGTCGGAGGTCGGGATCTGTTTCTGTTTCGCCGCGAAACTGCATCCGGCGATGCGTCACGTCATCGGCGTGCGTCGTCAGCTCGGGGTCGCGACGTTGTTCAACCTGCTGGGACCGCTGTGCAACCCGGCGGGGGCGACGCATCAATTACTCGGGACGTCGGATCCGGCCAGGCAATCGTTAATCGCCGCCGCGGTCGCTCGGCTCGGGACGACGCGCACGTTTGTCGTTCACGCCGAAGACGGTCAGGACGAGGTTTCGTTGGACGGGATCACCCGCGTGATCGACGTCCGCGGTGAGCAGCGGTCGACGTTGAGATGGCAAGCGAGCGATTTCGGCTTGCCGCCGGCGGGCCGTGAGGCGTTAGCGGCGGCCGACCCGGCGGAGAGCGCGAGGATCATTCGGCGGCTCCTTGAAGGGGAACCGGGGCCTTGTCGTGACACCGTGGTGTCGGGTGCCGCCGCCGCGTTGCTGCTTGTCGGGCACGCCGATTCGTTGGCGGCCGGTGCCGCCGAGGCATCCCGGCGGATCGACTCGGGGGATGCCCTGGCGAAGCTCAAGGAGCTTCGTGTGGGGCGGCGCCATGGCGATGGGGGTCCACGTGACGGCGATTCCCAGCGATCTTCGCTGACCGGGGAGAACCGATGACGGAAGAGCCGATGACGGGGGAGCCGATGACGACGACGATCCGGTTGGGGATTTCGACTTGTCCGAACGACACGTTCGCGTTCGACGCGTTGCTCCGAAGAAAGATCGATTGGCGGGGGCTCGATTTTCACGTCGAGTTGCTCGACATTCAGGAGCTCAATCGGCGGTTATTCGCCGGCGACTTTGACGTCGCCAAGACCAGCTTTCACGCGGCACTTCGGTTGACCGAGGAGACCGTGGTGCTGCCTTCGGGCTCGGCGCTCGGTTTCGGGGTGGGACCGCTATTGCTCGCGGCCGAGGCGGACGCCGTGCCACACGGCGAAACGCAAACGACGCTCTGTCCGGGTGGCGAGACGACCGCGACGCTGCTGTTCCGGCTGTTCCACCCGGACACGACTCGGATCGAGCAGGTCGTCTTTTCCGAGATCATGCCGGCGCTCGCCCGTGGTGATGCCGACTTTGGGGTTTGCATTCACGAGGGGCGGTTCACGTGGGAAGCGGAGGGACTGCACCTGGTGGAGGATCTCGGGGTGCGCTGGGAAACCGAGACCGGTCAACCGCTTCCGCTGGGTGGCTTGATCGCGAGGCGGCGTCTGGGTGGGGAAATCTTAGGAAAGGTACAAGACGTGATCGCGGAATCGATCGGCCACGCGTTGGCGGACGCAGAGGGCGCTTTGCCGACGATGCGTCGACACGCCCAAGAATTTGACGACGACGTCTTGATGAAGCACGTCGAGTTGTACGTCAATCGTTGGACCGAGTCGCTCGGGGAGAGCGGCTCGGCGGCTTTGGCCGAGCTTTCGCGGCGGGCCCGCGAGATCGGGCTGGTCCCGGAGAAGGCGAGCCCGATCGAAATTTGGCAGTGACGTGCGTGCGTCAACCACGTCCGACATCCCGACCGGCTTGCTTGCGCCGCTCCACTATCCGAGGGGGGCTGAGTGCGTTGAACATTTCCCGGCCGTTGCTTCGCGGGCGTCTCTTGGGCTACGGACCGGTGCCCGTTCGGGCCGGACCCCACATCGCTCCTCGACGATCTCGAAGTGATGGTGCAGATGCCCGGCGGCGATCCAGGCGATCGCACGGACCGATAGCTGCACGTCACCGACTTTGCCGGCGCGGTCCCAGGCGCGGGGGATGATGCGGCGCAAGAGCAGGAGATTGGCTTGCCGGAGGGCGGCGAGTTCGGAGACCAGGTGGAGGAAATTTCCGAGTCCGAACCGGCTCGCGGCGAACGCGTTTTCGTCCCACGACGGGAGTTCGGTCGGGTCGCCGGCGGCGATCCACATGATCCGTTCACCGAAAACCCGTTCCGCGTCGGCGCAGTGTTCGAAGACTTGGCGAACGGTCCATTCGTACGGAGGGTGGACGCGATCGACCTGTTCGGTGCTGAGGCTGCACGACAGGTTACACAGCCAGTGGAGTTGACTTTCCAGCGTCTTGAGAACGCAATCGCCGGGGGCCCGTTCGATCAGGCCCCGTTGGTAGGCGTTGCCACACGTCCCGCCTTCGCGGAGTTCGTCGGGTGTCGGCCGTCGGCTCGAGCGGCGATCGGGGCGACCGGCGGAATGGGAAGATGTGGCGTTTGAGTCCGCGGACTTTGAGGGCGTGGCGTCGGAAGCCATCGTGTCGTCGCCGTGTTGGTCGTTCATCGTCATTCGATCATTCTCCACAGCAACGATCAGACCGCCGCGACGCGTCGGAGGATTTCGGTGGTACGTGTCACCGCCCCGGAGTCGATCGTGTGGGGTCCATGGAACGGATAGAAATCGACGCAGACGCCCGCGCCGACGAGCAGGTCTCGGAGGGCTTCGGCGGCGGCGAACGGCAGGATCGGATCCGCGGTCCCGTGTGATTGAAACACGTCGGTCTCCGCCAACCGTCCCGCCACCGGTTTCCATACGTCTTGGCAAATCAGCGCCCCGGAGAGTTGGAACAGGGCGACCGGCGGTTCGATCGGACCTCGGAGTGACACGTCCATCGCGAGCATCGCCCCTTGCGAAAACCCTCCGAGCACAAGCGGGACGTCTGGTTCGCTTTGGTCGCGATTGCTTCCGTCCGATTCGCTTCCGCCAGTTGTTCCCTCGACCGACGCGACTCCCTCGACCGACGCGATCACCTCCCTGATCGTTTCGGCGAGCATTCCGCGGGCTTCGTCGAGCCCGGGCGGGTGTTGGTCGTAGAGTTCTTCGGGGCGATCCGTCTCCGCCAGTTCGGCGAGCTTCGCCATGTTGATCGGCCACCACGCCCTGCCACCCGGCATCCCGAGTTCGCTCAGGTCGTTCGGCGCGGCGGGGAAGACGAACCGGAACTTTTCAGCCGCGTCGCCGAGTCGTTCGGTCCACTCCAGCGAGAGACCGGCCAAGTCGTGCCCGGGGGCTCCGTAACCGTGACAGAGCACGACCGGAACGGTGGGTTCGGGGCCGCCGTCGACGACGATGCAGTCGAGGGGGCCGAAGCGGGTTTGGCGTGGGGGCATCGAAGGTGTCGTCGAGGTGCGGGGTTCAGCCGTCGGACGTCGACATGCCGAGCTGACGCATCTTTCGGTAAAGGTTCGATCGGTGCAACCCGAGGCGTGCGGCGGCGTCGGTCATGTTGCCTTGGCAGGCATCGATCGCACGGTCGATATGACCGACCTGGAAACGTCTCGTCGCTTCGTTCAGTTGGACGGCGCCCTGTTCCACGCTCGGGGCCGGCGTGCCGTCAACGCGTGGGAGTGGGTCG
>JAWLFY010000274.1:0-3611 GCA_041685355.1 Pirellulaceae bacterium | reverse complement strand
GTTGATGGTTGATGGTTGATGGTGGGACTCGGCAGATCGATCAGGGTTCCGAGGCCGCGAACCCGCTTCGGGGCACGAATGACGTTCGGGAAATAGGTGCCCACCGGCTCTTCTGCTGCCCCGTCGAGCGGTGAGACCGGACGGGTTGTCGAGGTCCGCGACGGCGTGAAGGTGAGACCGGCCTGCTTGCGCCGTTCCGCCAGTGCTACGGCGGAAGCGGGGGTGTGGAGGATGAAAGAGTGCGTCAGATACCTTCGCAGCCTTGCGAAGCCCTCCCCCTCGGCAAACGCTCAACAACCAACAACCAACAACCAACAACCAACAACCAACAACCAACGTCCTACCCGTCTTCGTCGTCTTCATCATCGTCGCGATCGGGGTGGAGGGGATCGTCGGGATCGAAGAACAGGTCGGCGAGTCCGAGGGGGACGCTATCGCCACCGAGGGTTCGTTCGCGGCGCTGCGCGAGTGATTCGAGATCGACCGCTTCTTCGCCGAGACATCGTTCGAGGGCCTCCCGCCACGCCCGGTCGCGGCTGATCGGGTGTTCGAGGTCCTGGACCATTCGTTTCAGGGCGAAGCGGAGCAGGTTGATCCCGTCGCGGGGGGAGAAGTCGAGTTTCAATTCGTGGGAGTGCTGCAGAAACTCGACGGTCATCGCCAGCATTTCCGCTTCGGCGAACGGCAGGTGATACTGCAGGATCGCCATTTCGTCTTGTTTGTTGGGGAAGCCGACGCGGAGGGTGGGCTGGAGCCGGCTGAGGATGTAGTCGGGGATCTCGAACGTCGATTCGTCCTGGTTCATCGTGACCGCGGCGCGGAAGTCGGCCGAGGCGGGGATGGTGATCCCGGCCACGATCGACTCCACGTACCTCCGTCCGTCGAACAGCGGGGCGAGCGAGGCCCACGACTTCTCGTTCATCCGGTTTCCCTCGTCGAGCACGCACACCCCGCCACAGAGCATCGCGGAGACCAACGGCGACGCGTGGTAAGAGATCTCTCCGCCGCGGCTGAGCACCGGGGTGACGAGCAGGTCTTCCGGGCGGGTATCGGCGGTGCACTGGTGGATATAGAGCGGAAGCCCACGGGTTTTGGCCGCGGCGATGGCGAGCTGGGTTTTCCCGACGCCGGGTGAGCCGATCAGTCGCGGGGTGAGCGGCAGGTCCGCGTCGTCGACGGTGATCCAGCACGCGAGCAGTTGCATCAGCACCTCTTGCTGGCCGATCCATTGACCGGGCGAGTCGTAGGGGTGCGAAAGCTTTAGCTCGACGCCATCGATCTCGACGCGGCCGTCGACCGGTTGCGGCGGTTCGCAGCCTCTGCCGCGGGCGGGTTTGGTTCGCTTGGTCATCCGTTTCACGCTCGTGGGTCTTTCCGGGCCGCTCGTGGCTCTTTCCGGGTCGCTCGTGGCTCTTTCCGGGTCGCTCCTGGCTCATTCCGGGCCGCTCGTGGCTCTTTCCGGGTCGCTCGTGGCTCTTTCCGGGTCGCTCGTGGCTCTTTCCGGGCTGCTCCTGGCTCATTCCGGGCCGGGCGCTCATCTTATCAACCTCCGGCCTCCGCCGGACCGGGTTCTCCGGCCTCCGCCGGACCGGGTTGTCCGACGCCGGCGGCGAGCGGGTCCGGCGCGGGGTATTCGGGGATCGGGGGGCCGAGCTGAGGGTGACCTCCGTCGACGTCGACCCGCAACGTCAGGTGTCGCCGCCAATGCACGTCGTCCGGTCGCGGGAAGTCTTCCCGGAAGTGGACGCCCCGCGATTCGCCACGGGCCAACGCCGAGCGGACGATCGCCCCGGCGAGCACGAGCAGGTTTTGCAGTTCCCAGCCTTCGATCGACGAGAACGGGTGCGACATCACGTAGGTCGAGAGCGACCGGATCGCGTCCGCCGCTTCGCGAAGCCCGCTGGCCTCCCGTTGCACCCCGACGCGTCTCCCCATCATGCTTTTGAGCGAGACCCGCGCGTCGGCGATGTCGAACGGTTCGTCGCGGATTTCCGCGGCATGTTGGATACGGGTCGCGACCATCCGGTGCGGGCCCTCGGCCGCCGACCGCGACGCCGCCTCACCGGCCAGCACGCCGTACACCAGTCCTTCCAGCAGGCTGTTGCTGGCGAGCCGGTTCGCCCCGTGCAGCCCGCTGCTGGTGACCTCTCCGGCCGCCCACAACCCGGGCAAGCTCGTCCGCCCTTGGCGGTCGACGGTCACCCCGCCGATCATGTAGTGCGCCCCTGGGCGTACCGGGATCCGGTCGCTGGCGAGGTCCAGCCCGAACTTGCGACACACCTCCGCGATCCCGGGAAATCTCGCGGTCACCCGTTCGGCATCGAGGTGCGAAAGGTCCAAATAGACGCACGGGTGTTTCGTCCGTTCCATCTGACGAACGATCGATTGACTGACCACGTCCCGCGGTGCCAGTTCCGCCCGTGAGTCGTACTCAGGCATGAACCGGGAGCCGGTCGAGTCGACCAGGTGCGCCCCTTCGCCGCGGATCGCCTCGGTGATCAACGACCGAGATGACCCGGCGATGTAGAGCACCGTGGGATGGAATTGCACAAATTCCATGTCTCGCAGTTCGACTCCCGCCCGGTAGGCCATCGCCAGGCCGTCCCCCGTCGCTACCGCCGGGTTGGTCGATTCCCGGTAGACCTGGCCTGCCCCGCCGGTGCTGAGAATCGTCTCTTTCGCCCACACCATCAAGGGTTGACCGTCGGCCCCGACGATCACGGCCCCCCGGCATCGCCCTTCGTAAGTGAGCAGATCGAGGGTGAACGCGTTTTCCCAGATGTCGATGTTTGGCGTGTCGCGGGTCCGCCCGATCACCGCCCGCATGATTTCGCGACCCGTCGCGTCGCCCAACGCGTGCACGATGCGTTCAAAGCTGTGCCCCCCCTCGCGACCGAGCGCGAGGCTCCCGTCCGATTCGTCGAATCGGGTCCCCCATCGGATCAGTTCCTCGATCCGCAGCGGACCTTCACGGACGACCATCTCGACGACGTCTTGATCGCACAAGTTGCCACCGGCCTTCAACGTGTCGCTGACGTGCGATTCGAAGCAGTCGTCGGGGTCGAGAACCCCCGCGATCCCCCCTTGGGCGTAGGCGCTGTTCGATTCCCGCAGTCGGTCCTTGGTCACGACCAAAACGGATTGATTCGGGGAGACCGAGTTGGCCGCGCGGAGTCCGGCGAGGCCGCCGCCGATAACCAACACGTCGGTGAACCGGTGGAGCGCTCGACGCGAATCGAAGGGCGACAGGTAGCGGGGCGTCATCATCGGGTCGGGTTGGGTCCGGATGGTGGAGATTGCGTCGGGGGCGGGGGGATCGCGATGACACCGCCGATACCGCGTATCGACACGGAACATTTATAGCGGATAGGCTGGAGCATCATGAACACTCCCTCTCGTGCCGATCCGCCCCGAGCCGACGCGCCTCTCGATGCGGCTGCCGATGCACCTCTCGATGCGGCTGCTGATGCACCTCTCGATGCGGCTGCTGATGCACCTGCCGATGCACCTGCCGATGCACCTGCCGATGCACCTGCCGATGCACCTGCCGAGGGCGGTCTGCCGAAGTCGGCTGCGCCGGTCTCGCGGGAGTCAAACCGGCCGTTTCTCGA
>JAWLFY010000126.1:0-14919 GCA_041685355.1 Pirellulaceae bacterium | reverse complement strand
GAGTCGACGTTTCCGAGACTTCGACCGCTGAGGCGGAATCGGCTTCGCCCGAATCCGTCACGGCGAATCCGGATGACACGAAGCCCGATGACACGAAGTCCGATGACACGAAGTCCGATGACGCATCGCCCACAAACCCCAGCCCTAAAGCGATGACTGATACCACCTCCCCCGAGCCGCAGCGGTCCGTCACACTCGCCGAGTACAACCCGCTCTCGGAGATGGAATCGTACGTGATCCTGGAGAAAGGGACCGAGCCGCCGGGGCCGGGCGGTTACACGATGACCAAGGATCCGGGGACCTACATCTGTCGCCAGTGCAACGCGCAGCTCTACCGATCGGACGACAAGTTCGAAAGCCATTGCGGATGGCCCAGTTTTGACGACGAGATCGAGGGGGCCGTGAAACGCCTTCCCGATCCCGACGGCCGGCGGGTCGAGATCGTTTGCAGCCACTGCGACGGCCACCTCGGTCACGTCTTCGAAGGGGAAGGCTTTACCGAGAAAGATACGCGGCACTGCGTCAATTCGATCTCGATGAAGTTCGTCCCCAAGGGGGAAGAGCTTCCTCCCCGAATCGAACTGGAGCGGTGAGCGAACTACGATAGGGCAGTGAACCGAACCGTGACGGCCCGTCGGCGTGATCGCCCGGCCGCCCGTCCGCGACTCCACCGGAAGCTGCCGCCGTGACCCGGGCCCTGTTAACCGCGTTCGAACCGTATGACCGTTGGGCCGACAACGCGAGTTGGCTGGCGTTGGTCGAGTTGACGCGTTGGTACGAAGGTCCGCTCGACGTCATCACCCGGCGATACCCGGTCGACTTGGCGGCGATGAGTGGCAAGCTCCGCGGCGATTTAAGCGAAGGCTTTGACCTCGTGATCCACCTGGGACAAGCCCCCGGGGCGACCGGGATCCGACTCGAATCGGTGGGGCTGAACCTGCGGAGCGACGGCAGCCCGATCGTGCCCGAGGCGGCGGAAGCGTACCGAACGTCGCTCCCCCTCGCCGGCGGCGTGCGACGCCTTCGCGACGCCGGGATCCCGTCGGAAGTCTCCCATCACGCCGGGACGTATCTCTGCAACGCGGCGTTGTACCTGAGCCACTACTACATCGAAACGCTCCAGCTCGCGACGCGGGTCGCATTCGTGCACGTGCCTCTGACGCCCGCCCAGGTCGCCGCCCAAGACGAACGGCTCGCCAGCATGAGCACCCCGATCACCGCGGCCGCGGTCGCGTTGTTGGTCGAAACCTTCGCGGCAGCCTGCCGAACCGAGACGGTTTGAGGATCCGAAAAGGGTTTCAGTCGATGTCGAGGGACGGGGTGACGCCGGCGCAGCGTTCCGCCAACCGTCTGGCGGCGTCGATGGTGACCGAAGAATTGAACAGGTAGAGCGTCTGGGGCGCGGTCGTCGAGCTGTCTCGGGTGGCACAGCTTGTGTTCGCCGACGGACGGTCGGACGTCGCGAACATCGGGTAGGGCAGGTTCCGTCGCGCGAACAGATAGACGCTCCTTCGGTAGTGATCCGCTTCCCGTTCGCGCGCCGACCACTGCCCACGAAAATCGCGGAAGAACCTTGTCCAGAGGCGGCAGCGTCGTGCATGCCAAATCGCTATCACTTGACTCCGTTTGTCCCGGCGTACTCGGGCCGCCGGTTCGGCCACGGCAATGCGAAAAACACTTTGGACACGGGAGCCATGGCTAACAAAATCCACCGCGATCGCCCGCATCGGTCCACCCACAACAAACCCGAATGGACCATGCTTTCGGGCGGATGTTTCAGGGCGGATTTTTCAGGGCGGATGTTTCAGGGCGGGGGGCAGGGGGCCGACTTGAGTCCGTAACGGCCGCCGAAACTCGTTACACTGAATCGGGTGCGGTGGGACGCGTTCGTCCCGCGGTGGGCGCTCCATCATCGAACCGATTTCGCCTCTCCCCAATCAGGTGTCTCCCATGCGAATCTCGAACCCCGTCGATCGTCGGACATTCCTCGGCGCCGCGGCCGCGACAACGGCCGCGTCAACGCTCGGCTCCGGCGGTCTCGCCTCGGCGTTGGCCCCCGAGAAATCGGAGACGACGGAATCACTGGTCGGCGTGCTCTACGACACCCTCAGCGACCAACAACGGAAGCAGATCTGTTTCGATTGGGGCCACCGCGATCCGAAGCGGGGGTTGTTGCGAACGTTTGTCGCCAACAACTGGAACATCACGGGCCCGGAGATCAACGACGACTTCTACACCAACGCCCAGCGGGACATCATCCGAAACTTGTTCGAGTCGATCATCCATCCGGATTGGCACGAGCGGTACGATCGCCAGCTCAACGACGACGCCGGCGGGTTCGGCAACGAGCAGTCGATCGCGATCTTCGGCAAACCGGGCGAAGGGAAATTCGAATTCGTGATGACGGGGCGTCACATGACGCTCCGGTGCGACGGCGATTCCGCCGACCACGTCGCGTTCGGCGGGCCGATCTTCTACGGCCACGCCCCCGAGTTCAACGAAGGGCCGGAACACCCCGGAAACGTTTTCTGGCACCAAGCCGAGGCGGCCAACCGGTTGTTCGGAATGCTCGACGGCCGGCAACAGAAGTTGGCCCGCGTCGCCAAGACGCCCCGCGAACAGAACGTCGGCTTCCAAGGGAAGGACGGGAAGTTCACGGGAATCCCCGCCACCGAAATGTCGTCGGACCAACGGGAGCACCTGCAAAAGGTGCTGCAGGTCTTGATCGAGCCGTATCGTCAAAGCGATCGGGATGAGGTGATCCGTTGCCTCCAGGCACAGGGTGGTCTCGACGCCTGTCACCTGTCGTTCTATACCGACAACGACCTCGGCAACGACGAGGTTTGGGACAATTGGCGGCTCGAAGGGCCGTCATTCGTTTGGCACTACCGCGGTGCCCCTCACGTCCACGTGTGGGTCAATGTGGCCGACTCGGCCGACGTGAAAACCAACAGTTGATTCGCTTTTATCCGTTTCCCTTTTGAAGAGGTTGTCTCCATGCGTTCGGCGGCTTACATCATCGCGGCCTTGGCCGCAGTCGGGATCATGATCGGGATCGCGACCGTTCCCCAAGACGAATCAACCGACTCGGCGTCCGAATCTCAACCGGTCGATCAAGATCGTGTGACCGCTTCGTCGAGCCCGAGGGGGCTCAACGAGACGGCAGGCGATTCCGACGCGGTCGCGGGCGACCCGAAGACGTTGGTCCTGCACGTCCCCGACATGCACTGCCCGTTCGCTTGTTACCCCGCCGTGAAGGAGACGCTCGAGTCCGACCCGAACGTCGCCGGGGTCGACTTGGTCGCGCAGAAAGAGGAAGGGGTGATCGACGACCCGAGCGTCGTCGTCACCTACGGCGACGGGTTCGACTTGGACGTCGCCGTCGCCGCCCTCGCCAAACGTGGCTTCAAGAACGCCGCGGCGACCCCCTAGTCGAAATGATCCGGCCGCTAAAAACGCCAGATGACGCCGTAGGTCGCAGCGGCCCACGGCGGGATGACTCCCCACGGCGGGATGACTCCCCACGGCGGGATGACTCCCCACGGCGGGATGATTGCCCGCGGCGGGATGGGGTGCTGCTCGTCGGTCACGGGACGCGAGACGCTCAGGGCGGCGGCGAATTCTTTCGGCTCGCCGAGGAACTCGCGAGGCGACTCGCGAACAGGCCCGTGGCGCCGTGCCTTCTCGAGTTCCAACGCCCGACGATCGCGGAGGCGTGGGGTTCGCTGGTTGACGCCGGTGTTACCCACGTACGGACGGCGCCGCTATTGCTTTTCGCCGCCGGGCACGCGAAACGCGACATCCCCGACGCGATCGAATCTTGCCGGGTCGCCACCCCGGGGATCACGACCGACCAAAGTGGCCCGTTATCTCGCCATCCGGCAATTGTCGAACTGGCCCGCCAGCGGTTGCGGGAAACGCTCGATTCTCTCGCGGTCTCTCACGAACGGACCGCCGTGGTGATGGTCGGGCGGGGGAGCTACGACCCGTGCGCGCGATCCGACATGCGGGTGCTGGGGGAGTTGCTCCGGCATCGCGTTTCGGTCGGCCGCGTGGAGACGGCGTTTTACGCGATGGCGGTCCCGAAATTGCCCGACGTCATCGACCGCATCGTTTCCGGCGCGGGGAGTGACGAATCGAGGTCGAAGATCGAGGCGATCGTCGTCCAGCCGCACCTGCTGTTCACCGGCCGACTGTATGAAGCGATCGGACGCCAGTGCGACGAGGCCCAGCGGCGTCATCCCGGGATCCGGGTCGTCTGTTCGCGATACCTCGGTCCCGACCCGTTGGTCGCCGAAGCGATCGCCGATCGGATCAGTTCTGAGACGCCCCTCGCGTCCGGGACGCCCGCTCGACATCGATGACGACGTTAGCGATCAGACGGTCCGCGTACTGGGTCACCGTCGCGTCGCCGCCGCGGAACCATGTCATCACGGGGGCGATATAGTCGGCCGCGGGGGCGTCGGCCGGCTCGCGGCCTTGCCATGCGGAGCTGACCCATCGCCCGCTCGCCTCGTCGAATTCGTATTCTCCGCCGAGCGAGCACTGGAGCCGCATCCCGAAAATTCGCTCGGCGACATCGGGCGCCTCGCGTGGCGGGACCCCGAGTTGTCGCGAGAGCAAATTCAGGAAGTTCGTCCCCGACTCGCTCGCCTCGGCCGCCCGCGTATAGAGCTGGCCGTTGACCCATCCCTCGAGCTGGCTGCCGACGAGGTTACCGACGTGAATGCGAACTTGGGCCTCGTCATCGACCTCAGACGCCTCCAAGTGAGCCAGACTCGCCTGCATCATCTCGGGGAAAAACGACAGGACGCTGAAACCGCCACCGGTGTACCGGTAGACGCCACCGATCAGGCGGCTCATCCCCGGGCCCACCGGTTGGCCTCGCCCTAAACCGAGCGGCAACCGATCGAGCGTGCCCGGTTGAGGCCACGCCCCCAAGTATCCGGGGATTTGCCGCAGCGCGAGGTAGCTCCCCAGGATCCCGTCAAACTTCTCCGGTTGCGGCGGGTTCGAATCTTTGATCGCGGCGAACAGGTGAGTCGGCGGCCCGAGTTGAGGGGAGGCGACGTGAGCCTGGACCGAGACGATATCGTCGGGGGCGAATCGCATCGCGACGCGGGTCGGCGGCCCGAGCTGTTCCGCCAACTTGCCGTACTTCTCGGGGCGAAACGGCGCGACTTCCGCGTGCACCCTCAACCGCTCGATCCCGTTATCGCCCGACCCGTTATCGCCCGACCCGTTATCGCCCGACCCGTTATCGCCCGACCCGTTACTGCCCGACCCGTTACTGCCCGACCCGTTACTGCCCGACCCGTTACTGCCCGACCCGTTGTTGCCCGACCCGTTGTTGCCCGACCCGTTGTTGCCCTTACGGGGTTCGCGTTGAAGCCCGATCATGATCGGGTCGAGCGCCCCGAGCTGAGACTCGTATTCGCGGGCGATTCCTCGGTACCAATCCGTTTCTTCGGCGGTCACGCCATCGATCTCGGCGTCGGCGATCGGCAAGAACACGCCCCGCGAGCCACGCATCGAATCGATCATTCGATCACCGACCGCGATGACACCGCTGCCGTCGGCACGAACCCCGAAATTGGTCGGCAGATACCCGGCTTCGATCAATCGGTCGACCCCGCGGATCGGTTCCCCTTCGGACGCGGCGACGATCCGGGCGAGGTGGACGAGCGCGACGTCGGCCTTCGCGTTCAAACGACGCCGAAGTTCGATCAAATAGCGTGGCGACGCCAGACCCTGCAAAAACTGGGGTGAAAAGTAAGCAAAGATCGTGTCTTCCCGATCCAACGGCATCAGCCGCCGAGCCTCACGAAACGTCGGGGTCTTCGCGAGCGATTCCCCCGAGCGGCCGACTTCGAAAAACCGCTCGACCAACACCCGGCTGTTCGTGACGAATACGTATTTGCCGTCGACCGCCAAGTACGATCGGATCCGGTTGTCGCTGCTTTTCAACAGCGAGACTTGTCGTCCGTCGATCTCCACGTCGGTCAACCGGATCGATTCGTCGGCGGAGGCCTTGGCCGAACGCTCTTGGTTCAACGACGTCCGCAACAAGAACGCGTTCTTCGCCCGGATCAAGACGCCCATCGAAGCGCCGTCGGACAGGAACAGGTCGCGGCCGACCAACGCTTGGTCGTCGATGACCGAAGGGCCGAGAATCCGCGACAGCTCGGTCGTTTTCAGGCTGAGCTGGGTTTCCACGCGGGCGGCGGCATCGTCGACGAACCCCCGGAGCGAGACCATTCGCGAAATGTCGCCGCCATACTCGTCCGAGAGGTCACGGAACCAAAGGTAGTTCGCGAAAGACCCGTAGCGGATGTAGAAGAATTCGGGCGGCACACGGCTGGCGATCGGCTCGGTCGCGAGCTCGTCCGCCCCGTCGCGATTCGGGCTCACCGGGTCGGTATCCCATGCGGGAGCGTCCGGGAGAGGAAGCGTCGCGGGACCGCTCGACCGCGCCGTTCCCGCCGCGGAAATCGCGAACACGTCGTCATCGACATCGCCCCCGCCCGCGATCAGTTTCAACGTGTCGACGAGCTCCTCCTGGCCGACCCCATCGGACGGGTACCAATCCGGCAGCGGCATTCCGAGCCGGCCGGAGAGCATGGCCACCAAATACGTCTCAACCCAAGACGGGTAGTCGGCCGAATCGAGTTGCCGTTTTGCCGCCTCGGCGTAAGTCTCCCACCACTGATCGAGCAGATCCCGGCGTGCCGCCGGATCGTCACGAGGTACGATCTGGTAAACCCCGATCTCGCCCCGACGATCACCCAATCGGACCTCGAGCGGCTGGTCGCCTCGGAACAGGAACGTCACCTTCCGCGCGACCGTCTGTTCAAGCTCCTCTTCGTCGCTGGCCAATTCACGGATCAGCTCGCCGACGCGGCCGAGCAACCGGCCGCGACCCGGGCGGGGCACCGGACGTTCCGAGGGCCGCCGTTCGACCCGCACCCGCATGTCTCGGGCGATCGGGTAGAGCACCCGACCGTCGGCGTCGCGGACTTCCAGCGGCGGAAGCGGGTTCCCGACAACGGGTCGCCCCAGCGGCAACTCGATCGTCCCCACCCCATACGGCGTCCCCTTCGCCGCGGTCGCCATGATCTCCTGGGCGAAGACCGTCGTCGCCTGCATCGCCCCGCCCCCGACCCCCGCAAGACAACACATCAAGAACGCGGGGGCGACAACGTCACGCGGTCGTGGAGGGAGAGCCGAAAAGGGCATCGTTGGACCGTCGCTTGAACGAGAGTGAAATGAACGGGAACCGATACGCGATGAGCCGACCCTCGGCCCAAACCCGCCGATGCGATCAACGGTAGCGGATGTCGCGAAAAGTTCCAACTCGCGCGTCGCGGATGTCGGGAAGACTTCCGAAACCGCCCCGCCCGTCGCCGATGTCGTGAAGGCGCGTCCGAACTCTTCACGAGTCCGGCTACGGTTCTCGAGTCCCGCGACGGCGTTGGGGGGGACAGGGGGTCGTCAGCGGACGGCTTGGACGGATAATGGGTGACGCTTATCGTGTTGCACGCGACTCGAACCCGAATTCCAGGACCCGTTCCAACCGTGGCAAGTCCTTCCCGTAGCGGTGTCTTTCAGGCCGGAACTGACCAGCGATTGGAGGCGTTCGCCGAAAGTATCAGTTTCGATCGGCGTCTCTACCGTCAGGACATCCGCGGGTCGATCGCGCACGCCGAAATGTTGCAGACGGTCGGGTTGCTGACGGAGAATGAGTTTTCGCAGATCCGGGACAGTTTGACGGAGATCGAGACGGAACTCGACGAAGACCGGTTGCCGATGCGAATCGAGCTGGAAGACATCCACATGCACGTGGAGCAGGCGTTGATCGACCGGATCGGGGACGTCGGGCGGAAGCTCCACACCGCCCGCAGCCGGAACGACCAGATCAGCACCGACGTTCGGATGTGGGTCCGCGAATCGATCGACGCGGTGGACCGGCGGCTCGCCGATCTGCAGCGGGCGTTCGTCATGCGGTGCGACGCCGACATCGACGTGATCCTGCCGGCCTACACGCATTTGCAACGTGCCCAGCCGGTCCTCGCCCCCCATTACTGGCTCGCCTACGTCGAGAAGTTCGCCCGCGACCGGGAACGGCTGGCCGATTGCCGCCGGCGGGTGAACCGCTGTGGATTGGGCGTCGCCGCGGTCGCCGGGACGACGTTGCCGATCGACCGCGAGCAGACCGCCGGAGCGCTCGGGTTCGACTCGGTGACGGCGAACAGCCTCGACACCAGCAGTGACCGCGACTTCGTCCTCGAGTCCGCCTTCGCACTTTCGATGGTCGCGTCGCACCTGAGCGGATGGGCGGAGGAATGGATCTTATGGAGCACGGTCGAGTTCGGCTTCTTGCGGCTCCCCCAAACGTTCTGTACCGGCAGCAGCATCATGCCGCAGAAGGTCAACCCCGACACGTTGGAGCTGATCCGTGGCAAGTCGGCTCGCGTGATGGGGAACCTGCAAACCTTGACGTTGTTGGTCAAGAATTTGCCGCTCGCGTACAACCGAGACCTGCAGGAGGACAAGCCGCCGCTGTTCGACTCGTTCGACACGGTCACCGCTTCGCTCGAGTTGGCCACGCCGATCGTCGCCGGCAGCGAACTGCTCCGCGAATCGATCGCGTCGCGTCTCGACAAGGGGTACCTCGACGCGACGACGTTGATGGAATGGATGATCCGGCGGGGGATGCCTCAGCGGCGGGCGCACCACTTGGTCGGGGCGATCGTCGCCGACGCGATCGCCCGTGACGTCTCACTCGCCGAGTTGCCGCTCGACGTATTTCGGTCGCACGCCGAGGAGATTGACGAGACGGTGTACGACGTGCTTGGCAGCCGCAACGCGGTCGAGGCGTTTTGCAGTTACGGGTCGACGGCGCCGGCCGAGGTCCGGTCCCAGATCGAACGCTGGAAAGTGTCCCTCTCCAGCTAGGCCTCGATGACCGATTCGTTTCCCCTGTCGCCCACGAGCCTCGCCGTCATCGTCCACGCCTCGGTCGTGATCGCGGTGCTCGTTCGCGTGATCATGAACCGGCCCGCGACCGGCGTGGCGCTAGCGTGGTCGTTGCTCGTGACCTCGATCCCCGTCGTCGGCGTCACCCTCTATCTGCTGATCGGCGAGCGGCGGATCGGGCGGCGTCGGATGCTGCGGCTCGAAGAACTCCGCAGCGACTACCAACAGCTCTACGAAGCGGTGATCGACAAGGGGCTGATCCACGTCGACTGGTCGCGTCACGGCAAACCTGCCCGCGCCATGGATCGGCTCGGCCAGGCGATGGTCGGCAGCCCCACCGTTCACGGGAGCCGGCTGCAACTGATCGATGACACCCGTGAAATCCTGGAGGGAATCGTCGCGGACATCGACGCCGCCCAGTCGAGCGTGTTGATGGAGTTTTACATTTGGAGCGAAGGCGGGTTGGCCGACGTGGTGCTCGAGGCGCTCATCCGGGCGTCTCGCCGCGGGGTCGTGTGTCGCGTGTTGATCGACGCCCTCGGAGCGCGGCCATGGTGGCGTGGGCGGCAACCGCAACGGCTCCGCGACGCCGGCGTCGAAGTCCGGCCCGCCCTCCCGGTCGGACCGTTCCGATCGCTGTTCGGACGCACCGACCTGCGGCTACACCGAAAGATCGTCGTTGTCGATTCGCGCACCGCGTGGACCGGCAGCATGAATCTGGTCGACCCACGATTTTTCAAACAGGATGCCGGCGTCGGGCAATGGGTCGACGCGATGCTGCGGGTCGAAGGCTCCGCCGTCGTCCCGCTCGCGACCACCATGGTCGGCGACTGGATCGCCGAAACCGGCGAACCGCTCGCCGACGTCGTCCGCTCCGTTCGGCTGCACTTGGTCGAGCCGGAAGGGACGTCCGACGTCCAAGTGATCCCCTCGGGGCCGGGCGAGATCGCCGCCGACGGGCTGCTGCAGATGTTCCTCACCCTGATGCACTCCGCCGAGACCGAACTGGTCGTCACCACCCCCTACCTCGTCCCCGACGACGCGCTGATTCGGGCGTTCCGCGGGGCCGCGGCACGCGGCGTCGCGGTGAAGCTGATCGTCCCGGAAAAGGTCGACTCGTTCCTCGCCCGATACGCCAGCCGCTCCTACTATGACGACTTGCTCGACTCGGGCGTCGAAATCTATCTGTACCGCGGCGGCCTGCTGCACACCAAGTCGATGATGGTCGATCGCGCCCGCTCCATGTTCGGCACGGTCAACCTCGACATGCGAAGCTTTTGGCTCAACTACGAGGTCTCGTTGTTCGTGTACGACGCCGACTTCGCCACCCGGCTGCACGAACTGCAACAGCACTACCTTCGCGACGCGATCCGGGTCGACCCCGAACGGTGGCGGTCGCGTCCGTTCGGCGGCCGGTTCCTCGAAAACACGCTGCGTCTATTCAGCCCGCTCCTTTGACCCAGTCCCTGTCGCGCCAAGCAGGGGGACCTATCCAAAAATTAGCGGCAGGGCGCAAGCCCTCCGGTGAGTCATGCGGAGCCCGGGACCGGACGGCTCGCGCCGTTCCGTTCCGTGACGATGCCGATGGGCTGCCACCGTCGGCCAAGCATTTTCGGGCCGAGCCTCGCTCCCTTGCCGCGTTACCGCGGCGCGGCGGAACTCGCCATTCCCGATTCGGCGGTTTGTCGACCGGGGCGGTAGAACCCGAGCGTCTCCAGCGACTGATAGACCTCCTCGAGCGTCTTTTCGCCGAAGTTACTGATCGCCAAAAGCCTTTTCGGGGACGCGTGCAACAAATCGCGAACGGTAAGGATCCCCGTCTCCTCCAAACAGTTCGTGGTCCGCACCGAAAGGCCCATCTCGGCGATACTGAGCTCCAAACGCTCCCGACGCAAACGGGCCTGTTCTTCGCTACGGCTCAACGGAATCCGTGTCATGACTCAATCCTTTCGTGGTCCTGATGACGCACGATCCGTCTCGGATCGCAACGAGAGAAATCGTATGCGATCGGCCCGGTTCGGCAAAGCGGGACGCGGCACTTTTTGCCCCCCGGATCGTCCGGCGGTCTTGGGTAAAATGACGTCGAACGCTATAAATACGGTATCCGCCGCGACCGCTCCTCGAACGATGGCAACCCCGACTCCGGTCGGTTCGCCTCCCCTTTCTTCCTCACCGACAGACTTTCATGCGATCCGATCACTGGAATTTTCTCGCTAACCTGCTCGGCGCCCCCGGCGCGGCGGACCCGCCGAAGAAAAAGAAGCAAGCCGAGCCGGCCCCACCCGCAGCCGCGACGCCCGACGAAGCGGAAACCGGGGGCGACCGGTCGCACGGTGAACCCCAGGCGGAGGAACCGGAAGTTCCCGCGGAACTGTCGACACCGACGGCAGAGTTCGTCGACCGGGAACCGGACACGACCGGGCGGGTCGCGAGGGCGCCGGTGCAGACCGCGAGCGGCCCCGGCCCGAATGATGAACCCGGCCCGAATGATAAACCCGGCCTGAATGATGAACCCGCCCCGAAT
The DNA here is from genome assembly GCA_041685355.1 of Pirellulaceae bacterium. Classification (GTDB taxonomy): domain Bacteria; phylum Planctomycetota; class Planctomycetia; order Pirellulales; family Pirellulaceae; genus JAWLFY01. Next base: position 3,419 of record JAWLFY010000126.1, on the reverse strand, counting down.
GATGAACCAGACCCGGATGTGCTCAGCGCCCTGACCTCCGTTCAGCCTCCCCCTAAGTTGCCCGGATTCGGTGTCGTCGACGTCGACGATTCGTTCGACGACGCTCCCGAACCGACGACTCCCCGCAAACCGTCGACGCCAACACCCCGTCGTTCGTCGCCCAAGTCCACCGAGACGCCCGGCAGCGCCCCGGAGACGCCCGGCAGCGACCTTTCGTCGGGTGGTCGCTCCGACCGTGATTCGAAACGGGGCTCCGGCGGCGGATTCGCCGTGGGCCTCGGGATCGACGTCGGCCCCGACGAGATCGAGGACGATGACATCGATGCCGTCGACGAGATCAGCGATCTCGAGCCGGACGACGGCCCCGCCGCGAGCGGACGCAAAGGCGACGACGATCGGTCGGACCGCTCCCGCCGAGGCCGAGATCGCGACCAAGAACAAGACCGCGGCCCGCGGGGCGGATCCCGTCGACGCGTCAGCAGTTGGGACGACGACGATCAAGGCGACGACGCGGACGGCCCCTCGGCGAGTGACAAAGCCGCGTCCGACGACGACGATTCGCCACGGCCTCGGCGACGACGCCGACGAGGTGTCCGCCAACGCCTCGGCGAGCAGGAATCGTCACCCGCTCCCGCTCCGAAAGAACGCCCGGGGCGGCGAGGCGAAACGGCGGAAGTCTCGGCCGACGACGATGACCAGGAGGACGACGATCGGTTCGGCCCCGCCGTGGCCGATCGAGACGCCGATTCCGATTCGGAATCGGACGACAAGCCTCGACGCGGACGGTCCCGACGGCGGGGCCGACGCGGACGCGGAAGCCGATCCGGTGACACGGCCGACCGCGATGTCGATTCGACCCAAGACGCGCCGTCCGTTCGCGCGGCTTCCGGTGACCGTTTACCCTCGGCCAAACGAGACGAACCCTCGGCCAAACGAGACGAACCCTCGGCCAAACGAGACGAACCCTCGGCCAAACGAGACCGCTCCGAGCGAAAACCGGAACCGGACTCGATTCCGGAGTCCGCCTTCGACGATGACCTCGAAGACGACGACGAGGCGGACGTGATCCGCCGAGGTCGACGCCGACGGCCTCGACGCGGACGCGGACGGGGTCGCGACGAGGAAGGGAACGATACCCGCGTCGCGGACGCCGAGGTCGAAGTCATCTCGACAAACGGCCCGGACCTCGTTCTTGACGACGAAGACGACGCCCCACCGGCGTCACGCGGCAGCCGACGCCGATCGCCAAGCGATGACGATGACGCGCCGAAAAGGAAGAACGTCCCCACGTGGCTCGATACGGTCTCCCTGATCGTCGATTCCAACATCGAGAACCAGAAAAAATCGAGCCGCGGCGGTCCCCGCCCCCGCAGCGGCCGGCGCCGATAATCAGCGAGAGGGGGAGGTTACTGACGACCGCCCCCGCGGAACGGGAGGACCGGACGGCTCGCGATAGAAGAGGACCGGACGGCTCGCGCAGCAGAAGAGGACCGGACGGCTCGCGCCGTTCCGCTACAGCAGTTGGTCCCGTTGACGAGTCCTTCGCGAGCGGCGAAAGTAACCGAAGTTCGGGGTCAGGGGCGTTCGCCCGATCCCGACCTCCCCCTTTGCCCGATGGTGGCGGCCCTTGCGATTGCGGGTCGCGAACCTGGTCAGGCCTTAACTGGAGCAGCCATAAGCGGTGTAGCTTTGTGTGAGGGCCGCCTCCAACGGGCAAAGGGGCGGTCCCGGTGAGCCGTCCCCATGAGCCCCCTGCGTCGTCGCGGCACATGTCAGATTCGAGCGGCCCCGAAACGGCCACCCCCGGAAGCTACGTCGTCGTCGCACGTCGCTACCGCCCCCGAGGTTTTCAAGAACTCGTCGGGCAGGACCACGTCGCCCGCGCGCTTGGCAACGCGATCGAAACGGGGCGCGTCGGTCACGCCTACCTCTTCACCGGTGCCCGCGGCGTCGGCAAGACGAGCACCGCACGGATCTTCGCCAAAGCCCTCAACGCCCCCGACGGGGCGACCCCCCATCCCGATCCTGACACCGATGTCGCGCTAGCCATCGATGCCGGCGAAGACGTCGACGTGATCGAGATCGACGGGGCCAGCAACCGAGGGATCGACGAAATCCGTAGCCTGCGAGCCAACGTCGGCGTCCGCCCGAGCCGCTCGCGGTACAAGATCTACATCATCGACGAAGTCCACATGCTCACCCAAGCGGCGTTCAACGCACTGTTGAAAACGCTCGAAGAGCCGCCGGACCACGTCAAGTTCATCTTCTGTACGACCGACCCCGAAAAGATCCCGATCACCGTCCTCAGCCGGTGCCAGCGGTTCGACTTCGCCCCGGTCGAAGTCAGCAAGATCGTCGGCCGGCTCGGCCAAATCGTCGCCGCCGAATCCGCCTCCGCCGACGACGCCGCGCTCGAACTGATCGCCCGCCGCGCCGCCGGGTCGTTACGCGACAGCCAATCGCTCCTCGAACAAGTCCTCAGCTTCAGCGACGGCCACCTGACCGCGGATCAGGTCCACGCGATGCTCGGGACCGCCGACGACGAGCGGCTCCACGCGCTCGCCACCGCGATGGCAAACCGTGACGCCGCCCAGGCCCTCCGGCAACTCGATGCCGCGATCGATTCGGGCGTCGACGCGGGCCGTCTCGCCGAACAACTCCTCGGCTACTTCCGCGACCTGATGGCCGTGTCGGTCGGATGCGAAGCGACGCTGATGCGGTTCGCCTCGATGTCGCTCTACGACTCGATGAAACAGCTCGGTGACTCCTGGGGATTGCAAACCGTCCTCGCCGTCGTCGGGCTGATCGATCAAACGTTGGTGCGGATCCGCCACAGCGTCCACAGTCGGGTGCTCCTCGAGTCGACCCTGATCCAAGTCTGCACCCTTCCCGACCTGCAAGCGATCTCCGACCTCGCCGCCTCCGCCGCCGACGCCGACGCCGAAAAAAAAAAGCGTCCGCCGATGACCGCGGCCGCCGCTGATCGGCCTGCCCCCACGACCGCTCAGCCCCACGCTCCGCCAGCGGCTGAGCCTCCCGCCCCGCAGCCTCCGACTCCGCTGGCCCCCGCCCCGCAGGATCCGACTCCGCTGGCCCCCGCCCCGCAGGATCCCGCCTCGCAGGATCCCGCCTCGCAGGATCCCGCCTCGCAGGATCCCGCCTCGCAGAATCCCCCCTCGCGGTCCGCAATCCCCGCGCCCCATTTCGACCGTCCGCCAACACCCCCGGCACCCGCAACCGCCACGACGGTCCCCGCCCCGGCCACCCCGCCAACCTCAACCCCGCCAACCTCAACCCCGCCAACCTCAACCCCGCCAACCTCAACCCCGCCAACCTCAACCCCGCCAACCACCGCCGCCGCAAGTTCAGCGACGCCATCTCCGAAGGTAACCGCCACCCCCGCCCAAACCGGCACCGGC
>JAWLFY010000125.1:0-14958 GCA_041685355.1 Pirellulaceae bacterium | reverse complement strand
GTTACTGGTTCGGCGGAACGTCACTGTTCGGCGGAACGTCACTGTTCGGCGGAACGTCACTGTTCGGCGGAACGTCACTGTTCGGCCAGAAAACGAATCAGGTCGCTGGAGGTCACGATCCCGACCAGTTTCTCGCCATCCAGGATCGGCAGGGCGTGGAACTTGCCTTCCCCAAGAATCCGTGCCGCGTCGCGGACGGTCGCCGATACCGGCAGCGTGACAAGCTCGCGCGTCAGCACGTCACGAATTTTGTAGGTGTGGTCGAGAACTTCATCGACCTCGCGGTTGTCTTGGCCGCCGAATGCGTCGAACGAAACCCGCAGATAGTCGTTCCAGCTGACGATGCCGATCAGCTTGTCGCCGCTGACCACGGGAATGTGGTGGATCTCGGCGTTTTCGAAAATGACCCGCAATTTCGAGACGGGCTCACCGTCGTGAATCGTTTGCAAGGTTGACGACATCACCTTGGTGACCGGCTCGTTTTTCTTCATCAGGATCGCCTTTGCGGGAGGGTAAATGATCGGGTCGCCGCGGTTGTCTGACCGCAACTGCAACTTGATTTTCGGCTCTGCACGTCCTGATTCTCTTCGCACCGGAACGCGTTGGCGAGGGGGGCGAAGGCGACGGCACGGAGGTTATCGGGGAACTTACTCGCTCCAGAGCGTCTTCAAGGCCTTCACCGTTTCGTCGGTAAGCACCTGCCCACCCTCGGAGCCCACGTCGTTACTTTGAACGATCGCACTATAGCCGCCACCGGAAGCGGCGCGTGGGGTGGGGACGTAGGTGCCGGGGCCGCAGAGTTGGATGAGGAAGGTCTGAAGGGCGGGGCTTTTGGCCTTCATTTGGATTCCGAACTGGAGGAAGAGTTCGAAGTCATTGGTGGCAATGGCGATGTCGCCGATCCGCAGGGTGTGGAGGTCGTGTCGGTAGGGCACGATCTCGCCGCGTTGCTGTCGCTCGTATCGCTCGGCCACCTTCTGGTGCCACTTCACGCGGCGGGCGTACTTCGGCTGGTCCTTGTATTTTTTCGCCTGTGCGAGTGCGTCTTCCTTCTCCTCTTTCGTGACGATCCGCTCGGGCAGTTCGATGTCGTCCACCTGGTGCGCGAACGGAACGTCGGTGAACTTCTCCTGTTTCGCGCCGGCGTAGGCTTCTTCCCACGCGTTTACCAATCGGCGGGCCAGTTCGCCGATCTCATCGAGTCCGCGGAACGCGTTCATCCGCGTCTCAGCCTGCTTGCGGATTTGGAGGTGGGGCACGTGGTCACCCGCGGCGCTGATCCAGCCGAGCACGACCAGATCGTCGCCGTACTTCGCCTTCAGCGCCTCGCGAACGGGGTGGATGAAATCCGCGTTGACCTTGCTGCCGCTGCCGGCGCGCTGCGCCGGGCAGGCCATACTGAACGCCGTGGCGACGAGCTTGTCGTCCTCGTCCCAGAAATAGAGGAACTCGATGCCGGTGTCGTTGGGGCCTTCAAACCCACGGAACTCGGGCTTCGTCTTGCTGCCGTGCATCACGGCGGAGCCGTCGGCATACACCATGCGGCGGTTGTGTCCGAGCATCGCGTGGGCCATTCCCCAGCCGACCTGGACGTTCCGCCGCGCGTCCCACGCCTGTTCGATCGCGTCGACGACCTGCTTGGTGAAAAACTCACGGTACTCCGAAGGTTCCATCACGCCTTCCGGAATGTGGTAGTTCCCGTCGACCAGCACCGGCGCCGTGTGCGAATGCGTCGCACTGAGGATGATTTTGGCCGGATCGATTTCCGGGACGCGGTCCGCGACCGCCTCACGCACCAACTCACGGATGCCGCCGCGGATCGCCACCAGCCCGCAGGCCACGAAAACGGCCTGGTCCACCGCCTCGCCGTTCTCCCATGCCTCCATGGCGAGGACATTCGCCTGCACCGGCGTCTCGACCTGCTCCGCCACCCGCGTGTGCATTTGGCCCGACAGCGCCACCGGGGGCTCCGGCGTGATCGAGGTGGACGCCGTGCCAACCTGTAAGGTGGCGGAGTGGGCTGCCGTCGGGAAAAAAAGCAGGGCGGCGGCAATCAGAACAGGACGATTTGGCATCGGTGCAGGCCTTTCGTTTGCTAAAACGTATCGTGAGGAGGTGCTACTCGGCGACGACGGGGTTTCGCAGAACTCCCACGCCTTCGAGTTCGACTTCGACGACGTCCCCCGCTTTCAACGCGGCGGTCTTGCCCGGGGTGCCCATGAACAGCAAGTCGCCGGGGTGGAGCGTCACGTAGCGGCTGATGAAGCTGACCGACGACGGGATGTCGTGGATCAGATGGTCGGAGTTTTCTTCCTGGCGGACTTCGCCGTTGACCTTCAATCGCAGCATCAGGTTATCAAAGTCGACGTCGGTCGCGATGCACGGCCCGACCGGACCGAACGTGTCGGCCCCTTTCGCACGCCACCACTGGACGTCTTTCACCTCCTCGTCGTTTTGCCAAATCCGCTCACTGATGTCGTTCCCGGCGGTGACCCCGAAGATGTGCTCGGGGGCATCTTCGACACTGACGTCGCGGCACGTCTTGCCGATCACGACGACAATCTCGGCTTCGTAGTGGACGTCGGTCGAATCGGACGGCAGCACGATCGACTCGCCTTGTCCGATCAAACAGGACGGCCCTTTGTGGAACGGTTGCGGGATCCGCAACTTGGGCGGGATCTCGTCGGTCGAAAGGTGGCTGCGGTAGTTTCCGGCCAACGCCAACACCTGGGTCGGTTCGGTCGGCGGTAACAGTCGGACGTCGTCGAGCTGATGAACCCGGTCGGTCTCCGAGCGGCTGCCGAATAGGCCGCCCTCGATCTCGGTGATTCGGTCCCCGTCGAGCTTGCCATAAGCGACCCGGTCGCCGGCCTCAAAGCGGACGTACTTCGACGATTCGGCGGACGCGTTAGCGGTCATGCAAATCAGCAATCCCAACGGGGCGAGGGCGATCAGGGGCAGGATCAACGGGAAGCGACGGGTCATGGGGAGACTCCTGTTGGCGAGTGCGAAAGGGGGCAATCATGGGTGGAACTGGAACGCGAACAACGAGGCGTCGCGAATGCGGAATCGGAGACGGACCGGTTGGCCGGCGACCGCCGCAAGGTCACCCGATTCCCAATTCACGGTCGCGTCGATTTCGTCGCCCACGAACGGCTCGGACCGTATCGTTGTGCCGTTGGCGGCCATCATCTCGACGACGACCGATCCGCCGTCGGAGACCTTCGCGTTGATCGTCATCGAGTCGCCGTCGAAACGCAGCGGCCGCGTTTCGAGTTGGCCCTCGCCCGACGACTCGACGGCGACGTAGCCGTCGACCCGGTAACGGAACCGTCGGAGCCGGCTGTCGGGCCCGGTGTAGTACGCCTCGGTCGCGTAAACCGACAGCTCGTCCGGCCGATCGGGGAGCGTCAACAGACCGTGTGCCATGTAATTGCTGCGGTTCCCGCTGCGGTCATGCGGGGCCGATTCGGGGATGACCGGTTCGAGCCAGCGGTGGAACCGCCGCCCGTCGCGGCTGGACATGAACGTCGGTTCGACCCGGCTCCCATCGTCAGGCAAGTACCGTGTCGGAAACCCGATCAACAGGTGAGGCGCGTTGGGCTCCGGCCGGATCGCGTTGGTGTAAAGGTGTTCGAGCGGGGTGTCGCCGTAGTCGAGGAACTCCGGCTGGGTCCAATTCAAGAAGTCGTCCGATACCTGCCACTTGATGTCACGGACGCCACGGAAGTCGCGGTGGTAGGCGCGATATTTCTCGATCGTCGGATCGTAAAACGCCAAATTTTGGGAGTCGAACGCGCCGTCGACGATGACGGGTTCGTCGCTCATCGGTTCCCACCGGATCCCGTCAGCCGACCGGAACGCGTACAGCCCTTTCTTGGCCAACGGCCGACCGCGGCCAAGCGCCTTGTATCGCGATTCCGGAGGACAGTCCGGGTGGGTGTCCAAGAACGGCGTGAAGCAATGCGACCCGATCCCGTCCCAGACGATGTTGTTCGCGGTCGATCCGTCGAACTCGACGAGGCCGAGTTCCGGCTTTCGCCAATGGATCCCGTCGTGGCTTTCGGCATAGCACACGACTTCGCGGTGCGTCCCTTTCTTCTTCTCGGTGTCGTAATGGCTACCGCGGTAGTACATCCGAAATCGATACCCGCCGTCGTCGGACTCGTCTTCAAAAATTGTGTAGTAGGCGGAGGTGTTTCCTTCCCACGGGGCGTCGGTAACGAGCACGACTTCGCGTGGCTCCGGTTGCTGGACGACTTGCTTCGCCTCGCCCGATAACTCCTCGATGAGGTAACGATCGACGAACAGTTCCCGACGTGTCCCGATATCGGCAACTCGCGGGAATCCGATCGGACTCGGCGAGGCATGCACGAACGCGACCTCGGCCGGCCGTAGGGCGCGTGAAAAGATCATCAAGTCGTCGAGATCACCGATGTAGTTAATTCCGATCATGATTGCGACCTGGTCGGGGTCCCAGCGAAACCGCAACGGCTCTTGGAGCGAACCGACGGGCTCCCCGTTCAGGTACAGCGTCGCGACCGACGTCTTCCCTTCGCTGGGGTTGACGTTCTCGAAGGTGAACGCGACGTGGGTCCAGCGATCCCCGGCGAACGGCGGGTCGGTCGCGGTAACCGTCGGCCGCTCCGACTCGGGGAACTCGGACCATGCCACCCCGTCAGGGTTCCAATGACCGAGGTCGCTGAAGGCGCCGAGCCGAAAGTCCCGAGGGAGCTCTTTATCGAAGTCGACGAAGAAGGCGGCGTCGTTCCACGCCTTTTGTGTCACCTGGAACGGGTCGCAGAACCCCGGCTCGAGGTCTTCGTCGGGGTCCAACCTGAGCCACATCGAAACGCTTCCGGACCAGTCTCGCTCGGCATATGGCATTTCCGATCCGGCGAACGCTAACACCGACTTCGTCTTCTCGGTGAACCGCAAATGGCCGCCGTATTTTCCGTCGCCTTCGACCAATCGGACGCCCGGGACATGGATGCCCGGCTTGATCGATTCTCGCCCGGTCGATTCGGCGGTGTAGATCGTTCCGTCCCGTTGAAAGTGGGTCGCATCCGCCGTCGTGTCGAAAGCCGCGTGAAACGTCAACGCGTCGCGAATCGTCTGCCGATCGGCCGCGCCGTCCGACTCGGATGAATCGGCGTGACCCGGGATGGCCGTCATCAAGGCCGAAATCAAAACCGGCAAGAGCATTACCGGGCAGGAGCGAAACGGCATGGGGACCTCGTACGGAATCGAAAGAGACGGGAAAAGGTGTCGCGGGGGCACGTGTCGCGGGCCGACGGATACACCGCGGCGTCACGCCAAGATCTCGCGGACGACGCGAGCCGGCTCGACACCCGTTAAACGAAAGTCGAGTCCCTGGGACCGGAACGTGAATCGCTCGTGATCGATCCCCAGCAGGTGCTGGATCGTGGCGTGCAAGTCCCGGACGTGGACCGGATCCTCGGCGACATTGTAGCTGAACTCGTCGGTCGCCCCGTACGTCAGACCGGGACGGACACCGCCCCCTGCCATCCACATCGTGAAGCACCGCGGATGGTGATCGCGGCCACCCTCGGGGCTGTCCCATTTCCCTTGACCGGCGACGCCGCGACCGAACTCGCCGCCCCATAACACGAGCGTCTCGTCCAACAGCCCGCGACGTTTCAGGTCGGTGACCAGCGCCGCGCTCGCTTGGTCGGTGTCGCGGCAACGGGCGACACACCAAGAGCTGAGTCGGCTGTGGTGGTCCCAATCGGGGTGGAACAGCTGCACGAAGCGGACGCCTCGCTCGACCAACCGTCGCGCCATGATGCAGTTCGCGGCGTAGCTTCCGGGACGACGCGAATCGGGGCCATACAGTTCGAACGTCGACTCGGGCTCGTCGCTCAAATCGGTCAGCTCGGGGACACTCGTTTGCATCCGCCAAGCCATCTCGTACTGTCGAATTCGCGTTTCGATCTCCGGGTCCCCGGACCGTTCGAAACGCATCCGGTTCATCTCGGCCAAACCGTCGAGCATCCCGCGGCGAAGTTCACGCGGCAAACCGTCGGGGTCGCGAAGGTACAACACGGGATCCTTCGCGCCCCGCAACTTCACCCCTTGGTACCGCGACGGAAGGAATCCGCTTCCCCAGTAGTGGTCGTATAGCGGCTGGTCACTGGGCCGCTTCATCTTCGAGATCAGGACCAGGTAATCGGGCAAGTCGCGGTTCTCGCTCCCTAGCCCGTAACTCGTCCACGCCCCGAGACTCGGGCGTCCCGGAATTTGGTGACCGGTCAAAAACTTCGTCATCGCCGGGGCGTGATTGATCTCGTCGGTGACCATCGACTTGACGAAGCACACGTCGTCGACAATGCCCCGGTGGTACGGCAGCCACTCGCCGAGCGTCGCGCCGCACTGGCCGTAACGGCCGAACGACGTCCGCGACGGCATCACCAGCTGTTTCTGGTTTGCCGTCATCGTGGTCAGCCGCTGACCTTGGCGGACGCTTTCGGGAAGCTCCGTCCCCGCCCATTTCGTCAGCCCAGGTTTGTGGTCGAACAGCTCGATTTGAGAAGGCCCGCCCGATTGGGTCAGAAAGATCACGTTCTTCGCTTGGGGCGGGGCGTGGGGCAGCCCTGGCAACCCGATCGTCGACGTTCCCGCGTCGGCCGCGAACGCCCGCGCGGAATGACCCGACGTCCGTTCCAGGGCCGACAACGCGATCGCCGCGAGGCTCACGCCGCCCCCGCCGAGAAAGCTTCGCCGCGCGAGCCCCGTCGCGAGCTCAGACAGCCGAATGTCGTTGATCGGAGAATCATTCATGGGTGATCGCCTCGTCAAGATTTATGATCATGCTGGCGACAAGCAGGTGCGCCGCCACCCGCGGCGCGTCGCCGGTCACCCGGAGCTCGGGTTGTCCGAAGTCCAGCAACGTCTCCGCCAACTCGGGTTCACGTTCGTATCGCGTCATCGCCCGTTCCAGCTCACGTGTCGCGATCACGAGCTCCGCCTCGCTGGGCGGACGCGACAAGATCGAACGGAACAGCTTGGTGATCGACTCACTTGGCGACGCGTCGCCGGACGTCGACTCACACGCGTCCCGAGCCAGCTCGCGGGCGGGCTCCAAGAAGTTCAGGTCGTTCATCAACGTCAGCGCCTGGAGCGGCGTGTTGGTTAGCCGCGGGGTGACCTCGCAAACCCGTCGCTGGGCGCTGTCGAACAGAAACGTCGGCGCGGCGGAGCGTCGCCAAAACGCGTATAGCGTCCGCCGGTGCTGCGCCGGGCCTTGGCTCGGTTCATACCGAAACCGCCCCATGAACATGTCGTTCCAAACGCCTTCGGGTTGGTACGGCATCACCGGAGGCCCGCCGATCGCCGGGTTGAGCAGCCCGCTGGCGGCGAGCGCCGCATCCCGGAGCATCCAACTCGGGAGCCGGAACCGCGCGCCCCGTGCCAGTAGCCGGTTCTCGGGATCTCGCTCCAGGTGCTCGGCGGTCACCGCGCTCTCCTGGCGATACGTCTCGCTGGTGACGATCAACCGCAGCACGTGCTTGAGATCCCACCCGCTTTCGACCAACTCGACCGCCAACCAGTCGAGCAAGTCCGGATGCGTGGGACGTTCCCCCTGCAAACCGAAATCGTCGGGGGTCCGTACGATTCCGGCGCCGAAAGCGATCTGCCAAAGGTGGTTCGCGATCACCCGCGCCGTGAGCGGATTCCGATCGTCGACCAGCCATCGTGCCAGGTCGAGCCGTGACGTGACCTCCCCGCCGGGGCGATCCAGGATCGCCGACGGGACTCCCGGTTCGACCTCGTCCCCTTTCTGGTCCCACACGCCTCGCTCGAGGACGAACGTTTGCCGGGGCTCGTCCCGTCGCGACAACACCATCACGTCTTGTTTCCCGGCAGCCCGTTTTACCGACGCCAATTGCCGCTCGGCCCGATTCAGATGTTCTCGGGCCTCAACCGTCGCGGCATGGTCGACCAAGAACTGCTCCCGCAACCGGTCGCGAAGTTTCTCAGGGATCTCGTCGGGGTTCTCCACGCCGGCCGCCGCCAGTTGTTCGATCGGCATCGGGTCGAGCGAGCGAACCGCGCCGCCAGGCTGGTCGGTGACCGACAGACGGAACCGCCCCAGATTGGCGTCGCCGACGGTCGAACGATGGTACAGCACCAACACAAGTTCGTCGTGATCGGACAACACGACCGGGTCGGCGAGCGTGAACTGGGCAACGTGTGGCACCGTCGCGTCGTGGGTTTCCGTCGTCCACCCGTTCCGCGGGTCGTCGTCCAAGGTGTCCGCGACCTTGCCGTAGTTGCGACCCTTTGCCGACTTTTCGACGTCCGCGATCGCCCGCTCGATCTCGACGTCACGGAGCTGGCTGCGACCTTTCCGGCGGACTTGAAGCTTAACGTTCGTCAGCACGAACTCGCCGCTTTCGCCACGCGACAGCTTGCCGTCGGTATGGGAGTCGTGCGGGAAGACTTCGAGCCGAAAACCGGTGATTCGCGACCCGAGATCCGGTGTGGAGACTCGGCTTCCCGAGGCATAGCTCCCGTGTTCATTCGCCGTCGATGCTTCGGCATTGTGTGATGATTCGTCGCGTGTGGATTCGTCCGGCAGCGACTCGGGGACCGACGCGATCAACCGGTAGTCGTCTTGTCGCGGGTTCGGCCCGCTCGCCTGAACGATCCCGTCGGCGTCTTGGCGAAGGATCGTGCCTTCGACCGATTCGAGCGAGCTGGCCTGCAAAGGATGCCAGGGCTGAAAGCCCTCCCCGACGTCGCGGACTTGGTCGGCGAGCCATGCCGCGAACTCGGCCTCGGCGGCCGACTCGGCCCGCCGCGTGATCTCGCGTCGCGACTCGACCACCCGCTCAGCCTCGCGTACCGCCCGCTCGGCGAACGGGGACTCGGTTTGCAGGTACGGCTTCGCCCCGCGTCCCGCCTTGCCGTCCTCGGCGATGCTGTCAAAAAACGCGAACATTCGGTAATAGTCGTGATGCGAGATCGGGTCGAACTTGTGCGTGTGGCACTGGGCGCAGCCGAGGGTCAGCCCCATCCACACCGTGCCCGTCGTATTCACGCGGTCGATCACGTAGTCGATGCGTGACTCTTCCGGGTCTCGGCCCCCTTCGCCGTTGGTCATATGGTTGCGGTGGAAGCAGGTCGCCAGGATCTGTTCGGGCGTCGCGTCCGGGAGCAGATCACCGGCGAACTGTTCGATGGTGAACCGATCGAACGGCAGGTTTCGGTTGAACGCCTCGACGACCCAATCGCGCCACGGCCAATTGCTCCGGTTCGCGTCCTGTTGGTAGCCGTCGGTATCGGAGTACCGTGCCGCGTCGAGCCACCACATCGCCATCCGTTCGCCGAAGTGGGGCGAATCGAGTAGTCGGTCGACCGTGTCGGCATACGCCTCGTCGCTCGGTTCGGCGGCGAACGCGTCGGCCTGTTCCGGTGTCGGCGGCAATCCGGTTAAATCGAACGAGACGCGGCGGAGCAACGTCCTCGGGTCTGCCGGCGGCGACGGATCGAGCCCCGTGTGGCGAAGTTTGGCTCGCACGAATCGATCGATCGGGTGTTGCGACGATTCTGCGTCACGTTCCGGCAGCTCCGGCCGGGTCGGCGGTTCGAACGACCAATGGCGGCCCCACTCGGCGCCTTCGGCGATCCACCGACGGAGCGTTTCGATCTCCGCGTCTTCCAACGGCCGGCGGTGGGCGCTCGCCGGAGGCATCCGCAGATCGGGGTCTTCGTCGGTCACCCGCACGATCAATTCGCTCGCGTCGGGATCACCCGGGACCACGGTGGCGTACCCGCCCAAGTCCTCCACCGCCGACTCGCGGACATCGAGCCGAAGCCCGGCCTCCCGGTGCGTTTCGTCCGGGCCGTGGCAATGGAAGCAGCGGTCCGAAAGGATCGGCAGCACGTCGCGGCTAAAATCGATCGTTTTCGCCTCCGCCGCGAACGCCGGTCCGCTGGTTGTGATTCCGGCCGCGAGAAGCCCGGTCGCGAGAACTGCGAACGTCACCCAGGGACGGCGAACCCGGGGTTGATAGCCGTGGGCTTTAAGACTTCCAAGCATGCGGGACGCTGGGGGGCGGGGGAGGGAAGACGGGAGCGATTCGGGGCGGGGAGGGAAGACGGGGGCGATTCGCGGGCAGGTAGCGACGGTTCGCGGGACCATCAGGTCCCTAGGAACGCGAAACCCGTTGTCCGTCGCACTGATTCTAATCGAATGTCGCGTCCCCATTCGAACCCCCGGCGGCGACCGGCCGAAGCACACCAGGAATCCGTCCGATCGTTCGCCGGCACCGTGTGCGATACGTCGTCGCGTCTCGGCTCGATCACGCCCCTCGGCGGCGGGCCGCTCCGACCCGTCCGTCCGACTCGGTTCCGTCGAAATCGACTCCGGCCAGCCACTCCCCTCGATCGATATCCCCGCTAAACTCCCTCCACGGGTCGCGGCGAACGTCGCCGTCAGGTCCCCCCGGTGTGGCGAAACAAGGTCCGCCGCAATGATCCGCCGCAATGAAGGGAAGGCGTCGTCCGCTCGGGATCGCGTGCGGTCGTTGTCGTCATTTTTCCCCGACGAGTGTTGGCCCTGTTAACCCAGTGCAAGAAACGAAATGTCAACGTGGACTCATGTTTTACGCTGGCCGGTCGCCATCGCGGTCGTTGCGGGCGTCGTCTTCTACATTCGCTCACGTCCGACGGTCGTCAACTCGCTCGAGGTTTCACGAGGATCGATCGTCGCGGAGGTGATGGGTACCGGGACCTTAGAAGCCCGCATGCAGACCACGATCAGCCCCAAAATCTCCGGTTTGCTCGCCGACGTCTTGGTCGACCAGGGGGATCAGGTGCGGGCGGGACAACTCGTGGCAAAGCTCGACGACCGAGAACTCGCCCAGCAGGTAAAGGTCTCCGAAGCGACTGTCGCGACCGCTGAAGCTTCGTTGGGCCGATATCAAGCGGAGCGGCAACAGGCCGCCTCGTCGTTTGCCCAAGCGGATTCGGAGTACAGCCGATTGCGCCGGCTCAGCGACGCGGACGCCGTGAGCGACTCGGAACTCGAGCAAGCCAAGGGGAAGTACGAGTCGGCGGAGGCCGGGGTGGCTCGTGCCACCGCGGGACTTCTCGAGGCACGGGAGCAAATCGCACTCGCCAAACAGTCGCTCAAGTATCAGCAGACCCGATTGGCCGACACCCGATTGCTGGCCCCTTTCGACAGTCTCGTCGTCAAGCGACACAAGGACCGCGGCGCGATCGCTGTGCCCGGTTCTCCCGTGGTCGATCTCATCTCCATGGAGGAATTGTGGATTTCGGCTTGGGTCGATGAGACGCAGATGGGACGCCTTCAAGACGAGCAACCGGCCAGAGTCGTGTTTCGATCCGAACCGGAGACTAGGTTTTCGGGCACGGTCGCTCGTCTCGGTAAGCTATCCGATCGGGAGACACGCGAGTTCGTCGTCGATGTCCGAGTCCTGGAGCTACCGGACAATTGGTCAATCGGACAAAGGGCCGAGGTATTCATCGAGGTCGATCGCCGCGAGGACGCGATCGTCGTTCCCGAATCGTTCGTGCACGTTCAAGACGGGCAGAGCGGCGTGTTCGTCGAGGACGCGCTCGTGGCCCGGTGGCGTGCGGTCAAACTCGGTCTGCAGGGCCAAGGCCAGGTGGAAATCTTAAGCGGGGTGGTGCAAGGAGAAAATGTCCTGTTACGTCCCTCGGGGCGTCCCTTGCGGGACGGCGAAGCGATCGAAATGCTATGAATCTCGCTTGGAAGGACATCGTCAACAATTCCGGTCGCTTCGCACTCACGACGTTTGGCATCGGCATGCTGTTGATGGTCGTGATGGGCATGGCGGGCATCTATCGCGGGTTGTTGCAGGACGCGACGGTTCTGATCAATCGTATCGACGCAGACCTGTGGATCGTGCAGCAGGACACACGCGGGCCTTTCGCGGAACTCTCCCGGATACCGCCCTCGATGGTCTATCGCGCGGCCGCGGTTCCGGGTGTCGCATCGGCGCGGGAGTTCGTTTTTCACACGATTCAGCGGAAACATCGGGGCAAGCTCCTGCGAATGTCGGTCCTCGGCCTGAGCTGGCCCGAAGACGATGGCAGTTGGGTTCCGTTGATCGCCGGACGCCACCTGCGGCAAAGCCATTACGAGATGATTGCCGACGTGAGCCTCGGGCTCGGTCTAGGCGAATCTATACGGCTCGGAAAAGACACCTATAAAATTGTCGGATTAACCGAGGGGATGGTCAGCACTGGCGGCGACGGGATGGCCTTCACAACATTTCTCGACTCACAAGCGATCCAATTCGACTCGCCGTCGGAAGCGATCCGGCTGGAGCGAGCCGCGCGGGATAATCGTGGCCGGTCCGACGAGTTGTTTATGCGGCAACCGCAGCTGACGGAGCAGTTGACGCGACCCGCCGGTGATCTGCCGGCGATTTCCGCCCCCAGCATCAGCGCGGTCGTCGTCAAGCTGAAGCCGCAATCTGATCCTGCCGAAGTGGCCGCTTTGATCGATCGCTGGGAAGACGTGTCCGTGTACACGCGAGAAGGCCAAGAAGTGCTGCTCGTACAGGGCATCGTCGATAAGGCCCGGCGTCAACTTTTCATGTTTCGCGTTTTACTGACGATCATTGCTGGCGTCATCATGGCGTTGATTATCTATACGTTGACCCTCGACAAAATATACGCGATCGCTTTGTTGAAGCTGATCGGCGCGCCAAACCACGTCATTCTGGGAATGATCCTCCAGCAATCGTTGCTGCTCGGCGTTCTCGGCTATGGAATCGCCTACCTTTCCGGGAATTGGCTTTTCCCGGCCTTCCCCCGCCGGGTGGTCTTGACGGACGGGGATCTGTTGCAACTGGGGATCGTGGTTCTCGTTATCTCCGTGTTCTCCAGCCTGCTGGGCATTTGGAAAGCGATGAAGGTGCAGCCGAATACGGTCTTGAACGGATAGTGGTGTGATGCAGACGCGAGCGGACAACACGGCGGACGAGTCTGGCGAAGGTGAATTGGTCATCGATACCGTCGGGCTGACCAAGATTTACGGCAGCGGCAATACGGAGGTGGTCGCGATGCGGGACGCCAACATGCAGGTGCGTTCCGGTGAAGTCGTCGCGTTGTTAGGGCCGAGCGGCTCCGGGAAGTCGACGTTTCTGACCGCCGTCGGTCTGATTAACCCGCCCAGTTTCGGTCAGGTGTTCATCGGCGGTTGCTTGGTCATGGACGGGTCTCGAGCGGCGGTCAATCTGCGGTCGTTTCGTCGAAGACATATCGGCTACGTATTCCAAAAATCGAATCTGATCGATTTTCTCAATGCCCGGGAAAACGTACAGTTGGCGATGCAGCTCAACGGGATGTCACGTTCGGCGGCCCGTCGCCGGGCCATGGAATTGTTGGACACGCTCGGGGTGGCCGATCGCGGTGAGTATCGTGTTGCGATGTTATCCGGCGGACAGCAGCAGAGAGTGGCTGTCGCGAGGGCCCTGGCGAACAACCCGAAGGTGATTTTGGCGGATGAGCCGACGGCGGCGCTGGATAGTCACCGCGGACGACAGGTGATGGAGCTTTTTAAGGGTGTCGCCCGCGATTTCGGAGCAGGCGTCATCGTCGTGACGCACGATCACCGGACGCTCGACGTCTTCGACACGATCTATGAAATGGAGGACGGACAGATGCGACGTACCGAGGCGGAGCAGGTTCGAGGGTGATGCCAGCAGTTCCGCAACGTCCTCTCCATGGGGGGCCGTTACGACTCGGCACAATTCGTGGTTCACCCGGAGCCCGTTATCGACCGGCGGCACCGGCCGTTTCGGTCACGTCGCGGGCGACGGCGAAGACGAGTTCTTGGCCGACCAGCGACTTGGCGGTCCATTCGAAGGTGACGTAGTTGCCATCGGCGTTTTGATACCGGTTCCGGAACCGGACGATCGGTTCGCCGCGGGCCAAGACGCTCATCGCACGATACGTATTCTCCCGATCCTCTTCGTGGACGAAATCGACGAACGGGCGGGCGAGCAGGTGTTGTTCGTCGAACCCGAGGACGCGAGAGAAGTTCGAATTGATTCGTCGGAAGTAGCCGTCGAGGCCGGCAATGCAGAACAGGTCGAGCGAGAGCTCAAAGAATCGCTGCATGTCGTCCTCGGCACGGCTGAGCAACGTGTCTTGGTAGAGCTGAATCTCGCGGGCGACCTCACCGGCGGTGCCGGGGCGGTCGCTGGGGGATCGGGACAGGCATCGTTTGGTGAGCCGGATCAAGCGGGAGTCGACCGACGAATCGTCGAGCCGGCGGAACGCGGCTTCGGTGTGCCCGCCGGCGGCTTGGCGAAACATCTCCCGCGCGGTGTCTCCTTCGTAAGGCGGGGACCCGCTCAGCAGTTCGCAGAGGATCGCCCCGAGGCCGAAGATGTCGGCGCGGGCGTCAACCCGTCCCCCGTTCGCTTGTTCGGGCGACATGTATGCCGGCGTGCCTCGGATGCTGCCGGTCCCCAGTTCGTCGGCCGGATTCACGTCGACCGACGCGCCGGGCTGGCTTCCCCGGAACCGGGCGAGCCCCCAATCCATCAGGTACACCTCGCCGAACGCGCCGACCATGATGTTGCTCGGCTTGACGTCCAGATGGGTGACCCGTTCGGAGTGCGCGTAATCGAGCGCCTGGCAGACTTGGGCGAAGATCGACAACAGCCCCGCCTTGCCACGGCCGGTGCGGGTCGCGAGCTCGCTAAGCGTCACGCCTTTGACCAGTTTCATCGCGTAGTAGGGGCGGCCGTCGTGACAGAAACCGCCGTCGTACACGGGGGGGATCGCGGGGTGTTGGAGCCGTCCCATCACTCGCGATTCGTTGACGAACCGGTCGATCAATTCCTGGTTCAGCCGGTGTTCGGGGCGGAGCAGTTTGATCGCGACGTCGCGGTGAAGCGTTTGGTCCCACCCCCAATACACGATCCCCAT
>JAWLFY010000124.1:6631-15220 GCA_041685355.1 Pirellulaceae bacterium | reverse complement strand
CCCCGGAATCGATGCCAACCCCGTTCGCGAACTGGCCGAATCTTCGACCGAAATCCGGATGGCTCGGGCGTTCGCTTGGCTCACCTCCACGATCGCCCTGCTGATCGGATCGATCGGAATGCTCAACACGATGATGATGGCCGTCTTCGAACGGACCCGCGAAATCGCAATGCTCCGCGCCCTCGGATGGCGACGACGACGGATCATCGCCCTCGTCCTCGGTGAAGCCAGCGTGCTCTGCGCCGCCGGCGCCGCGGTCGGAATCGTCGCCGCCGTCGTACTCGTGGACACGCTCAGCAAAATGCCCGAAGCCGGACGCCTCGTCGCCGGAGACATCTCCACCGCCGTGATGCTCCAAGGACTCTCGCTCGCCCTCGCACTCGGAGTCCTCGGCGGACTCTACCCCGCCTGGGCCGCCGCCCGCATGGCACCCGTCGACGGACTCCGACATGACTGACCCCGCACCCATGACTGACCCCGCCCCGGCGCCTGAACCAGCACCGAGACGGGCCCATCACCGATGACCGACCCGCACGCCGAAGCCGACCCCCGTCTCGAAGACGCACCCTTGCTCGAAGCCGACTCGCTCCGCCGACGCTTCGCCGACGGACAAGTGATGGCGGTCGACGACGTCAGCCTCCAAATCCGCTCCGGCGAATACGTCGCCCTCGTCGGACCCAGCGGCTGCGGGAAATCGACCCTCCTCAACCTCCTGGGCGGACTCGATCGACCCACCGAGGGCCAAATCCGATTCCGCAACCGACCCCTCGACGATTGGCCCGATCCCGCCCGCTTCCGCGCGAACGAACTCGGGTTCGTCTTCCAATCGTTCCACCTCGTCTCGGTCCTCAACGCGGAACAAAACGTCCAGCTTCCGATGTTCGAAACCCCCCTCCGGGCATCCGAACGTCGCGACAAGGCGAGACACCTGCTCGACACCGTCGGCATGCGGCACCGCGCCCGACACCGGCCCGGCGAACTCTCCATCGGTGAACGTCAACGCGTCGCGATCGCCCGCGCCCTCGCCAACGATCCGGCCCTCCTGCTGGCCGACGAACCGACCGGAAACCTCGATTCGGTCACCGCCAAAGAAATCTTCACGCTCCTCGACCGACTCCGCGTCGACGGCACCACGATCCTCCTGGTCACCCACGACCCGAACCTCGCACGCCGCGCCCACCGGACGCTAAGCATGCGCGACGGCCGCCTCGTCAGCCCCGAAGGTTAACCCCTCACGCCCCGAGGACGCGTCGCGGCGCGGCGGACGGACGAAACAACTCATCACCGCGATCGGCAACGGCATCAACATGAACGTCACCAACGCGAGCGAAAAATCCCCCTGCCAATCCCGCGTGACACCCGCATACAACGGGCCCAAACTCGACGACGCGACGTTGAACGTCATCAACGCGCCGCGAATCTTCCCGATGTGCGTCCGCCCGAAATAACGCGCCCAAAGCGGTTGCGAAACGCCAAAGAAAATCCCCTGACCGATCCCCAACGTCGCCCCCGCAAGGTGCGCCGTCATCGGGCTGCTCGCGACAAATAATAACGCCACCGCCAACGACAAACTCAGCATCCCGAACACCAACAACACGCGAGCCGGCAACCGGTCCGCCAACGCCCCGCCGACGAACTGCATGATCGCGAGCGATACCGCAAACACCGTTAACGTCGCCGCCACGTCGCTCGCCGCGAAACCACGCTCGTCAAAGATCGGCACCATGCAAAAGAACAACGCCGTGTGCACCAACCCGTTCGTCGCCGTCCCGCATGCGACGATCCAAAACTCCTTCGTCCGCAGCGTCTCCCCCAACGTCATCCCCCACATCGTCACCGGCCGCGAATCCGGCTCCGGGGCTGAAACCGACCCGCCACGAGACGATTCCCCCTTCGCCCGCGTCCCCCGAGACATCCGCCGATGCGTCCCGTCGATCGCCTGACCGATATCCTCCGGCGCGTTGCGAAACCAAATCGCGATGATCGGGAATAAGGTCAGCCACACGACGCTCCCCATGATCATGTACGACCCACGCCAACCCAACGACGTCACCAGCCACAAATTCAAAGCCGGGATCGAGGCCATCGCCACCGCCATCCCGACGTTGCGAAGCCCCTCCACCATCCCCAACCGACGCTCGAACCAAAACGGCAACGTGTTCGAACTCAACAGCGATAGCGCCCCCGGGCCAAGCATCCGCAACAAACCGAACGCCAAAAACAGACTCCACCAACCCTGAGCCACCGAAGTGACCCAACACGCGATGCTGAACAACGTGACCACCGCCAACAGCGTGTTCCGCAGCCCGTGTCGGTCCATCTGGCGGCCGATGAACGAAATCGGCACCGCACCGAACAACGTGCCCAACATGTACGCCGCCGCGAGCTGCCCGTGACTCAACGCCAACGACTCCCGGATCGACTCGTTGAAGATCGATACCCCGAACGTCTGTCCCGGCGAACTCGCGATCAACGTCGCCATCGCGATCGGCAACATCACCCACCCGTAATAAAACGGACGTCGCGAATCACCAGCCCCGCGGTAGGACCCCGGCCCCAACTCCTCGCCGACCACCACCCCGTCGCCCGAGACACACCCGCCTACGCCCGATCCTGGGGCCCCGAACTCCGCACCCTGTTCCTCGATCACCCCTCCGGCCGAACCGCTCACCACGCCACCTCCTGGGCCTGAGACTCCGGCTTCGAACCGAACCGCACGGCCGAAAACGTGACGTCCGGGTTCTCCCGCTCCGCGTACCCGCAATCCCACTCCGACTGAAACAACACCGCCTGGTGCCCGAACTGATCCTGCACCACCTTCGTCGCATACGGCAGCCGTAACTTGTCGATCAGCTCCGGATCGTCGTCGATCCAACGCGCCATCTTGAACGGCAACCAGCGGATATCTGTCGCCGTGTCGTACTCCGATTCGAGCCGATACCGGACCACGTCGAACTGCAACTCCCCCACCGCCGCCAAGATCGGCTCGTGACGCGCCGCGCGAATCTCCATGAACAACTGGATCGCCCCCTCCTCGACCAACTGAGTCAATCCCCGCCGGAATTGCTTGCGACGGTCCGTCTCCTTGCAACGAAGCACCGCAAAATTCTCCGGCGAAAATTGCGGCAACGGCGGGAACTCGACCGCCGGGCCCGTGCAAATCGTGTCCCCCAACCGAAACTCACCCGGGTTCACCAACCCTAAGATGTCCCCCGGATACGCCTCCTCGATCGTCACCCGCTCCTGACCGAACACCCGCAACGCCCGCTTCAACCGGATCCGCTTGCCGGTGCGGGCGTGCAACACCTCCATCTCCCGCTCGAATCGACCCGCACACACCCGCACGAACGCGATCCGGTCCCGGTGCTTCGGGTCCAAGTTCGCCTGGATCTTGAACACGAACGCCGCAAAATCCTCCCGCCCCGCCGGTACCGCCCCCTCCGCCGTCTCCCGGTCCGGCGGCGGCGGACAATGTCGCAAAAAACCCTCCAAGAACGGCGCCACCCCGAAATTCGTCAACGCACTGCCGAAGTAAACCGGCGACAGCTCCCCCGACATGAACCGCTCCTGGTCGAACGACTCACCCGCCCCCGCGAGTAACTCCACCTCCTCGACCGTCTGCTCGACCACCGCCGGCCGCAAATCCGTCCGCCCCCCGAGCTCCGACAACGGCACCGAATCCGCCTCGATCCGGCGGTTCGCGTCCCGGGTCCCATACAGGCTGGCGGTCTGCGTCGCGATGTCGACCACCCCCGCGAAATCCGGCCCGCTCCCCACCGGCCAGTTCTGAGGCACCGCGTCGATCCCGAACTTCTCCTCGATGTCCGCGAGCACCTCCAACGGCGCCTTCCCCGGACGATCCACCTTGTTCACAAACGTGATCACCGGCATCTTCCGAAGCGCACACACCCGGAACAACTTCTCGGTCTGCGCCTCGACCCCCTTCGCCAAGTCGATCACCATCACGGCACAGTCCGCCGCCATCAACGTCCGATACGTGTCCTCGCTGAAATCGTGGTGACCCGGCGTGTCGAGCAAATTGATCAGATAGCCGTCGTACTCGAACGGCAAGACCGTCGAACTGACCGAGATCCCCCGCTGCTTCTCGAGGTCCATCCAGTCCGACGCCGCCGCCCGCTGCGACTTCCGCCCACGGACCGCCCCGGCTACCTCGAGGCACCCCCCGAACAACAACAACTTCTCCGTCAGCGTCGTCTTCCCCGCGTCCGGGTGAGAGATGATCGCAAACGTGCGGCGGCGAGATATCTCTTTCTGAACGTTCGTCGCGACGGCCGACATGCGTGCCTTCGATCGTAAGAATCTACCGGCCGCCGCGCGGGGACACCCCAAGCGTTCAACGACGGACCGACATCGCCCCGGTCATGGACCAATCCCACGGATGGACCAATCCCACGGATGGACCACTCAGCGACGAAACTATGTCGAACCGGCAAAATCGGCAACCCGAACCGCCCCAAGGGACACCGATCGCCCCCTATCGCCGTCCGAACGCCGCTACGCCGACAAGTTCGACCCGACGTCGGTCCGGTACGCCGTCAACGCCGGCAACAAACCCGCCACCAACGCGAGCAACACGACTAACGGCAAGACCCACAACTCGTAGTCGCTGGTCGTGAACAGCCCCACACTCACCCCCGTCTGACGCTCGATATACCCGCCGCTGACATAGAGCGCGGCGTGCGCCAAAAACCACCCCAATACCCCCCCGATCGCCGCGATGATCAAACTCTCCCCAAGAATGATCGACGTCACCGTCCCACGCCGCGCCCCCAACGCTCGCATCACCGCGATGTCGCGGCGACGGTCGTTCATCGAGTTGTAAATCGACACCAACACCCCCACCGCCGCGACCACACACGTGATCAACGTGATCCCCATCAACGCTTGCAACAACGGACCGACGATATAACTCATCAACTTGTTGATCTCCCCGATCGGCGCCGCCGCCTGGGCCCGATCCCCCTCCTTGATCTTGTTCTGCATCACCGGGGCGAACATCATGTTCCCGTTGCGTATCAAGATCGACGTCACCTCCCGCTCCGGAATCGTCAACGGCTGCCGCCCTCCAGCCTCCGCGTCTGCCGTGGCCGGATCGTCAGCCGTGACCGCATCCGACTCGCCCGACCCTGATTCGACCTCCCCCGACACACCCCCACCCGAGCTCTCGCCCCGCGCCTCCGCCGCCTTCGCCAACGTCTCCTCGTCAACCGGCGTGGCGTGACCCTCCATCAAGTAAAACCCTTCCAAGTTTACGAACGCCGCCCGGTCGTTCGGCGTCCCGGTCGGATCGAGCACCCCCACCACGGTGAACCCCTCGGCGTGCCCCTTTCCCTCCGGATCCCCGTGCGCCGGGTGGATCTCGTCACCCACGCCGACCCCCATCTGCCGCGCCACCCGTGACCCCAAAACCGCTTCGAAATAACCGTGCTCCGCCGACTTCTCCCGAAACGCCCGGCCCTCCGTAAACGTGAACTCCTGGTCCACGTCGGGGCCGTGACGAAGCTTCTCGAAGAACTCGGGCGTCGTCCCCACCACCCGGAACTCGCCGTAATAGTCACCAAGCGCAAGCGGGATCGCGAACCCGCCCGCGACATACCCTGCGTACTTCCCGGCCCGCTCACCGAGCGCCGGGTCCCCGCCGTAACGCGATACCATCTCCGCCCGCTCTTCCTGACTGAAGAACTCCATGTACTCGGTGTACGATAAGTTCTCGATCGGCTGGCTCAGATAAAACACGCTGTTCAGCGTCAACTGCAACGCGCTCCCCTTCGGCCCGACCACCAGGTTGTAGCCGACCGAAGCGTTCCGCACGAATGCCTCGCTGACGATCCCATAGATCGCCAACACGAGCACCACCAAACCGACCCCGAGGGCTAACGAAAACGTCGTCAAAACGCTCGACAACGCGCGGTAACAAAAATTCCGCCATGCGATTCGGATCAATGACATCACGCGTCCGTTGCGGTAGCGTTCGAAACTTCAGCAAACACCCGGTTGATCTCGTCCAACTTCTCGACCCGCTCGAACTGCGACGCGATCTCCATGCTGTGCGTGACCATCAACAATGCCACCCCCTCGTCACGACACGATCCGCGGATCAACTCCAAAACGCTCTCGGAACTCTTCGGGTCGACGTTCGCCGTCGGCTCGTCCGCCAACAACAACTTCGGCCGGCCCGCCAACGCCCGCGCGATCGCGACCCGCTGCTGCTGCCCCACCGATAACTGCGACGGTCGATACCCCGCCCGCTCGGCAAGCCCCACCCGGTCCAGCAACTCGACCGCCCGCGACGGGTCGTGACGGCCATGCCCGAACGTCATCCCCAAACGGACGTTCTCCAGCGCTGTGAACGCCGGCAATAAGTTGAACGTCTGAAACACGTACCCGATCTTCGACGCCCGCATCCGGTCCCGACCCTGCTCGCTCAATCGCGTCAGCTCCAATTGGTCGAGCCGGATCGAACCGGAATCGGGTACCAAAATTCCGGCGATCAAGTGCAACAGCGTCGTCTTCCCTCCGCCACTCTCCCCGATCAAGACGACCTGCTCCCCGTCCGCCATCTCGAAACGGGGGATGTCCAGCACCGTCAACTGCCCGCCCCCAGGCTGATCGAATCGCTTCACCAAGTCGTGTATCGCCAATACCATCTTCGTCTCCCGCCAAGATCGGCTGTCGCGTCGCCCGAACGCTCCCACGCTACGCTCACCGCGGACGCATCGCCCGCTGGAGCCCCCGCTCGGCATCCCGCTTCTTCAACGTCTCCCGTTTGTCGTGCAACTTCTTCCCCTTGACCAGCCCCATCAAACACTTCGCGATCCCACGCTCGTTGAAATACACCTTCAACGGGATCAACGTCAGCCCCCGCTCGTGGGCCCGACCGGCAAACTTGTCGAACTCCCGGCCATGCACCAATAACTTCCGCGGCCGACGCGGGTCGTGGTTCCAACTCCCGGCGTTGTTGTAATGCGCGATGTCGGCGCCGATCAGCCACAAATCCTGGGCCTTCACCCGGATGTGAGCCTCGTCCAGCGATAACTTCCCCTCCCGCATCGACTTGACCTCGCTCCCGAGCAACATCATCCCGCACTCGACCGAATCGAGAACCTCGTAGCGATGTCGCGCCTTGCGGTTGTCCGACACCGGCGTGATCGATGCCCGCGAGCTCGACTTGGCCTTCGACCCCGACTTGGCCTTCGACCCCGACTTGCCCCCCGCCGCGTGCCCGGCTCCCGCCTTCCCCTTCGTTTTCTTCTTTTTTCCCATGATGTGGCGAATTGTAGCCGCCCCGACCGCTTCCCGTACCGGGGACACCCGAGTTCCCGTACCGGGGACACCCGTGCTTCCCGACCCGATCGATTCCCGCACCCCCGCATTCCCGCTCCACACCCCAACCGGCCCAGCGGATCGCCGTCGGCCCACCGGATAGCCGTCGATTGGTCGAGCACTACAATACGGAGTGTTCTC
Source organism: Pirellulaceae bacterium (assembly GCA_041685355.1). Taxonomy (GTDB): domain Bacteria; phylum Planctomycetota; class Planctomycetia; order Pirellulales; family Pirellulaceae; genus JAWLFY01. Next base: position 7,735 of record JAWLFY010000124.1, on the reverse strand, counting down.
GGCGTCGGTTCGTGATCCCGATGCCCGTCCCGGGCCGGATCGCCCGTCCCAGGCTGACCGATCGACTCGCTTCCGACCCCCGAGAACCTCGCCTGACCGCTTACGCCCCGGAATCGATTCGCATGGCTTTCCGTCTGCCCGTTGTTGCCGAACCCGAAATCCCCACCGGAACCTCCGTCAGCGGCACCGGCCGCTTGCCCCGCTGGCTCAAACGGCCGATCCCCCGCAGCAACGCGAATCACCTCACCGACGGCCTGATGGAAGAACTGGGCCTCGAAACGGTCTGCGATAACGCGAAATGCCCCAACCGGATGGAGTGCTATAGCCAACTGACGGCGACGTTCATGATCCTCGGGAACGTCTGCACCCGCCCCTGTGGCTTCTGCGCCGTCCACCGCGGACGCCCCCCCGCGCCGCCCGCCGAAGACGAACCGCAACGGCTCGCCGAAGCCGCCGCCCGACTCGGACTGAAACATGTGGTGATCACCAGCGTCACCCGCGACGACCTGCCCGACGGCGGGGCCGACCACTTCTACCGCTGTGTCGTCGCCGTCCGCGATCGAACCGGGGCCACGACCGAAGTCCTCACTCCCGACTTCGTCCAGTGCAAACCGGCGCTCGCCCGCGTCATCGAAGCCCCCCCCGACGTCTTTAACCACAACATGGAAACCGTCCCACGGCTCTACCGACGAGTCCGCGGCCCGAAAAGCGACTACGCCTGGACTCTCGGGATGATGCGGAAGGTCAAGGAATACAACCCCGCGGTGAAAACCAAAAGCGGCCTCATGCTCGGACTCGGGGAACAACGCCAAGAACTCCTCGACGCCCTCGCCGACCTCCGCGAATACGGCGTCGACTACCTCACCCTCGGCCAATACCTGCAACCGGGCGACAAATACCTCCCCGTCGTTCGCTACGTCCCCCCAGAAGAATTCGACGAACTCGGCGAGATCGCCCGCGACATGGGCTTCAAGAAAGTCGCCAGCGGCCCCTTCGTCCGCAGCAGCTACCACGCCCGAGACATGGCCGAAGACTGAACCGGCGACCCCGCCGCTCTGGCTCCCCTCTCCCCCGGCCTTGCGGGGAAAGATCGCCGAAAGCCTC
>JAWLFY010000124.1:0-6531 GCA_041685355.1 Pirellulaceae bacterium | reverse complement strand
CTCTGGCTCCCCTCTCCCCCGGCCTTGCGGGGAAAGATCGCCGAAAGCCTCCTCACTCTGGCTCCCCTCTCCCCCGGCCTTGCGGGGAAAGATCGCCGAAAGCCTCCTCACTCTGGCTCCCCTCTCCCCCGGCTTTGCGGGGGAGAGGGGCTGGGGGTGAGGGGGGCGACCCGCCTGCAACGGCTCCCGTCAAAGAAATCGCCGACCGACGAGCCCGGCTGACGCGCTCCGACCACGCCGGCTCGTCCAATCAGCACCCCAAAAGGGGCAGCACCACTCGAGCCCCCTCAGTCGAGAAACCCGACCAAATCCTGGCTGCGGCTCGGCTGCTGCAGCTTCCGCACCGCCTTCGCCTCGATCTGGCGAATCCGCTCGCGGGTCACCTTGAAGATGTGCCCGACCTCCTCCAGCGTGTAACTGTAGCCGTCACCGAGCCCGTACCGGAGCTTGATGATCTCCCGCTCCCGGTACGACAACGTCTTCAACACGCCCGTGATCCGGTCACGCAACATCTCTTGCGTCGCCCCAATTTGAGGACTCTCCGCCGTCCCGTCCGGCAGCAAATCGCCGAACTGGCTGTCCTCGCTGTTGCCGACCGGCCGGTCCAGCGAAATCGGGAAACGACTCATCGTCAGCACCCGGCGGGCCTCCTCGACCGTCACGTCCGCACGACGTGCGGTCTCCTCGATCGTCGGCTCGCGTCCCAACTCCTGCAACAACTGACGGGCGACGTTCCGCACCCGGCTCATCGTCTCCACCATGTGCACCGGGATCCGAATCGTGCGGCTCTGGTCGGCCACGGCACGGGTGATCGCTTGCCGGATCCACCACGTCGCGTAGGTACAAAACTTGAACCCGCGGCGGTACTCGAACTTGTCGACCGCACGCATCAGACCCGCGTTCCCTTCCTGGATCAAATCCAAGAACGACAGACCCCGGTTGCGGTACTTCTTGGCGATCGAAACGACCAGCCGTAGGTTCCCCTCGCTCAACTCCCGCTTCGCCTGCTGGTAATCGGCGTACACACGGTTGAGCATCCGCACGCGGTTGCGAAGCGACGTCGGCGTCTCCTGGCAAGCCGTCAAAATCTGACGTCGCTCACGCAGCAACTGCTCCCGAACCTCGCGACCGTGCTTCGTCCGCTTCTGGGCCGATACCTCGCGGTCGATCTCGTCGAGCCGAATCGAAAACCGCTCGAGTAACTCGATCCGCGTCTCGATCCGCTGTGTCCGTAAACCCAACTCCTCCACAAGCCGTACCGCTCGCCGGCGACGCCGCGCTAGCGCCCGCCATGCCTCGACCCGGCGACGCTGCGACGCGCTCTTGCTCAGCGCCACCTTCCAATCGTGACGGTTCCGACGCAACAACGTCTGCAACGTCTTCAAGTTGTGCGGCAACCGACCGATGATCTGCTCTTTCTCAAGCCGATCCGTCACCGAGACCTGCACCGTCCGGTCGAACGGCAATTGGCCCCGGTACACCTTCTTCAGCGTCTTGTACGCCTCGACCAAGACGTAATGGTTCTCCAACAACTTCGTGCGGAACCGACGACGCGTCTCCTCGATCCGCTTCGCCAACTCGATCTCTTCACGACGCGTCAACAGAGGAATCTCACCCATCTGCGTCAAGTACATCCGCACCGGATCGTCCGACCACGACTCGTTCTCGTCGACCGCGATCAACTCGTCAGGGCTCTCCAAACGGATATCCCCCTCGGCCGTCTGCGTCGTCGCGACCGCGACGTCAACGCCGTTGTCGTCCTCGCCGTCGTCGACGGGAAGCTTTCGGAAGCCGCTGCCGACCGCTTCGGCGCTGGCGTCCGCGACGTCATCGAACTCGTCCATCATGGTATCGAACAAAGCTGGAACTCCTCGCTGGATGCGTTGAGGTGGTACCGGTTGGGTCTCGGGGTGGGGATCGCGGGACGTCCGCTTCGAAACGCGTTTCCGTCTCGAATCGCCGACGCGACGTCACGCTCCGACGATCACCCCCGACACAGCCATCAACCCCCCAAAATCGGGCGACGAACGGCCGGCTCGGAGTCGCCGGAATGCCAACGGTCGTCGAAATTAACGTTGGCGGGGAATCGGACGTGAAAGTCGGTGGTGGCGTCCTAACAATCGCCAGCGAGCATCACTCGGTCGGTGTTTTGCGGGATCCGACGGCCCTCGCCGACGGCACGAATTCGGTTCGTCCATTGAGATTCGATCACGGGCAAAACGTTACCGCCAAAGATGAAGAAGGGAGTCGCAATCGCTCGCTTTTCGGCCCACACGGCCTCGCGCTTCTCGCGACCCCTTACTCTACCACCCCGGCCGATTCGCTCCCAATGTTGTCATCCAAATGGAAAAATTTTCTAACTGGCTAGCCTGTGCCGATACACCAGTGCTCTGTCGTTTGGCGAACCCGGTTCGGCGTTTGGCGAACCCGGTTCGGCGTTTGGCGAACCCGGTTCGGCGTTTGGCGAACCCGGTTCGGCAACCTGCACGGCACTTCGGCAAACTGCACGATACACGGTCACCGAAAAGCCACCGCGAATACCGACACGGCACTGCGAATTCACGGCGTCGTCGAGAATTCCCCTCCGAACGTTTTCAACCCTGTTGGCGTATCGAACCTCTTAGCGTCTCGAAACCCGTCGGCGTTGATTGCCCTCCCTGACAGCATTCGGCGGTTTTCACCACTTGAGCGCGGACCCGATCCTCGCGGGACGCTTGGACGAACAAATCAGCTCGCTATTGTTGACCCGGCTTCGCCTCGATCCGACCTCACCTTCAATCACCACCCGCCCCTGCCGACGGGTGACTTCCCCCCTCGGCCCAAACGGTCGTGGCAACTCGTGACTCGACTCCCGGCGAAGACGCGCGGTCTTGCATGGCAGTGGTGCCGCTTGCTCCTGTTATCTTAGTCAGACCGATCGTGTGGTCTAGTCGAACCGTCTTCAAAAGTTCTTCATCCGAAGCTCATGCACCAACTCCCCTGCCCCCACTGCCAGACCAATCTGCATGTCGAATCCACCCAAGCGGGGGACTCGATCGATTGCCCCGCCTGCGGACAACCGGTCCCGATCCCCACCCTCCGCGACCTCCGCCAACTCCCGCGGGTCGAAGCGGACCGTGCCACCCCCCACCGTTCAGCCCCAAGTCGCCTCGGCATGGGGCAACGCGTCGCCTTCGGCACACTCGGCGCCATCGCCCTCGTCGGCCTCCTGATCAGCGGGTTTTGCTGGGTCCGCTGGGCGTCGGTCGAAGTCCCGATCACCACCGAAGGACACATCGATCAGCTCCAAGAGATGTACGCCGATCTCACCGCTGCCGAGCTGATCCGCGAATACCAAGATATCGACCAGTTCGGCGTCGATCTGGCCGCCCCGATGACCTATCGCGTCGCCGAAATGACCAAAAATCGCTGGAAAAGGAACGCGCTCGCCTCCGGCGGCGTCTCAGCGGTCGCGATCCTCGCCGCTGCCGCTCTCGTCTTGGCCAGCCGACGACGTGCTGCCCCCGCACAGGACACTTAGTCACCCGCCGCCGCTGGGTGCTGCGGGTGCCGACGCCCCCCCCCCTCACCGCCGGCCCAGCACGTACACGACGTCCTCCGTCGACCCGTCGACCTCGATCGGCACCCGAACGTCGTACCCGAAGTCGAACGTCCCCAAAACCTCCCACTCCGGCACCGCGCGCACCAACCGCCGAAACTGGCCCGCCGTATAGCTGCGAAGCACCAACACGTCCTCGATCCGAACCTGACGGCTTGGCGTGTGAACGTCAAAACGGATCCCGAAACGCTCGACCCGACCCCGAACGTCGCGGTCGATCGCCCACATGTGCGTGTTCACGGCCAAGTTCCCCCGCCTCGCCGACCATGACTCGGTCTCGCTCGGCTCCCCGTCCGTCGGTGTCAGGTGAACCCCGAGCAAATACACCCCGCCGCGACGGATCGCCCCAGCCATCGACCGCAAATGGCCCCGTGCCGCCCCCTCGCTCGATAAGTGCCGAAAGCTGTTGATCGTGTTCACCCCCAGGTCGTACTTCCGCCGCACCCGAAAATCGGCCATGTCGCCCACCCACGCGCTCTCGCCATACCCGTGACGCGCCAGCCGTGCGTTGCAATACGCCACCGCACGCGGATTCAAATCGAGCCCTGCCACGTCGACACCCCGACGGGCCAATCCGGATAGCAACCGACCGGTCCCACACGCCGGCTCGAATACCCGCCCCAGCGGCCGCGAAAGAAATCGCTCGGCACATCGCTCGATAAACCGGATCTCGGCCGCGCAATCCGCCCCGAACACCAAGTCGTAATACTTCGGGTGGTCGTAGATCGACTCGTGCAGCGTTTCCATTACGGTCCGTTCCGTCGCCTCAATCTACTGCCTGCGAGGCAACCGCCGCCCCCACCAGACTGATCTTCTGAGCGGCACGGCGCTAGTCACCGGCCTCGTCTCTTCCGCGTCTATCGCACCGGATCGAGCCCCATCGCCCGCCGCAAACACCCGATCTGTCCCGCGTGAAGCTGCTCGTGCAACGGGCTCAACAAGATCGCCCCAAGCTTGATCGGGAACACCGCGTACGGCATCTCGACCGGCTCCAACAACACCGCCGCATCGACCCCCGCCAACTCCTCCCGAGCAACCCGGTCAACCTCCGCCAACCGCCCCAGCAACTCGTCGGGATCAACCCCTCGCCGGCTTACCGCCGCCGGATCGGACCCCCGCCCAAACGCCTTCCGGAATCGTCCCGGCACAAGCTCCAAATCGTCCGGCTGACGCCCCCGAATCCGGAACAAAAGCAAACCGTAATGACTGACCGCCAAATGCCCCACCTGCCACGCCACACAACTCGTCATCCCCGCAGGGATCTCGCCCCAACGGCCCTGTGGAACCGCCTCGAGTAACTCCAGCGTGTACCGCCGGGCAAACTCGAGCTGCCCAAGCGCGGTCGACAACATCACCCGGGCGTCATCCGCCGAGGGAATCGCAACAGAAGAAGTAAACATCGCGGGATCATAGCAAATCACCCCAACCAAAGGCACGTCCTCCCCGCAGCAATTCCCCCTCCGCGATTCCCTCCCCTCCGCGATTCCCTCCCCTCCGCGATTCCCTCCCCTCCGCGATTCCCTCGTGCTCGTACTCGTACTCGTGCTCGTGCTCGTGCTCGTGCTCGTACTCGTACTCGTACTCGTACTCGTACTCGAAACCGTCCTCTAACCCCAACTCGTTCTGGCGCCCCCGTCCCACGCCCAACGAAACACTCCCCGCTCCCCCAACCCCGATCCCGCCCCCGACGCCCCCAAACAACACCCAACACCTCCGGCCCTCTTCAGCCCAAAGGGCGATACAACAACTGCCGAGGCCGTCAGGCCTCGGACCACACCTCCCCTCTCCCCCAATGCCCAGCGGGCCGACAGATCCCGAGCCGACACATGCTCAGCGTCACCCCGCGTGAGCCCGCGAAACCATCGCAACCCCCTGCCGAGGCTCATCACGCCACCGAATTCCTCCCAACCAGCACTCCAACAAGACGGCTTCCCAGCCTCTTCGCTCCCCCTCCTTTTCGGTCCATCCGTTTGCCTGCAGGCCTCACAAAACCAACCCCGCCCGCATCCGCTTACCCACGGCGAACCCGGATGAACCCGTCTCAACGCCTGGCGAGTCGCCCAAGTCCTGTCGAGAGCCAATAGTAAGTCCACGTCGTATTGCAAGGCCCGAGGACGATTGCCCGAAGCGATCTTTGAAAGACTGCTTCGCCAGACCGCGACACGATGCGAAGTGGCGACCAAGGAGATTTGGTTATTTTTCGGTCGCGTCGTGGAGATGGTCGGTGGCTGGGCCGTCGCCATGGCGGACACGGAAGAGAACCAGGAACAGTATCCTCAAATCGCAAATCAGAAGTCCGGTTGTGGGTCTCCAATGTCGCGAATGATCGGATTGTTCTCGATGGCGACAGGTGCGATCAACTTTACTGCGAGGTCCGCTTACCAGGGAATGCAAACAGGCGAGACATCGCTGCCGAGAACGATCATCGATACTTTACCGGGTCGAATTCTCCTGGCGGACCGCTTTTACGCAAGCTTCTGGCTACTTTCGATAATCGAACTTCGTGACATCGATCTCGTTGCGCGGGCGCATCATTTACGCAAGATCGACTTTCGCGCCGGTCACAAGCAGGGCCATTTTGAGCAGTTGGTTGTCTACGACCGTCCCGCCAGCGTCCATCATGAATGGATGAGGAAGAATACAACCAGTTTCCCAGCTTCATCATTGTGCGACACCTGCGTGACAAGGTCACGCAGCAAGGGTTTCGTGCCCGCGAAGTCACGTTGGCAACAACTCTTTTGGACTCGGTGATTTCCAGCGATGAAGAACTCGCGTCGCTCTATGGTCGCAGGTGGTCCGTGGAATTGCATATCCGCAGTTTGAAGACGCAAATGAAAAGGCTCTTCCGCGATTTTAGTGGCTTGCGGGCTGGCGTCGGCGAGGTTTTTTCAGGCATCGCTGCGATGTCCGAATGTTGAATGAAGTATGCTGAT
>JAWLFY010000018.1:0-51202 GCA_041685355.1 Pirellulaceae bacterium | reverse complement strand
TCAATGATTTACATCAAGCGGGGCCACCGGTCTGCCGCTGTCAACGCGAAGAAAATCAAGCCAGAACCCCATCGCGGGTCGCTTGATTGAGGGCTAGGTGAAGCGGAGGCGGGCTCTGCTGAGGAGCAACCCGTCGAGGAATAGCCTGGTCTGCGATGCGCCGAAGGTGCTTCGCGTCCTCCGTCGGTGTTTGCCGGCGGAGGACTCTCTCGAGCTTGTCCGCGTTCGCTCGCATCCTCACTTCGGACATCGCAGCAATGCCTCCAAAACCTACGTTCTGGGAAGTTGCCACTAAAATCGCGGAACAACCATCCTAGACTATTTGAGAAGCGGGCTTGCAGTGGTTTGCGATCGTGGGACTCCGAGTGCACGATTCGTGTCGCGGTTGGGTCACGGCGTCGTTGTAAGTCCAAACTTCGGCGAGCCCGAAATTGTTTCAGCTTACCGCCGCTGCGTGAAGATCGCAGATATCGCTACGCGGAAGAGAATTGCAGCTGAGACGTGCGAGCGTTTTGGTTGGAATGCGTACGCACGAAAGCTATCCCATCTCCTTGACGTGACAAAAGATCGCGAGGTTGGCTTGTGGGATAGATTGAAGTTTCGGGCTGGCAGCCTATTGCAATCCTGATTCTCCGCGGGCATTTTAGTCCGCCGCCTAACGCGGCGTGCGCTCCGCCGGGCGAACCGCGGCCGCCCGGGCGCTCTGCCGGATGGGCATGCCTGGCGACGCGGTACCCGTTTTGATCGCGGAACTGGTCAGCGGCGCCCAACGGGAAAGGCTCTACGCCGCCAACGCCCTAGAAGAAATCGATGAAGGCCGATTTGGAATATCAAAAAGGATTCGATTCCGACAACAAATACCGCGTCGTGTGATCGACTGGGCTCTCAACGAGATGCTCGGGACCGACCGCACCGTGCCGTAAGCAACGGGCTCACCACGCCGTCAGTCGAGGATCATATCGTCGACGGTTTGCCCGCCGGGAATCATCGGCAACACGTGCTCCTGATACGGGACCTCGACGTCCAGCACGAACGGCCCGGGGTAGTCGATCATTTCGCGGATCGAGGCTTCCAAGTCCCCTTTCTTTCTCACCGTCGCGGCCCCGCAGCCGTATCCCTTCGCGATCTCGATGAAGTTCGGGTATCGCTCGGCGGCGTACGAGAATCGATCGGCCTCGCTGCGACCGCTCGCCTCGGTGTGCCGGATCGGCCCCAGATACGTGTGGGCGCGGTTGCGGTCCATGAATCGGTCTTCCCACTGGACGACCATCCCCAGGTGCTGGTTGTTGAGCAACAGCACCTTCACGGGCAGCTCTTCGCAAAAACAGGTCGCGAGCTCCTGGATGTTCATCTGAAAACTGCCGTCGCCGTCGATGTCGACGACCAACGCGTCGGGATGGGCGGCCTGCACCCCCATCGCGCAGGGCAAGCCGAAACCCATCGTCCCCAGTCCGCTGCTGCTGTGCCACGTTCGCGGCTTGCGGAACTTATAGAACTGGGCGGCCCACATCTGGTGCTGGCCGACGCCGACGGTGATGTACGTCTCCCGCTCGGCCGTGATGTCGCTCAGCGTCTTGATCGCGTGTTGCTGCAAGATCCCGTCGAACGATTCGTCGTACTTCAACGGATACTTCGCCTTCAGATCACGGCAATGGCCTTGCCACTGCTCGATTTCTGGCGGCTCGACGATCCGGTTCAGCTCACCGAGAACCTGCTTCACGTCGCCCCGAACGGGGATGTGGGCTGCCTTGTTCTTGTTCAGTTCGGACGCGTCGATATCGACATGCACGATCTTCGCACCCTTCGCGAACTCCGCAACCTTGCCCGTCACGCGGTCATCGAAGCGGACCCCGAGGGCGATCAACAGGTCACAATCGCGGACGGCGTAGTTCGCGTAAGCGGCGCCGTGCATCCCTAACCAGTCCATCGATTGGGGGTGTTCGGGCGGGATCGCACCGATCCCCATCACCGTCGTCACCGCCGGGATGCCCGTTTTGTCCAAGAACGCTCGCAACTCGGCGCTGGCGTCCCCCAGAATGATCCCGCCGCCGGCATACACCATCGGACGCCGCGCCCGTTTCACCGCCGCCGCGATCTGGCGAATCGTCTCGCCCGGCACCGCCGGCGGGGTCGGGTCGTAACCCGGCAAGTCCATCGGGGCGTCCATATCGATCTGGTCGGTGGAGAGCTGGACGTCCTTCGGCACGTCGACCAACACCGGGCCGGGCCGACCGGTCGAACAGATGTGAAACGCTTCCCGCATCACCCGCGGCAAATCCCGGATATCGGTCACCAAATAATGGTGCTTCGTGATTCCCCGACAAATCTCGACCATCGGGGTCTCTTGGAACGCGTCACTACCGATCGCCCCGGTGGGGACTTGGCCGGTGATGCACAACAGCGGGATGCTGTCGAGCTTCGCGTCGGCGATCGCGGTCACCAAATTCGTCGCCCCGGGTCCGCTCGTCGCCATCGCGACGCCGACCTTTCCGGTGCTCCGGGCGTAACCCTGCGCCGCGAACGCGCCGCCCTGCTCGTGTCGGGGCAACACCGTCCGGATCGACTCGCCAAACCGCGTCAACGCTTGGTGCAACGGCATGCTGCACCCGCCCGGATAGGCGAACAGGACTTCGACGTCGTGTTCGACGAGGGATTTGACCAAGATGTCGGCTCCGGTCATCAATCGGGTCTCGGAGGCGTTCGCGGTGCTCATGGATCAAAAACGATCGGGGTCGGAGGGGCTTCAAAAATTGACGTTTACGCCGGACGCAGAATTCCGGAACCTACTCGCTAACGTAAGTTCGCATCGAAACTTAGGCAATGCTTAAATCGGGCGGGAGGGAATGGCAAGTTGGACGAATCTGTTGCTGGTCGCCACAGGCGGCGCGGTCGGTTCGGTCGCACGCTACCTGATCACCCTCGCCGCATTCGCGGTCCCGGGGGGATCAACCATCCTCGGCACCTCGCTCGCAAACCTGATCGGTTGTGCAGGCATCGCCGCGGTGATGGAGATCAGCTTGATCGAGGGGGCGCTCTCGTCGCGACTCTCGCTCGCCCTCCGCGTCGGGCTTTTCGGAGGTTTGACGACGTTTTCGACCTTCGCCGCGGAGTCGGTGGGACTGGCCGGCGGCGGCCGCAATCTCGTTCTCGTACTCTACCTGACGGCCAACCTGGTCGGCGGGTTCGCGACGTTCTGGGGCGTTTCGGCGCTCATCCGGGGATGGGGGGCATGATGCCTCGGTTGCGACGTCAACATCGACTCATCGGGCCCAAGATCGTTCTCATCCTTTTCGGATTTTTCGCCGCGGGTCCGATCCCGACCCAGGGCGGGTTCCTCGAGCCCCCCCCTCACTACGCCGATGCCGAGCAACGGCGCGACGACGCTTCGCTGTACGCGATCGCCTTCCATGACCCCCAACTCGGGATCGCGGTGGGCGACCGCGGTGTCATTCTCCGCACACGCGACGGCGGGACGACGTGGGAACCGATCGATTCGGGGGTGACGTGCCAGCTTTCCGACGCGATCTGGATCGGCCCGCGACACGCCGTCGTGACCGGAGGCGGTTACGACCGGATCACGGGGCTCAGCCGTGGCGTCGCGCTCTTCACCGACGACGGCGGGGCGAGCTGGCAACGCGGCGACGACGCCGAACTCCCCAAACTGACCGACCTTCGGCTCGACCCAGACGGCCGTGCGGTCGTCGCGGTCGGGGACTGGTCACCCGTTTCCCGCACGAGCGGCTTCCGCACCGATGACGGCGGGAAGACTTGGACCGCCCAAGACCCGCCCGCGGAATTGATCGCGATCACCGACGGCCCAAATCCCGAGACGCGCCGCGCGTGGACCGAAACGGCCGCCGCCCCCGCTCCCGTGCGAGGCCGGGCGAAAGCAGGCGACCAACACCTGTGGGCGGTCGGCGACCACGGCTTCATCACGCACTCCGCCGACGGCGGACGAACTTGGGGCCCCCGACGGGGTGGCGACCGGCGGACGGCGTTACTCGTTGTCGCCCCCACCGCGGCCGATGCGCCTTGGGGGGTGGTCGGGAACGAATCGTTCGAATTCGGCCGCCGCGTCGCGATGTTGATCGCGGAACCCGGCGAAAACGACGTCGCCACCGGGGCGCAGATCGATCGCTGCCGGCAAGCCACCGTCGCGCTTGGCGGCGCGGCCGCCGATCGGCTCGTCCTCCCGTCGCCAACAGAATCCTGGCTCGGCGGACTCGAACCCTGGCTGGCGATGCATCGTCCCCACGTGTTGCTGGTCGACTCGGAACTCGCGTCGCGGTCAATCGACGGACTGCGGCAATTGGCGACACAGTACGGGGTTTCCCGCGTCGCAACGTATCAGCCCGACCAAAGGGGCGGGACGATGCTGCACGCCTCCGCACTCCTGCCGAAGTGCGGCATGCTCGCACGCGACCTATGGGATGACGCGTTGCACCTGGTTGCCCCCACCGCGATGCCGCCGTCGGGCGTTGCCTTCACCCGCATTCACGACACCTCCGGCGGCGCGACACGCGGCGACTCGTTGGCCGAAGGGGTCCGCATGTCGCCCGGCGCCGAATCGGTTGCCAACGTCCCCCCCGCGCCACGACGCCAGTTACAAATCGCCCAAGCCCGGCTCGCCGAACCGGCGCGGCTGAAACGACTCTTCGGCGACCCCAACGAGGGGTTGCCGATCGCGGCCAACGTCGACCGGTTCAAGACGTCGCTAAAGGGTCTGCTCTCTCAAACTGCCGCCGAGGACCGATTCCGTTTTCTCTGGACCGTTTGGCGCGAAGCCCGTTCCCGGGCCAACCGGGGCTCCATGCCTGATGTCGGACGCGAGGCGGCCGTGCTCGAGCTGATGGCGGAAACGTTCGAAGGCCTCTCGGCCGGGAAGTGGGCGGCGATGCGGCGGGATGCGATCGGCCATAGCCGCGAACGCTCGTCGCTTTCCGACGTCTCCCTGCAAACGCCCGCCCAACGGGTCACCCCCGCATCGGCCGACATCGTCCCGGTGTCCCCCTTTCAAGCGACGACGCCAAATGGAGTCGCAACCGCAGGCTGGTCCGCCGCCGGCAACGGTCAGCCCTCGCGCACCGGAAACGCGGTCGAACAGGCCGGAGCGATCAGCCAAGGAACCGGAAAGACGGGTCAACGTCATGGAATCAACGGGCGAACTAACGGCACGGTCGGTCGAAACGGAACGGTTAACCGAGCGTCGGGCTCGGCGTCTCCCTATCACCGAACGCCTCGCCCCGATGCGGAAATCGACGCCGGGATCTGGCAACGATTCGGCGGCCGCCGCGTCGGTCGACCTGGCGAATCGGACGATCATGCGGTCGATTTGGCGTGGGACTTTCACCCCGCCGTCGTCGTCGCCCGGGACGCGTCCCGCCGGACCACGTCCGACCGACCGACCGAGCCCGGCTCGATCGCCGCCGACCTGCGGCAACTCGCCGACGCCCGCGGTTGCCCCGATTGGTCCCGGCTATTCGGTCAGCCATCCCACCAAACGTTGAAGGCGGATCGAGCCGCTTCCCCTCCCCGGCTCGACGATCGTGACGACGACGCCTGTTGGGCCGACGCCACCGTTGCCCAGCTCCGACGTCGCGACCACCAACGCACGATCTCGCTCCGCGCCGCGTTCGATAACGACTTCGTCTACTTTCTGGTCGATGCCCCCTCCGCCGCGTTTCCCCCGGACGAAACGCCGCCACCGTCCCCGTCAGGCCGTACCCGCGACCACGAGCTGTCCGGATCAAACCGTCTCCAACTTCGCATCGACACCGACCGCGACCTGGCGACCTCGTACAATCTCGAAGTCACCCCTCACGGCCAAACCTGTGACGCGATCGATGGGATCTTGGCTTGGCAACCGACCTGGTATGTGGCACCTTCTCGGTCGGAGGAAAGGGTACGCTTCGAGATCGCCATTTCGCGGCAAGACCTCGTCGATCAGCCGATCGAACCGGGCCAAGCGTGGTTCGTCTCCCCCCGCGTGCTCGGTCCGGCCGATCCGGATCTCGACACGCCGATGCCTCGCGCCGCCGAATGGGTACGGGTCCAATGGGCGACGCCTCCGCTCGACGTATCGAGCCCCCGATGAGCCGCATCGAGTCCCCGATGAGCCACGTCGAGCCCCCGAACGGACCCGACCTTCCGAACGGACCCGACCTTCCGAACGGACCCGAACCTCCCGTGTCGCCCCCCCCCGAACGCTCTTCCGGCGACGATCTCGTGCACGACGGATACGACCTCGAAGCGGGGATGCTTGCCCGCGTCCGCGAGTGGGTCGACTTGTTACCGTGGGCCCGGCTGTTTCGCGTGGCCCGCGTTGCCGGGTCCCCCCCTTTGTTGGCGATGGTCGCGGTTACCCTCGCCGCCTGGATCCCCGGAATCGAATTTTTGGCGGGTGACGAAGCTTCGACCGGAAACGGACCGGTGCCTCAGGGCGCCGACGCGTCTCCCCAAGCCGCGCCGGCTTGGTCATCCACGCTCGAAACCCTCCGTCGATCGCTCCCCGGCGCGTTGTTCGAACCCGGGTCCAGCGTCACCGGTTGGACACGTCGCGTCGCGATCGTGCTATGGACGCTCGCGATTTGGCCCCCGGTGATCCTGGTTTTGATCCGCCAAGGGGCCCTGCTGAGTTGCGGCCGGGATTTGGCGGACTTTTCGGCGGTCGCAAGTCAAACCCTCCGCCGCACCCCCGCCGCGTGGGTCGCCGCGATTGTCCCGGTCACCGCGGTCGCCCTGATCGGGCTCGGCTTCGTCTTGGTCGGCTGGATCGAACGACTTGCCGGCGGTCTCGGATGGGCCGAGCCCCCGATCGCCGTCGGGCTACTCGCTCTGGCGATCCCGTGCGGCGTGATCGCGCTCGGGGCGAACGTCGCCGTCCCGCTCGCTTGGGCAGCGATCGCGAACGAGCCCGAACCCGACCCGCTCGACGCGCTCAGCCGCGGGTACGAATACCTCTACCGTCGCCCCCTTCACGTCGTCGCATACGTCGCCGTCTCGCTCGTCCCGCTGACGATCCTCGATGGGCTCGCCCGCGCGGTCGCGACCGCCGCCGGGTTCGTCGCCGAATCGATGATCGGGGGCGTCCCGGCACCGACGGCGATCCGCTCGCCGCTGACGACGCGTCTGCTCGAACTCCTCGCTTACCTCCCCGTCGTGGTCAGCTTGACGGTCGCCGGATCGCTGCTCGGCGGCGTCTACTTGCTGCTCCGCCAAGACGCCGGTGGCCAAGAACCGGAAGATCTGTGGGCGCCACCCCCGGGCGACGAGGCCCCGCTCCCCGAGCTCCCCGCCGCCAACGATCCTTGACACTCAGAGCCCTCCGAGAAGGGCTCCGTCAATCTCTTGGGACGAGCAGGTCGTCAAGAAACGACTTCGCAACCCGAGATTGGACCGTCGGTCGGACCCGTTCTCGGATCGGCTCGCGGGACACGTGACGCCCGCTCACGAAACCGAGGCGTTCAGCGACCAGCCCTCGCGGTAGTCCTTCCCGAGCATCCCCGTCGCCGCCTCGTCCCCGACGCACTTGCCGGCGTCGCCGTCCCACTTCAGCGGCCGCCCGGCGCGATGCGCGACCGTGCCGAGCAAGACCGTTTCGGTGAGCGGACCGGCGTAGTCGAAGTGGCACAACGGCCGGTCGCCGCCACGGATCGCGGCGAGCCACTCCGCATGATGACCGATCGACGACGGGATCGGCTCGATCCGCGACGCCAAGTCACTCTCCCCCCCTTCGACGAACGAATGCGACCCGTACGTCGCGAGCATTTTGCCGCGGTCCCCCTCGAACAGCACGCCGCTCCCGGGAAGCTTCTTGCCTCCCACGAAATCGGCCGCCAACTTCCCGTCGTGCCACACCAACTCGAGTTCGTCGTGTTGTTCGGTCGCCGCGAACCGATAGCGGACGCGGAGGCCGTGCGGACAGGTTTCCGAATCGGCCGGCGGGCCGTCAGCGACCACGCGCGTCGGACGTCCCAATTCGAGCGCCCAAAACGGCAGGTCGATGTAGTGACACCCCATGTCTCCCAGCGTCCCCGCCCCGTAAGCGCGGTATCGACGCCAATCGCGTGGGTGCAAGCCGGGTGTGTAGTCGCGTTCCGGGGCCGGCCCCAGCCATGAATCCCACGCCAACGAATCCGGTGCCGGTTCGCCGCTCGGGGCTGGCATCGCGTCGGCCGACCACCCTTTGCCGACCCAGACATGAATCCGCGACACCGTGCCGACCGCCCCGGCACGAATCTTTTCGACCACCCGCCGGTAATTCTCGGTCGCATGGATCTGCGTCCCCATCTGGGTCGCCACCCCCGCTTCACGTGCCGCCGCGGCGATCACCCGCGCCTCCTCAACCGTGTGCGTCAGCGGCTTCTCGCAATACACCGGCAACCCTCTCGCGATCGCACGCATCGTCGCCGGGGCATGGTGGTGGTCCGGCGTGCTAATCACGACGCCGTCCAATTCCTCTTCGGCGTCGAGCATCTCTCGATAATCGTGATACCGAGCCGCCTTCGGGTGCTTCTTGCCGACCGCATCGAGGTACCCCTGGTCGACATCGCAAATCGCCGCGATCGTTTCCGATTCGACCCCGCTCAAGTTCGCCCCGCCCCGGTTCGCCACCCCGATCACGCCCAAACGGAGCGGCCGATCTTCCGCGGCGCGGGCGACGCGATGGGTCCAGGTCGCCGCGGACGCCACCGCGGCGGACGCCGCCAGAAATCGACGGCGGGTCGTTACCGAACCGGTGCGAGATCGCCCCAAACTCGCGTGGGAATCGGAAGAGAGCGGCGTGGAATCGGAAGAGAGCGGCGTGGATGAGCCGCGGCGAGCATTGGTGGATCGTGTCATGGCAGGCCTGGTGGGAAGGGGTAACGCGGGCGGGAACCGGTTCGTCCGACGACGATCCGGCGGCTCGCCATCATAACCGACGCGGCCGGCCCGTCACGTTCGCCGCTCGGGGACCGCTCGCCCGATTCCACCTTCGGGGCTCATCGTTGACTCCCGCCGCGGGTAATCTGGAGAGACTATGGTGTCGTCGCCGTGAGACCAGCGGTAACGCCGCCGGATTCGTCTCGTGCCCCTCCCCTCCCGATCCGAGTACGACAGATGACCTCCCTTCCGCGGGCGGCTCGGGCCGTCTTGATCACCTCGCTCCTCCTCGCCGCCGTCTCGGCCCCGAGCGGCCTCGCCCTCGCGGGCGTCGGCCCCGAAAACGTTGTCGTCGTGGTCAACGGTGACTCGCACGTCTCCCGGACCCTCGCGAACCACTACGTCCTGGCCCGCCAAATCCCGGCCGCCAACGTGATCGTCCTCGACGACGTCCCCGACGGTCTCAAAGTCAGCCTCGATGACTTCAAGACCAAAATCCTGCGTCCGATCCTGAAACAGATCGACGGCCGTGGGATCGCCAACCAGACCAACGTCGTCGCCTACTCCGCCGGGTTCCCGACCGCCGTCGACGTCTCGAGCCACACGGCGCGGATGACCGACGAAAACGTCAAGAAGTTCCAACGCCCCACCGCGTCGATCACCGGCATGACGTTCTTCTATCGGTTCGTCCTCGCCGACGATCCGAACTACCTGAATTGGTACTCGAACCTGTATGCCCGCGGCCGCTTCGAACGCCACTTCGCCAACCCGTTCTCCGGTGAAAAGAAAGAACGATTCGACGACGCGATGGCGAAACGGGAAGCCGGCGAACACGCTGCCGCCGCCAAGATTTTCGGCGAACTGTTCGACGAATACGAATCCCTCTCCCCGATCGCCGTCCGCGCCGCCGAATCCCACGCGTCCGCCGGCAACGACGACCAGGCCCGGGAGTGGCTGATCAAGGCGATCCGGGCCGGGTGGGTGTCGGCCACCTACCTCCGGCAGAGCGAACCGCTCGAGAAAATCGTCGAAAACTCCGCGATCGCCCGAGTCCTGGACCGACTCAGCGACGCCCCGATCTCCGCCCAAGGCCCGATCGGATTCGACGGGCGACGCGGATGGACCGGTTCGGGAAATTGGGTCGGTACGAAGCAGGGTGGCATCCACTACCTGCTCTCCTGCATGCTCGGCGTCGTCCACCCCCGCGGCAGCACCGTCCGCCAAGCCGCCGAAGTCCTCACCCGCGCCTCCGAAGCGGACCTCACCCGCCCGAACGCCAAGGTCGGGTTCTCGAAAACCGGCGACGTCCGCACCAAGACGCGATTCCCCAACTTCGGCGACGCGCTCGTCTGGCTTGCCGCCCGCGGACGCCCCACCGACGTCTTCGAATCGCCCCTCCCTCGCGACGGCGATGACTATGTCGGACTCGTCCTCGGAACCGCCTCGATGAATCTCGACGGCGTCCCCTGGCGGCTGGTCCCCGGCGCGATCGCCGAGAGCCTTACCAGCACCGGCGCCGCCTTCGAAACCGACTCCCAAACCAAGCTCACCGAACTCCTCCATCTCGGGGCCGCGATGAGCAGCGGCGCCGTCGCCGAACCGTACTCGCTGCAGTTCAAATTTCCGCTTCCGATCATGCACGCCTACTACGCCGAAGGCGCCTCCGCCATCGAAGCGTTTTATCTCTCGGTCACCTCTCCCTACCAACTGCTGGTCGTCGGCGAACCGATCTGCCAACCGTTCGCCTCGCCCCCCAGCGAAACGGTCCGAATCACGTTGGGCGGCGAGGAGGGCAACCAGATCTCGATGGAACGGAAACCGCTCGGCGACGGGCTCGGGATCCGAGGTTCCGACACGAGCGAAATCCGGATCTTCGTCGAAGGCAAACTGGTCAAGGCGTCGCCTCCCATCAAAACGATCCAAATGAACCTCCCCGACAAGCTCTCCGGCGCCGTCAACGTCCGAGTCGTGCTCGTCGGTCGCAACCCCGCCGAACCGCGACTCGGCTTCTCCGACGTGCTCGACCTCCGCGGCACCCTCCCGATCCCCACCGCCGAACTCGAATCCGCCGCTCCCCCCGACAAAGAAAACGACGACCAACCCGACGCCGGTGAGGAGGACTCCGGGAATGGCGACGCAAACGGCGACGACGTGGCAAACACCGCTCGCGCCAGCCTCGTTCGCGTCGACTGTCCCGGCGCCGACCGCGTCTCGCTGTTGCTCGGCATGGAAACGATCGAGGAAATCGAAGGCGAATCGGGGACCATCCAAGTCGACGCCCAAGATTGGGGCGACGGACCGCTCCGACTGAGACCGATCGCTTTCTTCGGCGACGTGAAAGTCCCCGGACACGAATTGGTCATCCACGCCGATTGACCTCCCCGCCATGATCAAAGACGGCGATCAGTCGGCGGCATCCTTGATTGTTCCGGTTCCACTTCACCGGCACGTCGGGTCGATCCCGGCGTCCCGCAGCATCATCTGCAAGTCCTCCCACGCCGCCTTCTTTGCCGCGGGCGTGCGGAGCAGATACGCGGGGTGATACGTGACGATCACCTTGCTATCGAAGTATCGGTGCAAGTTGCCACGCAACCGGCCGACTGACAACTTGCTCTGCAGCAACGCCTGGGCACTCACCGCCCCCAAGCACACGATGTACTCCGGCCGCAGCACCGCCAGCTGTCGCTCGAAATAGTCGCGGCAATTCGCGACCTCCTGAGGCTCCGGGTTCCGGTTCGCCGGCGGACGACACTTGACCGTGTTCATGATGTACACGTCCTCGCGGCGAAACGTGCACGCCTCGATCATCTTCGTCAAAAGCTGCCCCGCCTTGCCGACGAACGGACGCCCCGACCGGTCCTCCTCCGCCCCCGGACCCTCCCCGAAAAAGACGACCCGCGGCGTCTCGCTCCCCTCGCCGAAAACGGTCCGCTTGCGACACGCGACCAACGCCGGACACCGCGTGCACCCCGCGACCTCCTCGCTCATCGACGCCAGCACCGAACGACGCTCCGCCGGCTCCAAATCCTCCCCCGGATACGGCTCACCCGAAACCAGCACCGGGGCCACCGGGGCCAACCGTCCCGACGAAGCCCCGGCGTTCGAGGCCCCCTTTCCCGAAGCACCCTTCTGCGGCTCGGGCTTCTCCGAACCGCCCCGCCCGGACGGTCTCTGCCCCGATCCCCCCCGCGACGAAGCCCGCTCCGTCGTCGCCGGCTCCGCGTTCGCCGCCGCCGACTCGTCGGCGGTCCCCCACCATGTCTCGACGATGCGACCCACCGCGTCGGGTCGCGGATGGGGCACCCAGCGGACGCCGGAACGCTCCAAGTGTTCCGCCAACGCGGCCGCCGCGCGGGTCACTTCCGAGGCCGAGATCGATCGGGTCGGTTCAGAACGGTTCATCCGGTGGTCTTCAGGGCTCGGCGGCAAACGGGTTCGGCTCGGCATTGTAACGATCCCCCCGTCTCCGTCGGCGCCCTTTGTCCCAGCCTCCCACGGGAATACCATGCACCCCGATCACGCGCCGCACCGCCGCGTCGCGACGTGTCCCCCACCCGATTCGGCTCCCACGCTACCTCCGATGCCCATCCCCAAAGTCGCGATCGTCGGCCGACCCAATGTCGGCAAGAGCAGCCTGTTCAACTGGCTCGCCCGCCGCCGACTGGCGATCGTCGACGATTTCGAAGGCGTCACCCGCGACCGGATGACGACGCTGATCGAAGCGGGAGACCGCTACTTCGAATTGATCGACACCGGCGGGATGGGGATCGAAGACGCCGACGACCTGACCGCCGACGTCCGCCGCCAAATCGAGATCGCGATCGAATCCGCCGACGTGATCCTGCTTGTCGTCGACGTGCAAACCGGACTGATGCCGCTCGACGAAGATGTCGCGACGAGGCTCCGCGGCGTCGAACGTCCGGTGATCCTCGTCGCCAACAAGGCGGACCAAACCCACCAAGACGTGCTCGCCGATGAGTTCCAACGCCTCGGCCGGGGACGGCTGATCCCCGTCAGCACGATCCAGAACCGCGGCCGCGAGGACCTCCTCGGCCTGATCGCCGACCGGCTCCCCGAAGGGACCGAAGTGGTCGACGAGCCGCAGATGAAGGTCGCCATCGTCGGCCGCCGCAACGTCGGCAAGAGCACCTTCGTCAACACCCTCGCCAAGGCCGAGCGGATGATCGTCAGCGAGGTCGCGGGGACGACCCGAGACAGCGTCGACGTGCACTTCGAGATCGACGGCCAACAACTCGTCGCGATCGACACCCCGGGGTTGCGAAAACGCAAAAGCGTCCGCACCGACCTTGAGTTCTACAGCACCCACCGCGCCCAACGCTCGATCCGCCGCGCCGATGTCGTGCTGATGTTCTTCGACGCGACCGAAACCGCCAGCAAGGTCGACAAACAACTCGTCGGCTACGTCATCGACAACCACAAGCCGTGCATCTTCGTGGTCAACAAATGGGACCAGCTCCGCGACGTCGTCCCCACCGAACGCTGGGTCCGCTACCTCCGCGGCCAGTTCCCGACGCTCGCGTACGCCCCGATCGCGTTCATCACCGGACAAGCCGGCAAGAACGTCAAGGCGTTGCTCAACCACGCCACGATGCTCTTCAAACAATCCCGCCAACGCGTCTCCACCGGCGTCCTCAATCGCGTCGTCCGCACCGCCGTCGACGCCCACCCGCCGCCGATGCACCAAAACCGCCGACCCAAGATCTACTACGCCACCCAAGTCGGAACCGAACCGCCGACGATCGTGCTGATGTGCAGCGACCCCAAAGCGATCGGACGCGACTACCAACGCTACCTCCTCGGCGTGTTCCGCGATCACCTCCCGTTCGGCGAAGTCCCGATCAAACTCTTCCTCGAACGACACCACCGCAAAGCCGGCGACGAAACCAAAGGCTCGTGAGTCCGTGGCCCGTTTCTCGGTGCTTACGCCTCGATAAAGTCCTCGTCAGCAGAATCTGTGGGGCCTTTCCGGCTCCGGAAGCTGGCTCTTCCGCAATTTGAGTGGCTTGCGGGCTGGCGTCGGCGAGGTTTTTTTAGGATCGCTGCGATGTCCGAATGGTGAATGAAGTACACCAAGCGACGCGAGGTGATGCGGTGGCGCGCACTGCTGAGCAGCAATCTACCGAGGAATCGCCCGGTCTGCGATGCGCCGAAGGTGCTTCGCGTCCTGCATCGGGGATTGCCGGCGGAGGACCCTCTCGAGCTTGTCCGCGCTCGCACGCATCCCCACTTCGGACATCGCAGCAATGCCTCCAAAACCTACGTTCTGGGCAGTTGCCACTAAGATCGTGGAACAACCTCGCATGAAGGGCTACAAGGTGCCGTTGATCGACTCGCAATCGCCGTCAGCGGCCTTGAATCATGTTCGGCTCGAATACCGACTCCGTCGCGTCCCCCGTTTCGATCGGCTCCGTCCCTTCGGGAAGCCCGCGACCGTGATCGGTGATCAAGTTGTGGGTCACCATCAACCGTTCGCACGCCCCACGGGTCTCCACCGCCCGCGTCGTCAATCCGGAGAACTGGTTCGAACTGATCAGCACGTCCTCGGTCTCTTCCAACACGATCCCGGCACAAACGTCTTTGCGCCATGGCTGCTCGGCGTCGATCCCGTCGGCGCGGCGAATCTTTCCCTCCCCGATGTAGCTGTTGGTGAACTGGTTCCCGGTGACCGTGTGTCGGCCGCTATCCTTCGAAATTCGCACGGAGAATTCGTGGACCAACACGAAGTTGTTCCCGGTCACGGTACAGCCCCACGCGTCCTTCAAGTCGACGCCGCCGCCGAGATGATGCGCGATCGCGTTCCCGCTGACGGCGATCCCATAACAGTCACGATCCAAAACGACCGCGGTTCCGGCACACTCCTCGATCATGTTGCTCGCGATCACCGAACCGTACGAGTTTTCCACGACGACCCCGTGACGGAGATGGTCGTCGACGTTGTTCCCCGTGAACGTCAGGTTAAACCCGTCGGTCAACGTGACCGCGTCCAGGTTCTCCTCGAACTGATTCGCGCTGACGACGATGTCGTGCCCCCCCAAGAGCCTCAATCCCGATCCGTTGTTGTACGTCAGGTTGCATCCGATCACCCGAGGGTTCTCCAAACAGCGCTCCATCCGGATCCCGTGGCTCCCGTTGCGGTCGACCGACACGTTGCGGAACACCGCCTCCTGCACCCCGACCGCGTCGATCCCGACGCCGCTCTCGGAATTTCCGGTGATCCGCAGATTGCAAACCTCGACTCGCCATAGCCGAGCCCGAGGCTGATTCTCGAAGTCGTCCGGTCGGATCACCACCGCGGCGGCCCCCTCGGTGTTGACGTTACGGATTTGCGTCGC
The DNA here is from genome assembly GCA_041685355.1 of Pirellulaceae bacterium. Taxonomy (GTDB): domain Bacteria; phylum Planctomycetota; class Planctomycetia; order Pirellulales; family Pirellulaceae; genus JAWLFY01. The sequence goes on along the minus strand of JAWLFY010000018.1, from coordinate 35,987 downwards.
CGTCCCGCTCCCCTCGATCCGTGTGTCCCCCGTACGCACCTCCAGCGGCTGCGAAATCTCGAACACCCCCGGCGGGATCTTCACCACACCGCCCGCCACCGGCAACGCGTCGATCGCCGCCTGCAACGAATCGTGGTCGGACGCATCGACGCGTGCCGCCGCTCCCTCGTCCCCCTCCTGCATCCCCGAAGTCGGCAGCGGTGACGGGGGCGGTGGCTGATCCGCCTGGGTCGTCTGCGCCACCAACGGAGAACCGAGCAACACGAACAGGACAAACGTCACCGGGAACCGGAGACGACGTAAAAGGAATCTGGGCGACAGCATGGGTGAATCCGTCTCGAGTGCGTAATCAAGGTCGTTGTTTCGATCCCGAATGCGATCGAAGTCGCCATTCTAAGCCGCCAACCCCTTCCCGTGCGGTGTCGGAACTCGCCTCGAATTTCGCTAAATTGATCGTCGGTTCCACGCGACCGGGCACGAACCGATCCGCGATCCGGCGCGACCCGACCCTCGAACGGGCGAGACGACCATGGTGGTTCAAGAAGAACTCGAGCTGAAAACATCCGGAAACGGCGAGATGCACGATCTCACCGACTCGGTTCGCGGAATCGTGGAACGTTCCGGAATCACCGCCGGGCTGGTCCACGTCTTTAACGTCGGCAGTACGGGCGTGATCGGGGCGATCGAGTTTGAACCGGGGCTCCAGGAAGACCTCCCGGCGATGCTCAACCGGCTGATGCCCCCCCGGTCGCGACTACGGACACGAGCTCCGACAACACCGCGACCAATCTGGTCATCGACCGTGTCGGGCTGCGGACCACCGCGACCGAAATGGAACGGATCGGGTTGAACCACACCAAGCTTCACAGCAAGGTGTTTCGGCGTGACACCTCGGTCTTTCCGGAACGGAGCGAGCGATTCGGGCTGGGTAGCACGACCGCCGACGAAACGGTTCGGCTCTTGGAGATGATCGCTCGAGGCGAGGTCGTCAGCCGCGAGACGAACGACGCAAGCCGCCCGGTCTCACGGCTCCCACCCCTTGACAATCCGGACGCCAGTCGCAACTATTTGAGAGACGTTCTCATTAGCAACGCGAGCGTCATTTCAGCTTCGAAATCTCCCTCCTTTTGATGCCTTCCGGGTGCGGCGGATCACATGGTGACGCTCGATCGATTGCTGCCGGGACAGAGTGCCCGAATTGTCCGGGTCGACGGGTGCGACGGGATCTCGTGCCGGCTGCGGGAAATGGGGTTTATCCCCGGCCAGCCGGTGACGTTCCTTCGCGCCGCGCCGCTCGGGGACCCGCTGAAATGCTCGGTCCAGGGTAGCCGGATCGCCGTCCGGGTCGGAGAAGCCCGTCGCGTCGAGGTCGACTCGGTCGCTTCACTCGCCCCGGCCCGTCAGGATCCCTTGGCAAGCAGCGCCCGTCAGGCAAGCAGCGCCCGTCAGGCAAGCAGCGCCCGTCAGGCAAGCAGCGCCGAAACGTAACGCCCCGTCGGGGAAACGTCGTCCGCAATCGACGAGAGCTGCTCGCCAGCGGCCAGGATTTCGAACCCGCGATTCGCCACTCCCGATCGCGAATCATCGCATCCCCCACCTCCCGCACCTGCGTTCATCACGTTGTCCACCCTCTCCCCTCCAAGCTCGGATCCGTCGTCTCGGACGCTTCGTATCGCCCTGGTCGGGAACCCCAACACCGGGAAGAGCACGCTGTTCAACGCGCTCGCCGGGATGAACGTTCGCACCGGCAACTTTCCGGGGGTCACGATCGAACGGAAGGTCGGCCGTTGCCGGATCGGGCCCGAACCGTTCGATCTGGTTGATCTCCCGGGGACCTACAGCCTCGCGCCCCGTTCCCCCGACGAGTTGGTCGCGGTCCAGGTGCTCACCGATGGCCGGGTCGGCGAACCGCCGATCGATGCGGTCGTGTGTGTCGTCAACGCGGCGGTGCTCGAGCGGAACCTGTTTCTCGTCAGCCAAGTTCTCGAACTGGGCAAGCCGGTCGTCATCGCTCTGAACATGATCGACTCGGCCCAAGCCCGGGGGATCACGATCGACGTCGATGCGCTGTCCGAGCGATTAGGGGTCCCGGTGGTCGCGACGGCGGCAACCCGCCGCCAGGGTTTACAGGAACTGACGTCCGCCGTCGTCGACGCGGTCCAGGCCCACCGTGACGCCCCGCCCGCACGCAGCCGTCCCTTGCCGGACGCGTTTTACGAAACCTGCGACCAACTTCGCGCCCACCTGGCCGCCGCGAAGAGTCCCGCCGGTCCGCCCGAGCCGGATCGCTATCTGATCGAACGGATGTTGCTCGACCGTGGCGGCGAGGCGGAACGCCAGGCGGATCGGAAATATGGCCCGGCGGCGATCGGCACGCTCCACGACCTCCGCCTGCAGATGGCCGAGACGCTCGGGGACCCGGCCGACATGGAGTGCTCCGCCCGCTACCGCTGGGCCGCCGAAAAGCTGGACGGGGTGCTGCACCGCCGCGACGGTTCGGGCGGGGCCACCGACTGGCTCGACGCGATCCTGACCCATCGCGTCGTCGGCGTGGTCCTGTTCGTCTCGCTGATGCTCATGATTTTCCAAGCGATCTACTCCTTTGCCGGCGTCCCGATGGGTTGGATCGAAACGGCGACCGGCGCCGCGGCGGACGGCATCCGGACGGTGATGGGGCCCGGGATGCTCCGCAGCCTGTTGGTCGACGGGGTGATCGCGGGGGTCGGCGGGGTGATCATCTTCCTCCCCCAAATCGCGTTGCTGTTCCTGTTCATCGCGATCCTCGAAGATTGCGGCTACATGTCACGCGCCGCGTTCCTGGTCGACCGCGTGATGACGCTGTTCGGGCTGAGCGGAAAGTCGTTCCTGCCGCTGATGAGCTCCTTCGCCTGCGCCGTCCCCGGCATCATGGCCACCCGCGTGATCGAAAACCGACGCGATCGGTTCGCGACGATCCTCGTCGCCCCGCTGATGAGTTGTAGCGCGCGGCTGCCCGTTTACCTGTTGCTGATCGGGGCGTTTATCCCCGCGACCACCGTGCTCGGATTTATCTCGCTCCCCGCCATCGTCTTGATGTCGATGTATCTGGTCGGCGTCGTCGTCGCGATCCCCATTTCGTGGCTGCTCAAACGCACCCTGCTCCGTGGCGAAACCGCCCCGTTCGTGCTGGAACTCCCCGAATACAAGATCCCCTCCCCTCGCGTCGTGCTATCCCGCGTCTGGGAGGCGTGCCGCGAATTCATCGTTCGGGCCGGGACGCTCATCTTCGCCGCCTCCGTCCTGATCTGGTTCGCCGGGTACTGGCCCAGCGACCACAGCCGTCAACACGAGCTCCAAGCCCGCGTCGAAGCCGCCGCCCGCGTCGAAGCCGCCGACGAATCGGACCCGGAACTGGAGGCGATGCAGTCCGAACTCAAAGCCGAGAGCGCGCGATTGCTCGAGGAAAGCCTGCTCGGACGGATCGGACACGGCATCGAACCGGTCGTGCGTCCGCTCGGTTGGGATTGGAAGATCGGCGTCGGGGCGATCGCCAGCTTCCCCGCTCGCGAGGTAATCATCGCCACCCTGGGGACGATCTACAGCCTCGGCGGCGACGTCGACGAAGGAGACGAGGGACTCATCGGGGCCCTCCGCTCGGCGACGTGGCCCGACGGCCGACCTGTCTTCACCGTCCCCGTCGCCCTCTCGGTGATGGTCTTCTTCGCCCTCTGCGCCCAGTGCGCGAGCACCCTGTTTATCATCAAACGGGAAACGAACTCGTGGGCTTGGCCAATCCTCAGCTTCACCTACATGACCGTCCTCGCGTATCTGGCGGCGATGGCGACCTACCAAGTCGGCTCACGATGGTTCGCGTGAACAATTGGTTCTCGCGTTTCGGAGACAAGACAGAATGGATTGGCAGAATTGGATGGCGGGTTTGATCGTCGTCGTCGCGGCGTGGTGGATCCTCCGCCAAAGCGTCCGCACGGTCCGTCGCGGTCTCGGCAAGGCCGGCCCCGACGCCCCGTCCTGCGGCAGCTGTGCCAAAAATCCGGCCGCCCGCCATGAAAACCCCCCGCTCGTCCAACTCGGCGACGAATCCAAACGACACGGGAACGAGCGGTCGTAGCAGATCGCCAACCCAACCCAACCCGACCCGAACCGGCCCGGCGACGTCGGCCCGGTGAGGTCGGCCCGGTGAGATCGGCCCGGTGAGGTCGGCCCGGTGAGGTCGGCCCGGTGAGGTCGGCCCGGCAGGGGACACACCCGATCGAGCCACGGCCATCACCCCAGCTGAGGCAGGTGGGTTTTCCGATACACTGTCAGCGGTCCGTCAGGGCCGAGAGTCACGGCGGCGTCGAACAAGCGGTCGCGGCCCCGGCGAAGATTCGGATCGACCGCCCCGAAGGTCACATCGGTCTGGACGCATGCGAGCAACATCGTAAAAACCGGTCGTTCGTTGTGCCGTCGTCCGGGCGACGAACCGCCCACGCCAACCAAGGAAGTGTCCCAACGTGAACGAGACGACCAGCGATCCCGATTATGACTATGACTTGTTCGTGATCGGCACCGGCCCCGGTGGAGAGGGGGCGGCCATGCAGGCGGCCAAAGGGGGGCTCCGTGTCGCCGTGGCGGAAAGATACCGCCAAATCGGCGGCGGATGTACCCACTGGGGGACGATCCCCAGCAAGGCGCTTCGGTATTCGATCACCGCGACGATGCGGGCGCTGCGAAACCCGACGCTGCGAGAGATGGGCGTGTCGATGAGCCCCACGATGGAACAGCTGAACCGGGGGACGCAGACGATCATCGGCCGCCAAGTCGCGATGCGTCAATCGTTTTACGACCGCAACGACGTGCCGATTTATCGCGGGCAAGCCCGTTTCGTCGACGCGCACTCCGTTTCGGTCGACGGAGGGGATCCGGTCACCGCCAAATATTTCGTCCTGTCGCCGGGGTCCCGCCCCTATCGCCCCCCGAACCTCGACTTCACGCATCCCCGGATCTTCGACAGCGACACGATTCTCGGCATTCGCGACAAGCCGTCTTCGATCACCGTGTACGGTGCCGGCGTGGTCGGGACCGAGTATGCGTCGATGTTTCGCAACCTCGGGATCAAGGTCAACCTCGTCAACAACCGCTCGAAGTTACTCGAGTTTCTCGACGACGAGATCATCGACGCGTTGTCGTATCATCTCCGGGATCAAGGGGTGATCATCCGTCACGACGAGTCGATGGACCACATCGAGACAGTCAACGACGGCGTGGTGTTGCACCTGAAGAGCGGCAAGCGGCTGAAGACGGACGTCTTCTTGTGGGCGAACGGGCGTCAGGGGAATACCGACGATATGGGGCTTGCGAACGTGCCGCTGGAGACAAACTCTCGGGGGCAGTTGGTCGTCGACGAGCAGTTCCAAACGTCGGTCCCGCACGTCTACGCCGTCGGCGACGCGATCGGGATCCCCTCGCTCGCGAGCGCCGCCTACACGCAAGGCCGAGCCGCGGCGATGCACCTGCTCGGACAGGCCGACGGGAACCTACGGGTTAACGATATCCCGACAGGGATCTACACGAGTCCCGAAATCAGCTCGGTCGGCCAAACCGAGCGACAGCTCACCGAGGCTTGTGTCCCCTACGAGGTCGGACAGGCCCAATTCCGAAGTTTGGCGCGGGCCCAAATTACCGGCGAGACGACCGGGATGTTGAAGCTGTTGTTCCACCGCGAGACGCTCGAGGTGCTCGGCGTTCACTGTTTCGGTGCCAACGCGTCGGAGATCGTGCACATCGGCCAGGCGATCATGAGCCAACCGCCGGGTCAGAACACGATCGAGTATTTCATCGAAACGACGTTCAACTACCCGACGATGGCGGAGGCGTACCGGGTCGCCGCGCTGAATGGCGTCAACCGGCTTTTTTGAGCCGATCCGAGACGCGGCCGATCCGAACCGGCGTCGATCCGAAACGGCGTCGATCCGAAACGGCGTCGATCCGAGACGCGGCCGATCCGAAACGGCGTCGATCCGAGACCCGGAGCGTCTCTTCGGGTGGGGCGGCGGACGCCGGCGACGAGGACTTGTCCGGTTGTGCGGGTCGTGCGAATTCTTTGCAGGGGTGGTGAGCGTTTCATCGCGGTTTTCCTGAACGTTTCGACGGAGGCGTTGACGGTTGGCCGATGAGCAATCTCTAGCGAACGTGCCTCCATGTGTCTCGCGGCCGACGGTCGGCCGCACGTTCTTGGGGCAACCCGTTCCGTCGCGGCCGCTTTGACGCCGTCCGCGGTGAACTCATCGCACGCAGGGATCCTCAACGCCATGACCCGAATCAATACGAACGTCCCTTCGCTGGTCGCCCAAAACCGATTGCAGCGGAGTAACTCGGACCTGCAAACGGCGCTGACCCGGCTGAGCACCGGTTTGCGGATCAACAGCGGATCGGACGACCCCGCCGGGTTGATCGCCAGCGAGGCGTTGCGGAGCGAGATCACCAGTCTGGGCAAGGCGGTCAGCAACACCCGCCGTGCGAGCCAAATCATCAGCACCGCCGACAGCGCGTTGGGTCAGGTCAGCAACCTGCTCAACGACGTCCGAGGGCTGGTCGTCGAGGCCGCCAACTCGGGGGCGCTCAGCGACGACGAGATCGCGGCGAATCAGTTGCAGATCGACAGCTCGCTCGAGGCGATCAACCGGATCGCACAAACGACGACGTTCCAGGGCCGGAAACTGCTCGACGGGTCGCTCGACTTCGTCAACACCGCCGGTGCGGTTTCGAGCGTCCGCGACGCCAACATCGAGCAGGCGAATCTGGGGCCGACGGGCCAAATCGACGTCGAGGTCGTGATCGACTCGGCCGCGACCCAGGCGGAGGTCACCGGCAGCGGGTTTTCCGCCGCGACGGCCGCGACGGCCGGGGGACCGAGTGCTCGGCTCGCGACCGCGGCGATCGGCGGTGAGAATATCAACATCACCGGAGGTCCGGACTTCGAAAACGTCGTGCTCGTCGACGACGTGGCGGGGGGAAGTGGCCAAGTCAGCTACGACGCCAACACCGGTGACCTGACGATTACCGCCGATTTCACCGGCACCAACGCGGACGCACAGGTGATCGAGGCCGCGATCGATGACCTCGACGGGTTCGTCGCCGAAGGCGCGACCGCGGCCGGCACCGGCGGCGGGACCGCCGGCACGACCGCGACCGCCGCCGCCGCGGACGCGTTGACGATCACGGCGAACGTCGACGGGGCGGCTTACAACAACGTCACGGTCGAATTCGTCTCGGGCTCCGCCAACAGCGCCGACTTCGACAGCGAACAGAAGGTGTTGACCGTGACCGTTGATGATTCGGCGCCGCAATCGGCCGCCGACATCGCGACCGCGATCGACGGGGCGACCGTCGACGGTGCCGCACCCTCCTCCGCCGTGTTCTCGGCGACCGGACTGGCGAACGCGTCGTTCGACATCAACGAAGGGATTGACAGTTTGAGCACCGGGACCAGCGGCGGCGAGGTGCTCCTCGATTCGCTCGTGTTCCAGCTCAACGGGTCGTCCGGGGCGGAAACCTTCAACTTCGGCGCCGGGACGTCGATCGACCAGGTCGCCTCCGCGGTGAACCTGGTGTCGGACAGCACCGGGGTCAGCGCCGCGAACGTCGACAGCGAACTGGTCTTCACCTCGAACGGTTATGGGTCGAGCGCCCTGATCAACGTCGATGTGATCTCCGAAGGGGCCTCGGGGACGTTCAAGTCGTCGCTCTCGGCGTTCCGGGAAACCGGCGAGGACATCGTCGCGACCGTGAACGGGATCGAGGCGACCGGGGAGGCGAACACGTTGTCGATCAACACCAGTTCGCTCAACTTGGGCCTGACCGTCAACGGCGGGAGCGACCAAAACTTTTCGTTCTCGATCACCGGCGGCGGGGCGCTGTTCCAACTCGGCCCGAACGTGACGAGCAACCAACAGGCCCGACTCGGGATCGGCTCGGTCAGCACGGGGAAGCTGGGCGGGGCGAACGGACGGCTGTACGAACTGGGAAGCGGCCAACTGAAGAGCCTGAACAACGACGTCACCGGGGCCTCGACCGTCATCGACGAGGTGATCGAGAAGGTGACCAGCCTGCGGGGGCGACTCGGGGCGTTCCAAGCAACCACGCTCGAAAGCAACCTGGTGAGCCTCACCGACACGATGGCCAATCTGCAAGAGGCGGAGAGCTCGATCCGCGACGCCGACTTCGCCCAAGAATCGGCGAACCTGACCCGCTCGCAGATCCTGGTCCAGTCGGGGACGAACGTGTTGGCGCTCGCGAACCAGAACCCCCAAAACGTCCTGTCGTTGCTGCAGTAGCGTCATCGCCGGGAGCGCCGACGTGGCCGGAGACGGCGCCGACTTCAACGCTGACGGCCGGTCGAACGGGTTTCGACCGGTCGTCTTCCGTTTTCTTGGTCCATCGGGGTTTGTCGTGGGTGGGGGCTCATGTCGGAAGGACATTTTTTTCGCGGGGAAAGTTCTCTCGATGAGTAAAGGCGCGTCTCCCTCGCACACTGACCTACGCTCTGGGGGGACCCCGTCGGTTTCTCGCCCGTATTGAAGCCCGGGCGCGAAAACCACCTGGTGGGGCGACACGGCAAACGGCCGACTTCGGCCGATGGGGATCGAAATCCTCAATCGGCCCCCCACATCGTCCGATCTGTTGAGAGTGACCAGGTTCGATCCGAACAAAGAAACTTAAACGGTCGGGTCGACTTACCACGATCCCGCACGGCCAACGATGGGACGCATTCAAAGCTCGATCGGATTGATCACCGGCACCGACATCGCCGGAACGGTGGATCAGTTGATGCAGATCAGCGGCCGCCCCCGCGACCGTTTGGTCAGCCGGACCGAATCGCTCCAGGAGCAGCAGAAGGCGGTCGGCGAACTGACCGCGGTCGTCGTCGGCACGCAACTCGCCGGGAAATCGCTCGCGGATTCTGGGCTGTTCCGGTCGACGAAGGCGACGAGCAGCAACCCCGATGCGGTCTCGGTATCGGGCGGCTCCCAATCACAACCCGGGACGCACGTCGTCCGGACGTTGCAGACGGCGTCGACGCACGACGTCGGGTCGCTCCGCCGATTCGCGTCGCCGACCGCGGCGCTGGGACTCTCGGGGACGCTTTCGGTCCGTGACGGCGAGGGTTCGCTCGATCGGTCACTCGATCTCTCCAGTCTCAACGGCGGCCGCGGGGTCGAGACCGGGGCGATTCGGATCACCGACCGCAGCGGGCGATCGGCCGAAATCGACCTGTCGGCCGCTCGCACGGTCGACGACGTCCTCACCGCGATCAACGATGCCGACGTCGGGGTGACCGCGACCACCGCGGGAGACACGTTTCGGCTGATCGACACCAGCGGCGGCGCGGCGTCGAACTTGAAGGTGACGCAGTTGGGGGCGGCCGAGACGGCGGCCGACCTCGGGCTGTGGGGCATCGATGTCGCCGCGGATACCGCCGACGGATTCGCGATCGAGCTTCCCGATGGTGTCGGTTCGCTCCGTGGGGTCCCCCTCGGCGATCTCAACGGCGGGGCCGGGACCGGGCCGCTGACGCAGATCGATCTGACCCTCGCCGACGGGTCGACCGCTTCGGTCGACCTTTCGGCGGCGACGAGCACGAGTGAGGTGATCGACACGATCAACGCCGCCGGTTTGCCCGTCGTCGCCCGGCTCAACGACGCCCGCAACGGGCTCCAGATTCGGGACGTCTCGGGTGGGACGGGGACGTTCAGTGTCGGATCGGCCGACGACACCGCCGCGGCGTTGGGGATCGAGTCGTCGACCGACAACGGGATCCTCGTCGGAGAAAACCTGAACCGGCAAACGGTCACCGCCGACACGCCGCTCTCGGAGTTGAATCGGGGCGAAGGGATCGGGTTGGGGAGTTTCACCGTTACCGACAGCTCGGGCCAGGTCGGCGCGGTCAACTTGAAGGTCGACGACGTGCAAACGGTCGGCGACCTGATCGGCCGGATCAACTCGCTCGGGATCGGCGTCACCGCGTCGCTCAACGATGCCGGGGACGGCATCGCCGTGGTCGACACCGCGGGCGGGTCGGATACGTTAACGATTGCCGACAGCGGCAACGGGACCGCGGCGGCCGACCTGCGGATCGCCGGGTCGGCGACGACGCAAACCGTCGGCGGGGCGTCCGTTTCGGCGGTTGTCGGCGGTCAAGCCGATACGATCACGATCGACGCCGAGGACACGCTCGAGACGATCGTCGCGAAAATCAACGACGCGACGCCTTACGCCAACGCGGGAATCCGGGTCAACGACGACGGCACCTTCTCGCTCCGCTTTCAAGGGACCGTCGGCGGCGACGCGGGCCAGTTCGCGATCAACACCTCCGGTTTCGAGCTCGACCTGCGGACCCGGGCCCGTGGCCAAGACGCGATGATCGCGGTTTCCAGCGATGGCGGGCCGGAGCGGGTGCTCCGCTCCACCGACGGCGTGTTCGAGCTGAGCGAAGGGGTCGCGACGACCGAACCGCTCACCGCCGAAACGTTGCTGAGCTCGCTCAACAGCGGCGCGGGGGTGACCTCCGGCAGCTTCACGATCACCGACCGTAGCGGCGCGGTCGCGGCGATCAACCTGAAGGCGGAACAGATCACGACGGTCGGCGAGTTGGTCGACGCGATCAACGGACGAGGGATCGGCGTCGAGGCGTCGATCGGCGATGACGCGGCGGGGCTCGCGATCGTCGATACCTCGGGCGGTTCAGGCGAGCTCGAAATCGAAGACACCGGCAAGGGGACCGCGGCGGCCGACCTCGGGCTCGCCGGCACCGGCAGCGAACAGACCGTCGGGGGCGAGTCGGTCGTCGCGTTGGTCGGGCCCCGTGATGCCGGGTCCGCACCCTCGGGCGAGCTCTCGTTGACGATGAAGGAATTGTCGGACGAACCGATCACCGTCACGATCGCCGAGAACCCGGAGGCGGTGTTGACCGCCGCCAAGACGTTCGTGAAGCAATACAACACGTTCGTCGAAAAACTCGAGTCGCTGACCTTCTTCGACCCGGAAACCGAAGAGGCCGGGTTGTTGTTCGGCTCGGGCGAAGCGCTCCGTGTCGAGTCGGGCTACAAGCGGCTGCTGTCGGGGACGCTCCGCGGGGCGGGGGCGTACCGATCGATCGGACAAGTCGGGATGCGGTTCCAGGACGACGGAAAGCTGACCCTCGACGAAACCAAACTCCGCGAGGCGTTGGCCGAAGAGCCCGGTGCCGTCGAGGCGTTCTTCGCGACCGACGAAACGGGGCTCGCCGCCCGGCTCGATCAATTCGCCGACCGCGTGGCCGGGACCGACGGCGGGTTGCTCCTTTCCCGCAACGACGCCTTGGGCCAACGGATCGAGCGGAACCGGTCACGCGTCGAATCGATGGACGAGCGGCTGGAAGCGGAGCGGGAACGGATGCTCACCCAGTTCTACCGCATGGAAGAGTCGATCGCGAAAGTGCAATCGAACCAGCAATTCCTCTCCGACATCAAACCGATCCAGATCCCGTCCGGACCCTCCCAGTCGTCCGGCTGATCGAGACGCCACGAACCCTGATCCACCCTCCGCCAAGGAAGCCTTCTTCGCATGGACAGCACGCTACGACCCGATCACGCCGCGACCGACCAACGGGGCCCGACCGACCAACGGGGCCCGACCGACCAACGGGGCCGCCGTTACTTGCAGGGAACCGTCGGGACGGCCTCCCCGGCCAAATTGCGTTTAATGTTGATCGAACGGGCCGCGGAAATCGCGGGCGGGTTAGCCGTCAGTTGGTCGCGTGGCGCCTCGACCGAGGCGAGTCAAGCGTCGCTGCGACTTCTGGAGATCCTCACCGAGTTGCTCGACGGGATCACGGCGCAGGGAGATCTCGATCTCAACCGCCGTGTCGCCGACCTGTACGTGTTTCTCATTCAACACTTGCTCGCTGCCGAAAGCGCCGCCGACGCGGCGACCGCCGGCGAGATCGAAACGGTGCTTCGGATCGAAGCGGAAACGTGGCGAGCGGTCTGTGCCCGGCAAGCGGGAATGGCGCCGGGAACCGCCGTGGGCAATCCGTCCTCCGGCGGCTTCAACCTGCAGGCCTGATCCCGTTTCCGATTGGGTTAAATTGGGGCGATGATTTCACAATGTCTAATCAGCTTCGGTAGCAATCTCGGGGATCGCGAGTCGGTGATCGCCGACGCGGCGCGGCGGGTCGCGTCGCAGCCGGGGATCGGTGACCTGCGGACGAGTCGTCTGTATCGCACGCCGCCGATCGGCGGCCCGGGGGGGCAAGAGCCGTTTTTGAACGCCGTCGCCGCGTTCGATACGACTTGCTCGGCCCGCGAGATCTTGGCGATCTTGCAAGACGCGGAAAGCTTTCTCGGCCGCCAGCGTCGCGCCCGCTGGGGGGCCCGTTCGATCGACCTCGACGTCGTCCTACACGGGGCGCTGGTCGGCGGCAGCCACGGCTTGATCGTCCCCCACCCCCGCTACACGGCTCGGCTGTTCGTGCTTCGTCCGGCGTGTGACGTCGCGGCGCATTACCGGGACCCGCGGTTCGGGTGGACGATCCGAGAGTTGGCCCGCCACGTCACCGCCGCCGCCCCGTCGCTCGCGTTGATCGGTGACACCGCGGCGGCACGGCAGGAACTGTGCGAACGGTTGACCGCCGAGTTCGGCGTGCGAACGATCCCGGCGCTGCCGATGTCGCCGCCGATGGAGATCGTCGGGAATGCCCCGGCGGCATCCCGAATGCCGCCGCCGCCTCGAACGCCACCGGCATACGAGCCGTCCCGGGATGTGGCGGCGTCGAACGCCCCGGAAACGGGCGACACGGGCGTAGGCGACACGGGCGTAGGCGACGCGGGCGTAGGCGATGCGGGGGCGGCGAGGCGGTCGTTGGGCGAAGGGGGGGGTGTGCGTCAAAATGCCCCCGGGGCGTCGTCGCCGTGGGTCGCGGCCGCGGTCCCCCCTCTGCCGTCGCTATCGGATCCCGACGCTTCCCGCCCCGGCGTCCCGCGACTGCTCGCACGATTACAAAGGACGACGCCGGAGACCCGTTGGCCGGCGCCGCACCAGATTTGGCCGGGGGGGTGGAGTTGGCCCGAGTATCGGTTGGAGATCGACGAGCCCGATTGGGCGGTTTCGGAACTCGCCTCGGCCCTCGATTCGATGCGATGCCCGACCGATCCGGTGACCGAATCGGGCGATTGGTGGCATCCCTAGCGAACCGCGGGTCCCGAGCGTTCCAAGGGCCTCGCGAGGATTCAGGGCCTCGCGGGGATCCAGGGCGCCGCGGGGATCCAGGGCGCCGCGGGGATCCAGGGCGCCGCGAGTGCCAGGGGTTCCGCGAGTGCCAAGGGCTCTGCGGGATCACGGCGAATGATCACGCCGAGCGGGTGGGGACGATGCGACACAATGTCGCTCGCGGGTCGGTGGCCTTGTCACACCGTGAAGTGTGTCGCGATACTTGCGGCTCTTATTTGGTGGGCAGAGTAGTTCTCTGCCGGATTGAACACACCTCGTGGATGACGGCCGCGCCCCAGGGGCGGGGCGACGCACTATGCAACGCTTCCTGTTCCCACGCTGGACTAACCCCTTCCTCGGCGTTCTCGGCTTGGCAATCGTCGGCGGCGCGGTTTTCGCCGCCGCGATGGGCGGGTTGGTAACCGATCCGCAAACGTTGAACGTGGGCTACAAGCCGGAGCAGCCGGTCCCGTTTAGCCACGCGATCCATGCCGGCCAGCTCAAGATGGATTGTCGCTACTGTCACAACACGGTGTTCGACGCCGCGCACGCCGCGGTTCCTCCGACCGCGACCTGTATTAATTGCCACAGTCCCGGCGACGAAGAGGGTGTCACGGCGTTGGCGGCGGTTCACCCCGAGAGCCCGAAATTGCAGCCGATCCACGAAAGCTGGGAATCGGGCCGGAGCGTCGCGTGGAAACGTGTTCATAACCTTCCGGAGTTCGTTTACTTCAACCATTCGGCTCACGTGAACGCCGGGGTCAGTTGCAAGAGTTGCCACGGCCGCATCGACCAGATGGAAGTCGTGTACCAGCACGAGGAGTTGTCGATGGCGTGGTGCATCACTTGTCACCGTAACCCTGACCCGCACCTGCGTCCGAAGGAGTTCGTGACGACCCTCGACTGGACGCCCCCGGAGGACTGGGATCAGGAAGCGTTTGCCGAGAAGCTCCGGGAGGATGAAAACATCAACCCGCAGGTCCACTGTGCCGTGTGTCACCGCTGAGTCTCTGTTCCGCCACGTCACGATCCGCTGGCGTGCCCCGATCCGTCCGAGACGCACCCCGTTCCGTCTGAAAAATCTATGATTCCTAACGACTCGTCGACCGATTCTCGCTCCTCGGGTGGCCCCCGGAGCCGCTATTGGCGGAGCCTCTCGGAGTTGCAGCAACAAGACGACTTTCAGCAATACCTGCATCGCGAGTTTCCGGTCGCGGCGTCGGAGTTCCCCGAGGGGGTTTCGCGGCGTCGGTGGATGCAGCTGATGGGGGCCTCCTTCGCGATGGCGGGGGTCGCGGGTTGTCGTTATCCCGAAGAGCTGATCGCCCCGTTCGTGGTTCGTCCCGAAGGCCGGGTGCCGGGGGAGCATTACAGCCGCTCGACGAATTTCGAGTTGGCCGGTCGCGTTTACAACTTGCTTGTCACGAACGTCGACGGCCGACCGATCAAGATCGAGCCGAACGTGGATCATCCCGCCTCGGCAGGGACCGACGCCTACGTGCAGGCCTCGATCCTCGGCTTGTACGATCCCGACCGGGCGCGAAGCGACGAAGGGCCGATCCTCCGCCGCGAACCGGGGGAGCGTCCCGAGGTCGTCGGCTGGGACGCGTTCGAGAACTACGGGCCGGCGCTCGTTCGCACCGCGCGGGCGAATAACCTCGCCGGCCGGTTCGCGGTCCTCGCCCCGCCGACGGCTTCGCCGAGCGTCGTGCGCATGTTGGAACGACTCCGCGAACGTTTGCCAGACTCGATCGTGGCGGTGCACGACGGAGTCCATGGCGACGCGATGCGTCAAGCGACGCGGGAGGTTTTTGGGAATTCGGCCGACCAGGTGCTCGATCTGGCGTCCGCCGAGGTGATCCTATCGCTGCAAGCCGATTTCCTCGGTTCGGATCCCGGGTTCATTCGCAACGCACAAAGCTTCGCGGCGAATCGCGACCCGTTGGCGAACGAGCAGGGCTCGATGAGCCGGTTGTACGTGGTCGAGGGAGGGTATACGCCGACCGGGGCCTCCGCCGATTCGCGGTTGGCCCTGCGGCCGAGCCAAATGCCGGCGTTCCTGAGCGAACTCGGACGGCGTGTCGAGTCGTACGCGGGTGAGGCCTCCGAACAGGATGCGACGGATGAGGAGTCGGGCGAGTTGCCCGAGAACGGGTTGCCCGAGAACGGGTTGCCCGAGAACGGGTTGCCCGAGAAGGCGTACGACGAACTGGACCCCTCGGAGCGGCTGGAGCGGTTCCTCGATGCCGCGGCCCGGGACATCGCGAAGGCGGGCGAGAAGGCCGTCGTCGTGGTCGGTGAGCATCTCGGGCCAGAAGCGGTCGCCGCCGGGATCCGGATGAACCGAAAGCTCGGATCGCTCGGGACGCTGCAGCGGTTCCGGTCCCGTGTCGAGGAGCCCCTTGGCGAAACCTCGGGACTCGCGGAGTTGGTCGAAAAGATCGATGCGGACGAAGTCGATTCGTTGCTGATCCTGGGCGGCAACCCCGCGTTTACCGCCCCCGCCGATGTCGATTTCGCGACGTCGCTCCGCAAGGTCGACAACACCATTTACTTGGGCGAATACGACGACGAGACGGCGACGTTGTGCCGCTGGTCGTTGCCGCTCGCACACCCGCTCGAATCGTGGGCGGATTGCGTTAACGACCAGGGTCACTACGGGGTATGTCAGCCACAAATCTTGCCGCTGCTTGGCGGTCGCTCCGTCGCCGAAGTGCTGGCGTTGATGGCTGGCGAGGACGAAACCGACGGCGAATCGATCGTTCGCCGTACCGCCGACGGGATCGGGGAAGAATCGCTTAGCGACCGCCGATGGCGGCAACTCCTTCACGACGGTTTCGACCGAGATCTCCTCGCCGGTCAGTGGCTCCAGGACCCGTCTGGCGAGTACGCCCCGCTGACCGACGACGCCCCGGTCGCATCGGGCGAAGTCGACATGGACGAAGTCGAAGTCGTGTTCGTCCCGGCCGACGGGATCTACGACGGCCGCTTCGCCAACAACGGCTGGTTGCAAGAGTTGCCGCAGTCGCTCACGAAGCTCACGTGGGGGAACGCGGCGATCATGAGTCCGGCGACGGCCCGGGCGTTGCGCGAGATCTACCATGGCGTGATGGTCGCGTTGACCGTCGATGGCCGAACGACGGAACTGCCGGTCTACGAAATGCCCGGCTGTGCCCCCGGGGTGGTGACCGTGCCGTTCGGTTACGGCCGCCGTCGTGCCGGGATGGTCGGCGGAATGGAAGAGGAGGACGTCGAGCCGGTCGGGATCGACGTTTCCCGGCTACGGACCGCGGACGCTTCCCTGGTTGCCTACGGCGTCGAAGCCAGACCCCGGTATACCGAGTACGAACTGGCGACGACCCAAGACCACTGGGCGATCGACGAACTCGGCCGTGAGGAAGCGGAAGATCGCAGCTTCACGCTGATCCGCGAGGGGACCAAGCGGTTGCTCGAGAAGATCCCCGAGTTCGCCGAGGCGAAAGGGCCGCACGTCCCGCCGGTCGGCGATGAGGGGGCGGGATCGCCGTTCGAGGAGCCGGTCGAGTGGATCCGCGAAAACGAACCGGACGTCCCACAGTGGGGGATGGCGATCGACTTGAACAAGTGCATCGGCTGCAACGCCTGCGTCATCGCTTGCCAAAGCGAAAACAACGTCCCGATCGTCGGTAAAGAACAGGTCGCCAACAGCCGGGAAATGCATTGGCTGCGGATCGACCGTTACTTCCAGGGGGACGAAGAGAACGCCGAAATCGTGCAACAGCCGGTCGCGTGCATGCACTGCGAGACCGCCCCGTGCGAACAGGTGTGCCCGGTCGCCGCGACGGTCCACACCAACGAGGGGCTCAACGCGATGGCCTACAACCGGTGCATCGGTACCCGGTACTGTGCGAACAACTGTCCGTTCAAGGTCCGCCGCTTTAACTACTTCAACTACAACGAAGACATCGGCGTCGGCTACGGGGTCAAGGCCTTCCCGGGGACGATCGAGACGGCGAATCGCAAGCTGCAGCAATTGGTGCTGAACCCCGAGGTCACCGTTCGCGGCCGCGGCGTGATGGAAAAATGCACGTACTGTGTGCAGCGGATCGAAGAGGCAAAGATCGCCGCCCGCCGCGACGGCGGTCGGCCGATCGCCGACGGCGAGGTGGTGACCGCTTGCCAATCGGCGTGCCCGACTTCGGCGATCGATTTCGGCAACATCATGGACCCCGACGCGGAGGTCGCGAAGAAGCACGCGGACGTCCGTAGCTACGGGATGCTGAGCCAGCTAAACGTGAAGCCGCGCACCGAGTATTTGGCTCGGGTGCGGAATCCGCATCCGACGTTGATGACGCGGGCCCAACTGACCGACTTGCAAGAGCTCAAGCCTCCCCACCATGGCCACCACGGCGACGACGGCCACGGCCACGATTCGCACGGCCACGATTCGCACGGCCATGATTCGCACGGCCACGGCGATGATTCCGATGGCCATGGCGACGAAGCCCATGGCGAAGGGTCAAATGGCCACGGCGGCGACGCCACAGGCGGTTCGGGCAACGAAACGGCCGCCCGATCGACCCGCCTGAACCTTCCCGTTGTGGGATGATCCGTCACCACGCTTCCTGACTGAAAACCTTTCCCGACAGACTGTATCCCATGGCCCTCGCGATCCCCTCTGGACTCGACAACACGCTGGAACGCCCCGGCGAGCGTGCGCCGTTGGTGCTCGGCGATTCCACCTACCATTCGATCACCGAAGCGGTATGCAAGGTCGCCGAAACGCCACCGAGCAAGCTTTGGCTGGCCGGGTTTATCGTCTCCGCGGCGCTGGCGAGCTGGCTGGGGATTTGTATCGCGTATTTGATTTACACCGGCGTCGGGGTGTGGGGGAACCGCTCCCCGGTGTTCTGGGGTTGGCCGATCGTCAACTTCGTGTTCTGGGTCGGGATCGGTCACGCGGGGACGCTGATTAGCGCGATCTTGTATCTGTTTCGCCAAGAGTGGCGGACCAGTATCAACCGGGCGGCCGAAGCGATGACGATTTTCGCGGTCGTGTGTGCCGGGACGTTCCCCGGGATTCACGTCGGCCGCGCATGGCTCGCTTATTGGCTCGCCCCCTACCCCAGCTTGAACCTGTGGATGTGGCCGCAGTTCCGCAGTCCGCTGTTGTGGGACGTGTTCGCGGTTAGCACCTACGGGACGGTCTCGTTGCTGTTCTGGTACATGGGGATGGTCCCTGACCTGGCGACGTTCCGTGACCGTTCCAAAAATCGCTATCGCCGAATGGCGTATGGGATCCTCTGTCTCGGGTGGAGCGGCTCGGCGCGACACTGGATGCGGTACGAGAAGGCCTACGCGTTGCTCGCGGCGTTCGCCGCCCCGCTGGTCCTTTCGGTGCACACGATCGTGTCGTTCGACTTCGCCGTGTCGCAGGTCCCCGGGTGGCACACCACGATCTTCCCGCCGTACTTCGTCGCCGGGGCGATTTTTAGCGGGTTCGCGATGGTGATCACGCTGATGGTTCCCGCCCGCTCGATGTTCCAGCTCGAAAAGCTGATCACGGTGCGGCACTTGGAGAACATGTGCAAGATCATCCTGGCGACCGGGTCGATCGTCGGTTTGGCGTACGGGACGGAGTTCTTCATCGCCTGGTACGGTCAGGTCCCCGAAGAAAAATTCGCGTTTATCAACCGGGCGTTCGGGCCGTACGCCTGGGCTTACTGGACGATGATCACTTGCAACGTGATCAGCCCCCAATTGTTCTGGGTCAAGAAGTTCCGCACGACTCCGTGGATCATGTTTGTGATCTCGATTTTCGTGAACATCGGGATGTGGTTCGAACGGTTCGTGATCGTGATCACCAGCCTGTCGCGTGACTACCTTCCCAGCGCGTGGGCATACTTCAGCCCGACCTGGGTCGACTGGTCGATGTTGATCGGGTCGTTCGGCCTGTTCTTTACGCTGTTTCTCCTTTTCTGTCGTCTGCTGCCGGTTGTGAACATGGCGGAGACCAAGGCGACTCTGGCACATCAAATTCACGTTTCCCACGACGGTCACTGATCGAGCCGATGGCAGAACCCAACCAAGAAACGAAGATGCACGGGATCGTCGCGGAGTACACGACGGTCGATTCCCTGCTGGCCGCTTGCCGGAGGGTCCGTGACGCCGGCTACACCAAGACCGACGCGTTCGCCCCGTTCCCGGTCCACGGCATCGACAAGGCGCTCGGGATTAAGCCGACCGTTCTCCCCTGGATCGCACTCGTCGCCGGTTTGTCTGGCACCGGGATCGCCTTCCTGATGCAGATCTGGATGAACGGGATCGACTATCCCTACATCATTTCGGGCAAGCCGTTCGTCTCGATCCCGGCATTCGTCCCGGTGGCTTTCGAGCTGACGATCCTGCTCGCGTCGTTCGGGGCGTTTTTCGGAATGTGGGCGCTCAACGGGCTGCCGCGATTCAGCAACCCGATGTTCACCAACCCCCGTTTCGATCGAGCCAGCGACGACACGTTCTTCCTGTACATCGACGCGAAGGACAGCCGCTTCGACGAGGCGGGCGTCGAACAGTTGCTCGCGGACGCGGGTGGCGAGCACATCGTGAAGGTGGTCGAGGACGAAACGCCGACGGTGATCCCGCGGTTCCTGCTGATCGGTTTGGTCACGATCATCGCGTTGTCGATGATCCCGGCGCTGATCGTCGCGAAGATGCGGGTCTCCACCAGCGATTCGCCTCGCTTCCACGTTTTCTACGACATGGACTTTTCCCCCGCGAAGGGTGCCCAGCAGACGACGACGTTGTTCGCCGATTATCGGTCGGCCCGTCCCGACGTCCCGGGGACGATCGCCCGCGGAGAGTACGACGCCGACCTCGACTTTTTGACCGGGGTCGACGTCGAAGCGTTGACCGCGACCGACCGACCGCGGGCCGAGCGGTTGGTGGCGAGGTTCCAAGGAGATGGCACCGAACCGGCGGAAGCGACGACGGAAGAACGCTCGGGGGACGAAGCCGACGAGCCGAGCGACACGGACGCGGCAACCGGAGCGGAGGATTCCGCCGAATCGGAAGATACTCCCGAATCGGAAGATACGACGCCGTGGCTGGAAGAAAACCCGCTGCCCGCCGAACCGGCCCTGTTCGCCCGCGGGCGTGAGAAGTTCGAGATCTACTGTGCCGCCTGCCACGGACTCGATGGCCGCGGCAACGGGTTGGTGACCCAACGCGCCCAGCAGATCTTGGCGACCACGTGGACCCCCCCGACCAACATTCTCGCCCCGAACATTCACCGGGACGAATACCCCGACGGCAAGTTGTTCAGCACGATCAGCAACGGGATCCGAAAGATGCCGGGTTACGGTTCGCAGATCGAGGCCCGAGACCGATGGGCCGTGGTGGCATACGTCCGCGCCCTGCAACTGAGCCAGAACGCGGAATTGGAGATGGTTCCCGAGGACCTTCGCGAGTCGATCTCGGCGACGAAGGCCGAAGCGGAGAAGCGGCTAGCCGAAGCCGAGGCGACGGAACAAGAGCGGCAAGAAGCGGCGGACCAGGAGAACGACGAGTAACCGATGACAGACCACGCAATTTCCCCGAAGCCGGCGGATGACCCGGCCTTCCAATTACCTGGCCCGCTGGCGAGTTTGAGCTTCCCGCTATGCATCGGCGGCTTTGTGGCGCTGTTGGCCGGGACCGGTCTCGGGCTCTCGGCGGTCGACCAACGCTTCGGCATGTCGGCCTACCTGACCGCGTTCATGTATTGCCTGACCCTCGCCATCGGGTGCCTGTTTTTCGTGCTCATCCAACACCTCTGCCGGGCCGGTTGGAGCGTCGTGGTCCGGCGGGTCGCGGAGCTGATCATGATCATGGTGATCCCGCTCGCGATCCTCTTCCTGCCGCTGTTGGCGGCGGCGATCGGGGGTGACCTGTACGCATGGAACGTTGACGGCTATGCCGCCGAGCATGGCGTCGCGGACGAGGTGTGGGAGCAAAAGCAGCGTTGGCTCAACCCGACTTGGTTTACGATCCGCTCGGTGATCTATCTCGTCATTTGGTGTGGCTTGGCGACTTGGTATTTCCGCCGCAGCCGCGAACAGGACGAGACCGGTGAGATCACGTTGACCGAGCGGATGCAGGCTTGCAGCGGCCCGGCGATCATCCTGTTCGCGTTCTGCACCACGTTCGCCGCGTTCGACTGGCTGATGAGCCTCGCCCCGATGTGGTTCTCAACGATGTTCGGCGTGTACATCTTCACCGGCAGCATCCTGTCGGCCCACTGTGCGATCACCGCCGCGACGTATTGGCTGCAAAAGCGGGGCGCGATGCGAGACGAGGTGACGATCGAGCACTACCATGATCTCGGCAAGTTGATCTTCGGGTTCATCTGCTTCTGGGGATACATCGCCTTCAGTCAATACATGTTGATCTGGTATGCCAACATCCCCGAGGAAACGGTTTGGTTTTACGACCGGCAGCTTTCCCCCTGGGGAGGCGTCTCGTTGGTGCTGATTTTTCTTCACTGGGGGTTGCCGTTCTTCGGGACGATGAGCCGGCACGTTCGCCGGCGACCGGGGGTGATGTTTTTCTGGGCGGTGTACATCCTGGTATTCCATTACCTCGACCTGTTTTGGGTCGTGATGCCGGAAGCGGGCGCCGGTTTCGGCGGGCTGATGGGAATCGTGGCCTGCCTGCTGTGTGTGATCGGGATGGTCGCGTTGATGGTCGGGTTGATCCTGCGGGTTGCCGGCGGTTTACGCGTCCTCCCCGTGCGAGACCCGCGACTCGACGAGTCGCTGGCCTTCGAGAACATCTGAGTTGAGATCTCGCGAAAAAATTACGAGGCGTCGAGCATGGCACGGTACGATGATCTGAACGTGTCCCGAATCGCGGTGGTGGGCGTGATCTCGGTGGTGGTCACTGCGGTTACCGCCCTAGCGGTTCAAGTTCTGTTCTACGCGATGGCGGAACGGACCGATGCGGCGAAGGCGGCGAGTAGCCGTTACGCCAGACAGCAACAATTCATGGAGGCGCAGCGGGTTCAACTCTCCGACTACGGCGTCGATCCCGACACCGGGAGGGTAACGATCCCGGTCGACCAGGCGATCGACATGTTGGCCCGCGAGCCCGAACAGATCAAAAATGAAACACCTGGCGAAAACGACGAGGCTTGATCCGATCACCTTGGGCTTCTCCCGATCGCGATCCACACGACCGGTGATCGCAAGCGGTGTACGGTCGCTCCGGCACGTGGCATTGCTCGTCGCTTGCGTGACCGCGGTGTCTCCGCAAGCCCTCGCCCGGCAGGGCGTCTCGGGTGCCCAGGGCGTCTCGGGTGCTCAGGGCGTCTCAGATGCGTCGAGCGACCGCGTCGATTTGAACGACGGGGTTCCCCGCGAGGTCGAGAACGTCACCGTCGAGCAGAATCTCGGCGAATCGTTGCCGATGGACCTCGATTTGACCGACTCGGACGGAAATCGCGTCGCCGTCTCCGATTTCTTCGATGGCGATCGCCCCGTGATCGTGACGCTCAATTACAGCAACTGTCCGATGCTTTGCAACGTGCAGCTCAACGCGTTGACCGAATCGCTCCAAGAGCTCGATTTGCGGATCGGGGACGACTTTCAGATCCTCACGTTGAGCATCGATCCGCACGAGCCGCACGAGAGGATCGCGCAGACAAAGCGGAGCTACGTCGAACGTCTCGAAAGCCAACCGTCCGCCGCCGAGGGCTGGGCGTTTTGCACGGCGACCGAACCGGTGATCGCGGAGTTCGCCGATGCGATCGGATTTCGCTTTACCTACGACGAAGCGTCGGGCGAGTATTACCACCCGGCGATGTTGGCATTCGTGTCGCCCCAAGGGGTGATCAGCCGGTACTCGTTGGAGGTCCACTTCCCGCCCGACCAGGTGAAGATGGCGCTGGTCGAGGCGGGGGAGGGAAAGGTCGGTGGGGCCGTCGATCAGTTTCTCCTGTGGTGTTACACGTACGACCCGGATCGGAACAGCTACGTTCCCCAAGCGTGGAAATTGATGCGGTTGGGAGGTGCCATCACGATCGCCGGAATGCTCGCTTGCTTGCTCCCCTATTGGGTGGGTCGCAAGCGGTCGTCCTCACGTCTTGGCGGAAATTCGGGCTCTCCCGACGGCGGTCCGCCGCAGGGGGCGCGGCCGCGTCCCGCCGGTTCGGGCGGGGGATCGACAGATGCGGGGATTTGACGCACTTGTTCCGCTTCGTCTTGGGTGCGTGCGTCCCAACACGTACGATGAGATGGCGGTGACTTTCTGAGCGGTATACGCGGACTGTTTCTCAAAATGACTCCTGACATGATCAATTCTTCGTCCACCGCTTCCGGCTTTTTCGCGACCTTTGGCGGGTTGCTCGGTGATTATCCGGATAGCTTGTGGTTCCCCGAGCAAGCCTCGACGTTCGCCGACAACGTCGATTGGACGTTCGACATGATCCTCTGGATCAGTCTGCTGTTTTTCGTCGGTATCGTCGCCTGTCTCGTGTGGTTTTCGTTCCGGTTCCGGAAGGCGAAGGGGGAGCGAGCGGAGAGTCAAAAGTCGCACAACACGCCACTTGAACTGGCTTGGTCGATCCTGCCGTCGTTTCTGCTGGTTTGGATGTTCGTTCAGGGATCGCTCAGCTATCTCGACATGCGAACTTCGCCGGACGGTTCTTATGAGGTGGGTGTCAAGGCGTATAAGTGGGGCTGGCTGATGGACTACGGTCGCGGGACCCAGCATCCGGAGCTTCACCTGTTGGTGAACGAGCCGACCAAGTTAACGATGCGTAGCGACGACGTGATTCACAGCTTGTTTATCCCTGCCTTTCGTGCGAAGAAGGACATCGTGCCGGGGCGATACAACGAGATGTGGTTTGAGGCAACCAGAGCGAGTGAGAAGGTCGGTGACGAGGAACTCGCAAAGGCGGTTGAGGAGACGGGGGACGGGAGTTGGGATTATGACAAACACCAGTTCACCCCCGACGGATACAAGTTCTATGACCTGTACTGTTCCGAGTACTGCGGGACGAACCACTCGGAAATGCAGACCGTGGTCGTCATCCACGAAACCCGCGAAGATCTCGACGCCTGGATCAAGGAGAAGAGCGAGCGGGGGGACGTGTCGCCCGAAGAGTGGGGCAAGCGTCTGTACGAGCAGCGCGGCTGCATGGGTTGTCACTCGATCGACGGCAGCAAGCGGACCGGGCCGAGCTTCGAAGACGCCTACGGAAGCGGCCGGCCGCTGACGACGGGCCAGGAGGTGGTCGCGGACGAGAACTACATTCGCGAATCGATCCTGAATCCGCAGGCGAAGATTGTCGCTGGGTATCCCCCGGTGATGCCCAGTTTTCGTGGCCAGCTGAGTGATGATGACATTGACTCGATCGTTGCCTACCTGAAAACGCTTTCTTCCTACACCGAGTCGGCGGACGAGGACGGGGACGATTCCGATGAATCAGGGGAGGATGGCGATTCGAGCGGCGGGTCGGTTGATTGACAGAAAGAATTCGATTGAGAGCAAGAGTCGAAGGCTTCCTGATCGGGAAGCCGTTTACCGCATGACCGGACCGTTTGTTACTCCGAGCCGGTCGGGCGGGCACTTAAGATAGTCATTTCGTTCGTTAGGAACTTACAATCATGTCCGTCGGATCATCATCCGTTCAGGTTCGCGATCCGGGGTATCCGACCGATCGCGATAATTTCTTGACCAACTCGAAGGGGGTCCTCAGCTGGCTGTTTACGCTGGATCACAAACGGATCGGGTTGATGTACCTGGTCGGTGTGGTCGGGGCGTTTCTGATCGGCGGTCTGCTCGCTCTCGGGATTCGGCTTCACCTGTTCACGCCGGACGGTTGGCTTTTCAAAGACGGCTGGCCTAGCGAAGGGGTGCAGGGGAACAACACGTACAACCAAGTGTTCACGCTTCACGGCGCGATCATGGTGTTCTTATTTATCATTCCGAGCATCCCGGCGGCGTTGGGAAACTTTTTGGTTCCGGTGATGCTCGGCGCGAAAGACGTCGCGTTTCCGCGACTCAACCTGAGCAGTTTTTACCTGTGGGTGTTCGGGGCGATCTTCTTTCTCGTCGCACTATGTGCGAACGGGCTCGACACGGGCTGGACGTTTTACACCCCGTATAGCACGACGACCGACTCGTCGGTGATTTTAGCAACCCTGGGGGCGTTCATTCTGGGTTTCAGTTCGATCTTCACCGGGCTGAATTTCATCGTCACGATCAACACGATGCGACCCCCCGGGATGTCGTGGTTCCGCATGCCGTTGTTCTTGTGGGCGACCTACGCCACGAGCATCATTCAGGTGCTCGCGACGCCGGTTCTCGGGATCACGCTGCTGCTGCTGATCGCGGAGCGGACGATGCAGATCGGGATTTTTGACCCCGAGTTTAACGGCGACCCGGTGACCTACCAGCACTTCTTCTGGTTCTACAGCCACCCCGCCGTCTATATCATGATCTTGCCAGCTTTCGGCATCATCAGCGAATTGATCAGCGTTCACAGCCACAAGCATATCTTCGGCTATCGCTTCATCGCCTATTCTTCGATCGCGATCGCGTTGCTCGGGTTCCTCGTCTGGGGCCACCACATGTTCACGGCCGGGATGAGTTCCCTGACCACGATCATCTTCAGCGCGTTGACGTTCACCGTTTCGGTGCCGTCGGCAATCAAAGTGTTCAATTGGCTTGCGACGATGTACAAGGGGTCGATCAGTCTGACGACCCCGATGTGTTACGCGATTTCGTTCATCTTCCTGTTCACGATCGGCGGGCTCACGGGTCTGTTTCTGGGGACCTTGGCGACCGACTTGCACCTTCACGACACGTATTTTGTGGTCGCCCACTTCCACTACGTGATGGTCGGCGGGACCCTTGTCGCGTTCATCGGCGGGGTGTTCCACTGGTGGCCGAAAATGGTGGGCAAGATGTACAGCGAGACGGGCGGGATCGTCTCTGCCGTGCTCGTGTTCCTCGGTTTCAACCTGACGTTCCTCCCGCAGTTCGTGTTGGGGAGTCAGGGGATGCCGCGGCGGTACGCCACCTACGATCCCGAATTCGCGTTCCTGCATCAGATGAGCACGATCGGTGCGATGGTGCTTGGGGTCGGCATCCTGGTCGCTCTGTGGGTGCTGATCAGTTCGCTGTTCCGCGGCACCCGCGCCCCGGCGAACCCGTGGGGCGGGGCGACGCTCGAATGGTGCTGTACCAGCCCGCCGCCATACTTTAACTTTGACCGTCCGCCGGTGGTGGGCGATCCCTACGACTTCCACTCGATCGAGTGGGATCATGAAAACGAGCGTTACGTCAGCGTTGAGCCCGAGCGGAAGACGGTTCCGGGCGAGCAACCGGCGGAGGCCCCGGCCCATTCGTCGGGCGGTCAGAACTAGTCGAAACCTGTCAACTTCGGGCGTCCCGGGTGGGACGCCCGACGCCCGTCCGTCCCGCGGGGCGGTAGTCACCCAACGATCCCCCTATCGATCCGACATCCCGTTCATGGCCACCACCGAAGCAGCCGCCGAAGACCACGAGCACGGTCATGACCATGACCACCCTGCGTTCTTGGCTCACCACTTTGATACTCCGGAACAGCAGTTCGACAGCGGGAAACTCGGGATCTGGATTTTCCTGGTCACGGAGGTGCTGTTCTTCAGCGGGATGTTCTGTGCCTACGCGATCTTTCGGATGTTGCGGCCGGAAGTGTTTGAGGGTTGCAGCCAGTTCTTGAACACGCAACTTGGCGCGATCAACACCGGCGTTTTGTTGTTCAGCTCGCTTACGATGGCGTGGGCGGTTCGCTGTGCCCAGACCGAGGAACATCAAAAACTCACGGTTCTGCTGGCCTCCACGCTCAGTTGCGGGATGATTTTTTTGGGCGTCAAAGCGGTGGAGTACTCGCATAAGTGGTCGATGGGGCTGATGCCCGGCAAGTTTTTCTCCTTCGACCCGGCGAATCCGCATCCGGAGGGCGGCCCGAACTACCTGCTTTGGCTTTCCTTGCCGTTTGCAGTTTTGGCGATCGGCACCATCGTGTGGTGGATCGCGTCGTTTGCCCGTGGCAACGCGTTTCAAGCGGCTTGTGCAAAACCGTTGACGGTCGTTTGCCTCTGTTTCTTCGTCGGGATCGGTCTCGGGATAGTTCTCGAGAGTGGCGAAGTGGTCCACGCGAGCGACGCGGATCATGTTGAGCATGTGGCGATCGAAGAATCGGCCGGCGGGTCGGACGGGCTCATCAGTGCCGGTTCCCCGGTCCTGCAGCGGCTCGCGGCGGAAGAGACGAACTCGGGTGTTCAGAGCGAGCTGCGGGCGCGTCAAACGCAAAGCGATCTTGTCGGCCGTGAGGCCGCGGCAGGAGCGCCGTTGACAGAGCAGGTCTTCGACTCGCCCGAGGACGTGCTGACCCCGCGGCGTGCGGGGGTGTTTTTCGGCATCTACTACTGCATGACCGGGATCCACGCGATCCACATCATCGGCGGCCTTGGCGTTCTGGTGTGGTTGTTAATCCGCTCGATCCGAAAAGAGTTCAATCGGCAATATTTTGGCCCGGTCGATTATGCCGGTCTTTATTGGCACCTGGTTGACCTGATTTGGATTTACCTGTTCCCGTTGCTTTATCTGATCCGATAGCGTCCCGCCGACGCTCGTTCTTTGATTCGGTTCTTCATTCCCCTTCGCTTCGAAACACACGATGTCTGCTCACGGCCATTCCGACGACGGGACCGATTTTGCACACCCGATGCCGTTGCCAATTTTGTTTGGGGTGTTTGGCGCTCTCGTGGTGCTGACAATCGTTACGGTGGCCCAAGCGAGCTTCGATCTGGGAAGCTACGACGTGTTGGTCGTGATGGCGATCGCGACGCTGAAGGCGGCGTTGGTCGCTTTGTTTTTCATGCACTTGGCATTCGACAAACCGTTTAACCTGATCGTCTTCCTGAGTGCTTTCGTGTTCGTGGGGCTGTTCGTGATCTTCACGCTCAGCGACAGTCAAATGACGAAGTCGGCGTTCGAGCCCAAGGGTGAACCGGCGTCGGTCGAATCCGCGGAGATGTAGTCGGCGGCCGGCGTCGAGGTCTCGCGTCCCCCAAACGGGCACGACACGGCGGGGGCCGCGAAGGGTTCAGCGTTGGTCTCCGCGTCTTCCGCGACCGGGGTATCTCGGATCGCCAAGTTCAGTCATCGGAAGGGGAGCCGTCGAGATTTTTTCCTCGTGGCGTTCCGTCTGAGTGGGATCGGGGCTTAAGGGTCGGTGTCAGCTTCGGAAAGTCGATGACCTCCACCGGCGTTCGTCCGATCCGTCTGCGGACGAACTGTTTCAGCCCGAACCGGGTCATCCAGGCGGCTCGCCGGAGTCGCGGGCGCCAAGCGGGGGCGAACGCGCGAAGTTTCAGGAGCCGTCTCGGTGTCGCTCGCATCCGCGTCTTGTACGGTTCGTCGCCACGTAGGTAGTCGATCGCCGCGAGTTGATGATCGTGGGCGTATCGGAGCAGGCAGAGGTGGAGCACGATCCCGGGCTCCAGGTCGGCGTAGTTCGTGTCGTAGCCGCTGTTGTAGACGTATAGGGTGCCATCGTCGCCGACGAGGTTGATCATGCCGGCAAGGATTCGGCCTTCGAGTGCGAGCGTGGCGACACGCGTTCGGCCGCGGTCGGCGAATTCGTACATCGAGTTGGTGATGAAATCTCGGAATCGGTCGGACGCGAAGGCCCCCGGGAGCCCGACCTCGTTCCAGCGTGCTTGATGGAGGTCAATGGTCGTTCGTAGCGACGATTCGATCTCGTTCGGGCGTTCGGCGACGGCGAATTCGAGCCTCCCATCGGGCCGGCAGCGTTTTAGCAATCGTCGATATCGTGATCTCGTCTTACGCGTCATTTTGCCCATGTAGGATTCCCAGGAATCGCTACAGGTGAGACGCCAAGTGCTCATTCGAGAATGCGGGTGAATGGACACCCCGGATTCACCGAGCGATCTGGCGAGCGCGGTCATGGCCGGGTCGTTATCGACGATGCCATCGATTTCGAGCAGGTCCCATCCGTCGGACCTGCGCCCGCCGGATCGTCCCAAGAACCGTCCGATCGCGGTCCCGACGGCCTCGGCGTCGGTGGCCGAGGCGATGACCGAGACGTGGTCGGAGCAAGCGTGACCGTCGCCCAGGTTGCGAAGCGTGCGGTGCCGATCGCGATACAGGGGCAATAGCCCTCGGACCCGCCCGGTTCGGTCTCGGGCCACCAGGACGAACGGGTCGCGACCTTCGGCGAACTCCGACCACCACGGCTGAAGCCAGGAGGTTTCGCGAAACGGGGTCCCATCGGCAAGTCCGTTCCAGAGGTCCGCGTCGGCGAACAAGGCACCGAGTTCGCGGGTCGATTCGACGTGAAGATCGTTCGTCACAGGGCGGTCGTCGTGAGGCTCAGGAGTCGATTTGGCGGCGCGAGCACGGCTGGTCAAAAGATACGTTGCCGGTCGGATCACAGCGGCGCTCGCCACGATTTCGCCTACAATTTTGGGATCCCGTTTGCCCCCCGGTCCCTCGAACTCGGTGACGTCCTCCCATGATTCGATTCGTCCCTTCCCAGCGGCTCGTCCTCGGCCTGTTCGCCGCTGGGCTGGTGTTGTGTCCTGCCACGACGTACGGAGACGGCTCTCCCGAGCCGAGCGGTTGGCCCGAGTTTCGCGGCCAGGCGACGCGGGGGTACTCCGAGGCCGGCGCGATCCCCTCGAACTGGGACGATTCGGACTACGCATGGCGATCCGATTTGGGATCGCGTGACGTCGGGTCTGTCGCAATTTCCGCCGGCAAAGTGTTCTACCTGAAATCGATTCCTGACCGGACAGAAATCGCGATCGAGGCGGTCGATCTGAAGTCAGGGAGTCGGCTTTGGACCCGTCGTTATGCTCAGCGTCAGCACCGGTTACACCAACGGAACACGCTCGCGTCGAGTACGCCCACGGTCGACGGCGATCGGCTGTTCGCGTGCTGGAGCGATCCCGAGCAGACCCTTTTGAAATGTTTCGACCTGGAGGGACACGAACTGTGGTCACGCGACTTCGGGACGTGGCAGGGTCAGCACGGGTTCGGGACCAGCCCCCGAGTGTTCGGCTCGATGGTGTTGTTGTTCAACTCGCAACAGGGTCTCCAGCTGACGCCGGGCGAGACGCCGGGTCGGAGCCGAATGATCGCGGTCGATCGGGAAAGCGGAGACCTGATCTGGGAGTCCGATCTGAAGACGACGCGTACCTGCTACGGCGTGCCGGCGATCTACCAGCCCACCGACGGGGGCCCGGCCCAAATCGTGGGCGCCAACACCGGAAACGGTTTGTTCGGGATGGATGCCGAGACCGGCAAGGTGCTATGGAATCGGGAGGTGTTCTCGATGCGTTCGTGTGGCAGCCCGATGATCGTCGGCGACATCGCGATCGGGAGCGCCGGGAGCGGCGGCGGAGGCAACCATTTGGTCGCCGTGCGGATTCCGAAATCGGGAGACGATCCCGAGGAGGTTTACCGGATCGAACGGGGCGCCCCGTACGTCCCGACACCGGCGGTCAAAGGGGGCAACCTGTACATGGTCTCCGACAACGGGATCGCCTCGTGCGTCGACGCGAGAACCGGAGAGTCGCGTTGGATGCGCCGCATCGGAGGGAACTTTGGCGCGTCCCCGATCATCGTCGGCGAGAAGCTTTTGCTGATCGACCTCGACGGCAAGGCGACCCTGCTGCGGGCGTCCGAGAGCTACGAAAAGCTCGGCGAGGTTGATCTCGGAGGCTATGTCGGGGCGACCCCTGCCTATGCGGACGGGAGACTCGTTCTGCGAGTCGACCAAGAGCTCCGTTGCCTCGCCGCCCCGGAGAATTAACCCGATCCGGCCTTCACCGGCACCCGTTGCCACCGCCGGTTCCATCGACACGCCGGGCCGATCACCCCGTCGGATTGGCCTCCGAGTCGGTCGTCGAGGGATTGTCGGCCGTCGAGGAATTGTCGGTCGTCGAGGGATTGTCGGCCGGCGGTGATTGCAGCAGGCGTATCAACTGTTGGACGTTGATCGGTTTGACGAGATGCCGGTCGAACCCGGCCCGCGAGACGAGGTCCCGGTCCTCATCTCGTCCGTATCCGGTCAACGCGACCAAACGGACCGTCTGGCCGAGTTCTTCACGGACGCGTCGGGCCAGCTGATATCCGTCGAGGCGTGGCAAGCCGATGTCGACGATCGCGACGTCCGGGCGATGGGTCCGGATCGCGTCGAGTCCGTCGATCCCGTTGTCGGCCTCGGCCAAGACCTGAAAGCCCTGGCTCCGCAGCAACATCGCCAGCATTTCTCGGGCGTCATCTTCGTCTTCGACCAAGACGACACGGCTGATTCGCGGCCCTTCGGACGATTTTTCGCGGGGAGTTTGAAGCATGGGGGCCACCTCGGTCACCGGCAAACGGACCACGAATTCGCTCCCGGTTGTGGGACCGTCGCTATGGGCTTCGATCGTCCCCCCGTGCATTTCGACCAGCGATCGGACCAACGTCAGCCCCACCCCCATGCCCCCTTCGCTTCGATCGAGCGTATCGTCTGACTGAACGAACATGTCAAAGATCGAAGCGATCAGGTCTTCGGTCATTCCACGCCCGTTATCTCGGACGCGGAGCACGGCTTTGCCGGCTTCTGGGGTGACCCGCAGATCGATGCTGCCGTCGACGTCGGTGTACTTGGTAGCGTTGGTCAACAGATTCTCGATCACCTGGAGCAACCGGACCCGGTCGCCTTCAACCCAGATCGGGTCGGTCGGGAAATAGGTGTCCAGCTGATGGCGTCTCGCGGCGATCAGGGGTTGGACGGCCTCGATCGCGTCTCGACAAACTTCCGCCAAGTCGATCACTTCGAGACGCAGCCCGATCTTTCCTTGGGTCACGCGGGCGACATCGAGCAGGTCGTCGAGCAACCTCGCGATTTGCGAGGCTTGGCGGATGATCACCCGAGACGGCTTCGTGATCGCTTCTCCCGCGTCGGGCGTCTGGTCGAGCAGGGTGGCGGCGGATAGCAGCGCGCCCATCGGGTTGCGGAGTTCGTGTGAGAGGACGGCCAGAAAGTGGTCGCGGCTTCGCACTTGGTCGCGGAGTGACTGCTCAAGCTGTTGGTGCTGAGAAACGTCGACGACCGAAGCGATCGCTTGACGGCCGTGCGGCGTCGAGATCGGACGTACGTGGACGTCCAAGGGGATCCTTTCGCCGTTCTTATGCTCGCCCCAAACGTAGGGCATCCCGCCCATGCGTCTCAGGACGAAGGGGTTTCGGAAATAATCGTTGCGGAGGGTCGCGTGGCGCTCGCGGTGCTCGGCGGCGATCAGCCGATCGAGGGGCTCGCCGAGCAACTCTCCCGCGTCGTACCCGAAAATTCGCTCCAGTTCTCTGTTGACCTGGGTGATCCTTCCGCGGGAACAGACCATCAGCATCCCGTTGGGAGAGACCTCCATGGCGTTGCGAAAACGGGTTTCGGCCTCCTTCAAGTTCGTGATATCGATGAGCGTGACGACGACGCCGCCTTTATTCGGGTCTCCTTTGTAGGGCAGGATTCGCATGAGGAACGTTTCGCCGTCGGCATTTTGGACCTCCTCCTCGTGCTGTCCGCGATCGGAAAGCACCCCTTCCAGCTTCTCGGGGAGTTCATCGCAGCGGATGGAGTGGACGAAGCCGTGGATGCGGCGACCGATGTCGGATTTGATCAGGTTGAAGACTTCTGCCATTTTCGGCGTGAATCGGCGGATGCAGAGTTGATCGTCGAGGAAGATCGTGTGGACGTCAGTGCTCGCGAGCAGGTTGTCCATGTCGTTGGTGAGTTCGGTCAGCTCCTCGATCTTGTTCTGGTACTCCGCGTTGACCGTGTACAGTTCTTCGTTCACCGAATGGAGCTCTTCGTTGGTCGACTGCAACTCCTCGTTGGACGCTAGCAACTCCTCGTTGGTCGCCTGCAGTTCCTCGTTGCTGGTTTCGAGCTCTTCGATCGTCGCTTGCAAGTTTTCTTTGGTGAACCGCAATTCCGCCTCCAACGTGTCGATCCGATCGCGGGCGGCTTCTGTCAGGTCGAGGTCTTGGCGCTCGGCGACGAGCGGCTCGGGGACGGCAGCGGGATCGAACCGGACCAGCGTATGCGAGGCATTTCGACTGGACGCCGGCAGCGGGATGACCGAGACGTTCACCCACTGCGAGCGGTTATCTCGGTCCGTGCGAACGCTGTTCAGCGTGACCGGCTCTCGGACGCGGGCGCTGCGGTGGAGCGCCGCGCCGACGGCCATCCGGAGATCGCCGTCGAGCATGTCCAGGATCCCCAACGACGGTTGTCCCCGACGGAGCGACAAGTAGCCCGACGCGTCGCCGAACGTGTGCACCACCTCGAACTCGGCGTTTACCAGCACGCCGGGCGGCCCGGTCGCTTCCAGGGCGTTCGCGAACACCTCCGCCATCCCGGCCTCGCGAGCCGACCCGCCGGAAGGGAGCCGGCGGGTCGAGTGAACGGTGGTCGCCGTCAATCGCAAGTCGGGGGGCAGCTTGGCGTCTCGATTTTTGCGGTACAACTTCCAATGGGAGTGGAGCGATTCGAATTCGCCCGACAAGTCACCCGGACTCTCGCTCGGCCCGAGAAATAGCACGCCTCCCGTCTTGAGCCCGAAATGGAACAGACTGAGGGCCTTGTTCTGGGCATCCGACACCAGGTAGATCAACATGTTGCGACAGGAGATCAGGTTCATCCGCGTGAACGGCGCGTCGCGGATGATGTTGTGTTGGGCGAAGACGACCGTATTCCGCAGTTCCGGCGAGACGCGGTAGCCGTCCTTAGTCTCGCCGAAAAACCGACGTCGCCGCTCGGCGTTGACGGACTTTAATGCCGCCTCGCTATAAACCCCGGCGGCGGCGATCTCCAGCGACCGCGGGTGCACGTCGGTGGCGAACACCTTGGCGTGAAGCTGCTTATCGCTCGCCGCGATCTGCTCCAGCAGCAGAATCGCGACGGAATAGGCTTCTTCGCCTGTCGCGCAACCGGCGACCCAAACGCGAAATTCCTCGCCCGAATTGACCGTCGCGAGCAATTCGGGCAATACCTTCGACTCGAGGGCCGCGAAGGCTTCCGGGTCGCGGAAAAAACTCGTAACTCCGATCAACAAATCGCGATACAACGCGTCGAGTTCCTCCCGGCTGTGACGGATCAGTTCGACATACTGCGCGAGATCGGTGGCCCGCGTCAGATTCATCCGGTGCTCGGTGCGGCGAGTGACGGTGGTCGGCTTGTAATAGGTAAAGTCGAGGCCGAACGTTTGTCTCAACAGTCGAAAGACGGGCGTCATCCCGTCCGCCGCCTCGCCGACCGACACTTCCCCGTCAGGTTCGCGGACTCGTCGCAAGATCGCCGCCGGCATCTCCTCGGGAGCCAACTCCTCGTTGACCACCCCGGTCTCGATCGCGCTGACCGGCATGCCGTCGAACTTCGCGGTCTCGGGGGCTTGGGCCAACACCAAACCCCCGGCCTCGTGGATATCCCGCACGCCGCGAGACGCATCGCTCCCGGTCCCCGACAGGACGATCCCGATCGCCCGGGCACCGCGGTCTCGTGCGAGCGAGCGGAAGAACTGGTCGATCGGCAACCGCAACTCTTCGCGACGCTCACGGGCGGTCAACAGCAACCGGCCGTCGGAGATGATCATTTCCGTTTTGGACGGCATCAGGAAGACCGTATTCGCCGCTACCGGCATTTGGTCTTCGACCGTCCGGATCGGCATCGTGGTCCACCTCGCCAGGACCTCCCCCATCAAACTTTTGAAGTCAGGCGATAAGTGCTGGACGACGACGAAGGCCATCCCGGTGTCGTCCGGCATCCGCTCGAACAGCCGCTCGAGCGCTTCCAAGCCACCGGCCGATGCGCCGATCCCGGCGACCCAAATCGGACCGTCGTCGGACGCAGCGTCATTCGCCAGCACCGTTTGCGGGTCGGAACCGGCGCCTCGCTCGCTCGCTCCGTCCTCCGGCTGTCGCCCTTCCGATTTCGTTCTTTCCATGACTCCCCTCCACGTCACCGCACGACGTCGACCCCCGAGAAAGATGACAATGATCCGTGGGCGGCCGACCGAAAGCCGATGAGGAAACTCGGGGGAATCTGGCGGCCCGGCTTAGGGTGCCGGCTTTCGTCAACCGCCCCACACTTCGGGATTGTATCGAGACTTTCGGCGGCGTATCGACGCTTCGTGGCGGATTTCGATCTTGATTCGGCTGGCCAGGTCTCGGTATCCTTTCCCGCCATGGATTTTGCCGCGGAACGGACGCCGGTAAAACACGTATCGAAACGGACTTCAGGCAAATCAGCGACACGACGTCTCGGGCCTCGCTCGACTCGGACGGGTCGCGGTTCGAACCCCAACGCGGGCGTCGGCAGGGAAGCGTAGAACGGGTGCCTCCAGAGGCATCGGACGAGACTTCATTGCCGCCGTCGGCCGACAACGGAGTCTGAGGATGCTCGTTCTATCCCGTCGCGAAAATCAAAAAATTGTCTTTCCCTCGCTCGACATCAGCGTCGACGTCGTTCGCGTCGCCGGAAGGGTCGTCCGGATCGGCGTCGAAGCGCCCCGAGACGTCCGCGTGTTGCGGGGCGAACTGGCGGAAAACGGTTTGGCCCCGCCCCAAGGAGCCGCATCCCAAGGAGCCGCATCCCGAGAAGCCCCGGCCCGAGAAGCCGCGTCTCACGATTTGGCGGTTCGATCGGAGGGTAGCTCGCCCCCGGGTGCGTTGTCGACGCCGGG
>JAWLFY010000123.1:10873-15356 GCA_041685355.1 Pirellulaceae bacterium | reverse complement strand
GAGCACGCGGTCCGCTTCCCGCCGCGCGCGATCTTCCCGCCGCGCGTCGTCTTGTCACCGACGTTTGCTCGCGGTGACGGCTCTTTTTGGCGATCGCCCCGATCCTTGCCGGGGAGCTCGCGACCGATCTTTTCCGTCGCGCGGGTTGTAACGCCGATGTCCTGCGGTTCGCAGGCGATTCGTCGGTCTCACGGGCCAATCCTCGCGATGCGTATCCCAAGCTTGGCCAGACGGTGACCCGCCGCAAAATGCGTTCGACCGGTCGTCGGTCGACTTGACGTCGGCGTCCCGTCGGCCGGTCGATCGTGGCCGGATCCGTCACCTTTCGACCGCGATTCACCACACGCAAGGGGTCCCGCACCGATGACTCGAATCAATACCAACGTTCC
Organism: Pirellulaceae bacterium; assembly: GCA_041685355.1. Taxonomy (GTDB): domain Bacteria; phylum Planctomycetota; class Planctomycetia; order Pirellulales; family Pirellulaceae; genus JAWLFY01. The sequence goes on along the minus strand of JAWLFY010000123.1, from coordinate 14,967 downwards.
CTCGCTCGTCGCCCAGAACCGGCTCACCTCGAGTAACCAGGACCTGCAAACCTCGCTCACCCGGCTTAGCACCGGTCTCCGAATCAACAGCGGGGCCGACGACCCCGCCGGGTTGATCGCGAGCGAGGCGTTGCGGAGCGAGATCACGAGCCTCAACAAGTCGATCGCCAACACGCGGCGTGCCAGCCAAATCGTGAGCACCGCCGACAGCGCCCTGAGCCAGGTGAGCAATCTGCTCAACGACGTCCGCGGGCTGGTCGTCGAAGCGGGGAACACCGGGGCGCTCAGCGACGAAGAGATCGCGGCGAACCAGTTGCAGATCGACAGTTCACTCGAGGCGATCAACCGGATCGCCCAGTCGACGACGTTCCAAGGCAAAAAGCTGCTCGACGGGTCGCTCGAATTCGTCAGCACCGTCGGCTCGGTGGAGTCGGTCCGTGACGCCCAAATCGACCAGGCGAATCTGGGTGCCAGCGGAAACATCGACGTCGAAGTCGTGATCGACCAAGCGGCCGCACAAGCCGAGGTCTCCGCGGGATCCTCCGCGTTCTCCGCCGCCGCCGCCGCCACCGCCGCCGGTCCCAGTGTCCGACTGGGGGCCGCGTCGATCGGCGGTGAAGACATCGACATCACCGGCGGCGCCGACTTCGCGAACGTCGTGCTCGTCGATGACGTCGGGGGAGGAACCGGCCAGGTCAGCTACGACGCGGATAGCGGCGATCTGACGATCACCGCCGATTTCGGCAACACCAACGCGGACGCGACGGTCATCCAAGACGCGATCGATGACCTCGACGGGTTCGTCGCGACCGGAGCGACCGCGGCCGGGACCGGCGGCGGGACCGCCGGCACGACCGCGACGGCCGCCGCCGACGACGCGCTGACGATCACCGCCACGGTCGACGGCGCCGAGTACAACAACGTCACCGTCGAGTTCGTCGCCGGCGGGGCCAACAGTGCGGACTTCGACAGCTCGCAAAAAGTGCTCACCGTGACGGTCGATTCGTCGGCGCCGCAGTTGGCCACCGACATCGCCACCGCGATCGATGGCGCGACGGTGGACGGCGAGGCCCCGGGCGACGCGGTCTTCTCCGCGGAGGGTCTCGCGGACGCCTCGCTCGACATCAACGAAGGGATCGATAACCTGAACACCGGAACGACCGGCGGCGAGGTCCTCAACGACTCGCTCGTGTTCCAGCTCAACGGGTCGGCCGGGGCCGAAACGTTCAACTTCGGCGCCGGCACCTCGGCATCCCAAATCGCCGACGCCCTGAACCTGGTGTCCGATAGCACCGGCGTCACCGCCGCGTTCGAAAGCGGGTCGCTGACGTTGACGTCCACCGATTACGGGTCCGATTCGCTCGTCAACGTCGACGTGATCAACGAAGGTTCCAGCGGGACGTTCGAATCGGGGCTCTCGGCGACCCGCGCCACTGGCACCGACGTCTCGGCGACGGTCAACGGCGTCGGCGCGAACGGCTCGGGAAACCAGCTCTCGATCAACACCGGTTCGCTCAACATGAGCCTCACCGTCGACGACGGGAGCGACACGAACTTCTCGTTCTCGATCACCGGCGGCGGCGCGCTCTTCCAACTCGGGCCGGCGATCACGAGCAACCAACAAGCCCGCTTCGGGATCGGGTCGGTCAGCACCGGAAAACTCGGCGGCGCCGCCGGCCGCCTTTACGAACTCGGCAGCGGCCAAGCCAAGAGCCTGACCAACGATCTCGAGGGGGCCGCCGAGGTGATCGACGAGGTGATCTCCAAGGTGACCAGCCAGCGAGGACGTCTGGGGGCTTTCCAGGCGACGACGCTCGACAGCAACCTCGTTTCGCTCGGCGAATCGGTCGCCAACCTGCAGGAAGCCGAGAGCTCGATCCGTGACGCCGACTTCGCCCAAGAATCGGCGAACCTCACGCGGGCCCAGATCCTCGTCCAGTCGGGCACCAACGTGCTCGCCCTGGCGAACCAAAACCCGCAAAACGTCCTCTCGTTGTTGCGGTAATCAACGCCCGGGCGGAACGCGTTCGCAATCGCGACGCGTTCTCGACCGGTTCGGCGAAGGTCTCAAACGGTTCGGCGAAGGAGCGAGTAATTCCGCTTCCCCTTGCGGAGGACGATCACCGATTCGCTCGCCAAGTCGCCCGCCGTCAGACGATACTGCGGGTCGGTGACGCGGCGGTTGTTGACGTAGATGCCTCCCTCGCCGACCGAACGTCGAGCCTCCCCGCCGCTCTTGACGAGCCCCGCGGACTGTAACGCGTCGACGATCCAAAGCCCCTCCCCGTCGAGACGATCCGCGGGAATCGTGGCGCTCGGAACGTCGGCGAAGATCTCGACGAGTTCGCGATCACTGCAACGGTCGATCTCGCCGCCGAACAGAATTCGTGACGCCTTCGTCGCCGATTCCAGGCCCGCCTCGTCATGCACGAAACGGGTCATCCATTCGGCGAGCCGCTTCTGGGCGACGCGTCGCCCCGGGTCGTCCGCGGTTTGACGCTCGAGCGACTCGTATTCCTCTCGATCGATCTCGGTCAGGTAGGCGAGGCACCGCATCACGTCGGCGTCTTCCACGTTGAACCAGTATTGATAGAACGCGTAAGGGCTGGTCCGCTCGGGATCGAGCCATACCGAACCGGACTCGGTCTTTCCCATCTTCCGGCCGTCGCTGGTGGTTAGCAGCGGCGCGGTCAGTCCGAACAGCTTTTCGCCGAGCATCCGCCGGCCGAGGTCGATCCCGGCGGTGACGTTCCCCCATTGGTCACTCCCCCCGGCCTGAACCCGACAACCGTGCTCGCGACAGAGATAGACGAAGTCGTAGGCCTGCAATAGCATGTAGCTGAACTCGGTGTAACTGAGTCCCGCTTCGCCCTCCAGACGCGCCCGTACCGACTCCTTGCCGAGCATCGCGCCGATCGGAAAACTCTTCCCGACGTCACGGAGAAACTCCAGATAGGGGTAGCCTTTCATCCAGTCGAAGTTGTTGAGCAGTTTGGCCCCGCCGGGGCCGTCGAAATCGAGGAACCGCCGCATTTGTCGGCTGATCCCTTCGACGTTCTCTTGCAACCGGTCGGCCGACAACAGGTTTCGCTCTTCGCTTTTGCCGCTCGGGTCTCCGATCATTCCGGTGGCGCCGCCGACCAACGCGATCGGTTGGTGTCCCGCCCGCTGGAATCGCCGCAACATCATCAGTTGCATCAACCCGCCGACATGCAGGCTCGACGCGGTCGGGTCGAACCCGATGTACACGGCTTGCGGTGCCGACGTGAGCAGTTCCCGGAGCCCGGGCTCGTCGGTCACTTGATGAATCAGGCCGCGCCAGCGGAGTTCGTCGAGTAGGTCTGTCATCGTTGATTCCGTTTCGTCAGGTCGGATCGGGCGAGTAACGCCGCGGCGACGGCGAGGTCTTCCGGGAGGGTGATCTTGAGGTTGTCCGCCCGCCCCGCGACGAGCGCCACGGGGTAGCCGGCGAGCTCCAACAGTTGGGCGTCGTCGGTGACCGGCCGACCCCGATGACGCCGGTACGCGTCAAGCAGCCAATCGACGCGGGCGACTTGTGGCGTCAGCGCGACCCATAAGTTCGATCGATCGACGGTGATACCGCTCGCCCGGTCGCCCGAGTCCCGCTTGACGGTCCCCACGACCGGCGTCGCTAGGATCGCGGCGCCGCGGTGGTGGGCGGCCGCGAGCACTTCGGCAAGGTCCTCCGGATCGAGCAGAGGACGGGCGGCGTCGTGGACGGCAACCATCCGCACGGCCCGGTCTCCCTCGAGCCGCGCCAGCCCGGCCCGGACGCTATCGACTCGGTCGGCCCCCCCCTCGACGATTTCGACCCCGAGCCGGGTGACCTGCTGGCGATACTCGCCGGCGAACGCGTCGCGATCATGCGCCGAGACGGCGATCACCAAGCGGCCGATTTCGCGGCAAGCCCGAAGCCGCTCCGCGGCGTGGACCCACACGGGTTTCCCCGCCAACGTCGCGAACAACTTATTCCGCGCCGCGCCGAACCGTCGGCCGCTGCCGGCGGCCGGCAGGACCGCGGCAACGCTTCCGGGGGACGCGTTTCCCGCAGGCGTGCTCGCCGGGGCCGGGCT
>JAWLFY010000123.1:0-10773 GCA_041685355.1 Pirellulaceae bacterium | reverse complement strand
CGCCGCGCCGAACCGTCGGCCGCTGCCGGCGGCCGGCAGGACCGCGGCAACGCTTCCGGGGGACGCGTTTCCCGCAGGCGTGCTCGCCGGGGCCGGGCTCGCCGGGGCCGGGCTCACCGGGGCTGGGCTCGCCGGGGGATCGCTTGCCGGGGTTGGGTCCGGCCGCTCGCCGGGGGTTTCCATCGACCGATTCAGCGGCGAGCCGCGTCATGCTTCAGCGGAAGCCAGGCGGCCCCCTCAGAGCTGCTCGCGACACACTGTTGAATGAAATACATCCCTTCGAGCCCGTCGTAGACGTTGGGGTAGACCGTGTCGCGGCGTTCGAACGGCTCCCCCTTGGCCCGCTTCGCCATCGCGTCGAACGCGGACGCGTAGACGTTCGCGAAGCATTCGAAGAAACCTTCGGGGTGCCCCGCCGGGATCCGACACGCCGCCGCCCCGGGTTGTCCCATGTACGCCGCGTTCGGGTCACGGGTATAGATCTGGTGCGCCTTGCCGTTTTGGCGGAACACCATCTCGTTGGGGTTCTCTTGTCGCCAACGCAGCGACCCCTTGGTCCCGTCGATCTCGATTTCCAAATCGTTTTCGCGGCCATGGCTGATCTGCGACGCGGTCACCGTCCCGAGCGCCCCGTTTTCATATCGGATCACCGCGGTGCCGTAATCGTCGAGCTTTCGGTTCGGCACGAACGACTTCAGACTGCAACTGACCTTGTCGGGAAACAACCCGGTCATGTAGCGGCCGAGGTTGTAGGCGTGGGTCGCGATGTCGCCGAACGCCCCGGCGGCACCACTCTTCGACGGGTCGGTCCGCCACGAGGCCTGTTTCTGGTCGTCGTTCTCGATCGCCGAACGTAGCCATCCCTGGATGTACTGGGTGCGGATCGCGTTGATTTCGCCGAGCTCGCCCCCCAAGACCATTTCACGCGCCTGGCGGACCAGCGGGTAACCGGTGTAGTTGTGGGTCAACGCGAATACGGCGTCTCCCTTCTCGACCGTCGCGACCAGCTTTTCAGCCTGTGCCACGTCAAACGTCATCGGCTTGTCACAAACCACATTGAATCCGGCTCGGATCGCCGCGTCGGAGATCTCGAAGTGGGTATAGTTGGGCGTCGTGACACTGACGAAATCGATCCGCTCGTCCTCGGGCAACTTCGCCTCGGACTCGAGCATCTCCTGATAACTCCCGTACGCCCGCGAATCTTCCACCCCGTAATCGGGGGCAGAGGCCTTGCTCCGCTGCGGGTCGCTCGAGAACGCCCCCGCGACGACGACGGCCCGGTGGTCGAGACCCGCAGCGATCGAGTGGACGCGACCGATGAACGACCCCTGGCCGCCTCCGACCAAGCCCATGCGGAGTTTCCGATTCAGCGGCGGATTGATGCTCATGACTCGTTTGGACCTCAGGTGGGAAACGGGAACCGGCTTGGGGTGTCGGTGCCGGCCCAAACTCGGGCCCGCAACCGCCGAACCGCAATCGTAAAGCTCGAGCGGAACGCGTACAATTACGGGCACCCCGGGGACAACCGACGGGGATCCACGGACCGGGCCCCGTCCGTTCGCCTTTCTAGCTAGGAGTCGTCTGTCATGTTTGAGCGTCACGTCACCCCTGATGCGGGAACCTCCTCGCTGCCGGTCGCCAGCGACGAAACGGGTTCGGAACCGACCCGGTGTTGCGGCTTGATGCGGTGTCGTGACGGGGCGAGATGGTTGTTCGGGATCTTCCTCGCCGCCGCCCTCATCGGTCTGCTCGCGGCGACGTTTCTGGTCGGCCGGTTGAGCGGCGGTTCCCACGATGGGCCGTCGAGCGAGGTGCCGAGTGACCCGTTTTCCCTCGCCACGATCGACGCCACCGCGGCCGTATCGAGCGACCAATTTTCGATGGCGACCGGGCTGGTCACCGGCGAGGCGGAGGGGCTGTTCGTGCTCGATCACAATTCGGGACTGCTGCAGTGTTCCGTGATCTACCCCCGGATCGGCCAGTTCGCGGCGAATTTCACCGCGAACGTCGCCGACGCCTTGGCCACCCGCGGCAAGGTCGGGAAGTACATGATGGTGACCGGGATCGCGGACTTCCGTCAGGCGAGCAACAATCCGATCGGCTCCTCGGTCGTCTACGTCCTCGACTCGACCACGGGAAACTTCGCCTGTTACGCGATCCCCTTCAACCGAGCGTTGATGAACGCGAACCAGCCGCAATCGGGTGCGTTGCGGTTGATCGCGGTCGGCAGTGCCAGCCCGATCATCGATCGGGACCGCCGCTGACAACCCCCTTCGGCTCCGGTTTTCTCCGCTCGAGTCCACGGATGCCCATTGAGTCCACGGATGCCCAGCTCAGACACGACGGAGCCCCCATCGGGCCGCCGTCGCCCCCCGCTTCGTGACCTCGCCGAAGGCCTCAATCCGCCCCAAGCGGAAGCGGTCCGGACGCTCGGCGGACCGTTGTTGGTGCTCGCCGGCGCCGGCACGGGCAAGACCCGTGTGGTGACGTACCGGATCGCCAACCTGATCCGGCACGGGACGGCTCCCGATCGGATCTTGGCGGTCACGTTTACCAACAAGGCGTCGGGCGAGATGCAAGAGCGGGTCGCGCAGCTCATCGGGGGCGGGCGGCGGCGGGGCAAGGAGAAACGCCCGCGGCCGACGATCAGTACGTTCCATGCCCACTGCGTCCGCCTCCTCCGCCGCCACGCCCGCGAGATCGGGTTTTCGGAAAAGTTTTCGATCTGCGACCGTTCCGACCAAGAATCGATCGCCCGCGGGGTGCTCCGCGATTTGCGGCTTCCGGGGACCGCGATCAAGCCGTCGGACATGCTGGCGATCATCAGCGGCTGGAAGAACGCGTCGGTCAAACCCGACCGGGCCGCGGGCCTCGCCGCGACCGACAAGGAACACTTCGCCGCCGCCGGGTACCGACGCTATCAAGACGCCCTCCGCGCCCGAGGGGCAATGGACTTCGACGACCTGCTGTTATTCACCGAGCAACTGCTCGAGGAAAACGAGGAGGTTCGCAACATCGAGGCGGGCCGGTTCGACCACGTGTTGGTCGACGAGTACCAAGACACCAACGGCAGCCAATACCGGATCACCCGCCATCTGACGCTCGCCCATCGCAACCTTTGCGTCGTCGGCGACGACGACCAATCGATCTACGCGTGGCGGGGCGCCGACGTTTCGCACATCCTGAACTTCCGCGACGATTGGCCCGACGCGAAGGTCGTGTGGCTGGAGGACAACTACCGCAGCACCGCCGCGATCCTCGAAATGGCGAACCGCCTGATCGCGTTCAACGCCAACCGCCACGATAAGGTGCTCCGCCCCAGCCGACCCGTCGGGCCGCGGCCACGGATCGTGCAGCACAAGGACGAGACCGTCGAGGCGGAACAGACCGTCCGCGAAATCCGGCACCTGATCGACAACGAACACATCCAGCCACGTGACATCGCGATCCTGTTCCGCACCAACGAACAGCCGCGGCTGTTCGAAACGTCGCTCCGCAAGGCGAAAGTTCCCTACGTGATGCTCGGGAGCCAGTCGTTCTTCGACCGCCGCGAAGTCCGCGACCTCGTCGCTTACATGAAGTGGATCGAACAACCGAACGACGAGATGTCGCTGTTGCGGGTGATCAACACCCCGGCCCGCGGGCTGAGCAACGCGACGGTGAAGTTGCTGGTGCAGCGGGCCGTCGAGCGGGGCGTCCCGGTGTGGGAGGTGATGCGGAGCCCGTCGGCGATCGCGGACCTGCCGACGCCCGCCCGACGCGGGATCGCCGACCTCGCGTCGCTCGCCGAAGACGTCCGCCGCCGGGCCTCCGAAGACTCCCTCGGCGACGCGTTCCAAACGTTGCTCGAGCGGACCGCTTACGGCGACGAGATCGCACGGCTCTACGACCAACCCGAAGAACGCGACGCGCGGATGTCGTCGATCGGCGAGGTCGCCAACGCGATCGGCGGCTACCAAGATGACCATCCCGACGGCGACCTGTCCGGCTTCCTCAGCGAGATCGCGCTCTCCGGCCGCGAGATGGGGAGCGAGAAAGACAAGCTCGCCCTCAAGAACTCGGTCTGGCTGCTGACGATGCACGCCGCGAAAGGGCTCGAGTTCCCGGTCGTCTATCTGGTCGGAATGGAAGAAGGGATCCTGCCCCACAGCCGCAGCGTCAAATCGGGACGGGACGAGGACATCGCCGAAGAACGCCGGCTTTGTTACGTCGGGATCACCAGGGCCCAGGAAAAGTTGACCCTCTCGATGGCCCTGACTCGCCGCAAATGGGGCAAGGCCCGTCCGACCACGCCCAGCCCGTTCCTGTACGAGTTGACCGGCAAGGCCGACAACCCGAACAAATTTCGGCGGACGAAGCGGGCTCAGCGGACGCAGCGATAGACGAACGCCGGCGGCAGATTCTTCCACACCGTCGGGCTCCGCTCGACCGAGCTGAACTGATCGCGGAGCCGGCGGGCGAAACGGCGTCCGGCCGGCAACGCGACGCCCTGCCAATAGGCAAACGTCGCGAACTGGCCGCCGGGGCGGAGCACTTCGAACATCGTCCGCATGATCTCGTCCTGAAGCTCCGCGGTGAACGATGCCCACGGGAGCCCGCACACGATCGCGTCGACCCGCTCGAGCTTCTCCAATCGACACAGCATCGCCACCCGCGTCACGCTCTCCTCGTAAACCGTCGCGCCCGGACACCGCTGGCGGGTCGCCGCCACAAACCCCGCCGAACGTTCGATCGCGAAAAACTTCGCCTCGGGATGGAGCCGATCCAAGATCCCTTCGGTGAACACCCCGGTCCCCGGCCCGTACTCGACTACCCCCCGGGCGTGTTCCCAGTCGAACCAGTCGGTCATCGTGCGGACCAATCCCCGGCTGCTCGGGGCGATCGCGCCGACCTGGGTCGGATGACGCAGGAACGTCTTCAGGAAGGTTAACGAATCACTCATCATGGGCTCCACGAATCGTCCCCGATTCGTCGCGAGGCGTCGCTTCTGCCCCCCGGCCAGGCAAACAGAAACGGGCAGGAAAAAGGAATGCGCAGGAAAGCAGGGTCGAGCAGGAAAGAAGGAGCGGGCAGGCAGACAGGGGATGACAGGAAGTCAGGAACGGGTCGGAATCTCGGAAATACCAAGCCGGTCCCGGGGTCGGCGGCGGGACACCCGTCGGGATCGGCTGGGGGCCCATCGCACCCGTCGAGCCGAACATCGCACCCGTCGAGCCGAACATCGCACCCGTCGAGCCGAACATCGTACCGTCGAGGACACCGCGTCGACGAGACGATAAGCGGCGGAGATTCGTCGGAGGGGAACACAGACCCGACGTCCCGGTGACGGCGGACGTCGAGCGGGTGGCGAAAAATTCGTCTTGGGCGATTCGATGTGCAGCCGGTAGACTCCCCCGCGGTACCGGTGGCGAGGGATCGCTCAAATCATGCGGGGGTCGGCAGCTCTCGATCTTTTCGCGACGCAAGGATGCGACGATGACTCAAGACGACTTCCTGCTCGACCAGCTCGAAGAAACGCAGCGCCACCGGACCCGTCGCCGCCGTGACCGACGGGGACAGCGGCGGCGATTGCTCAGCTTGGCCCTGCTCGGGATCGCGGTGCTGCTGTTACTGGGGCTGCCGAGCCTGATCTGTCACACCCCCGTCGGCCGGAACTTGCTGATCCGAGCCGCCGCGGCGGAGGGGTTGGAGGCGAATGCCGACTCGGTCCGTATCGGCTGGGTCACCCCGCTTCGTGTCACCGGGCTATCGCTACGGGGGGATCGCGGCGGTTCCGAAGTCACGATCGACGAGCTTACCGCCGGGATCACCGTCGGCGACTGGATCCGGTCGGGGACCGACAAGCTCGGCGAGGTCAGCCTTCGCGGGTTGGACGTCCGTACCGACATCGATCACGACCGGTTCGGTTTGGAAGAGGATTTTGCGGCGTGGCTCGCCCCGAGCGACGCCACGGCGTTCGCGGGCGGTCCGATCCGGTTGCAAGACGTGACGATCCGGGTCCGCCACCGGACCGACGGGCGGCAATGGCGGTGCGGCCAGGCCTCCGCCGAGGTGACGTTCGACCGCGACGGCACTCACGCGACCTACGCTGGCGTGCTCACCGATCCGGAAGGCAACGCGGGAGCGGTCGAGGGTCAAGTCGACTTCGCGTCAACCGTCGACGAGCCTTGGCGGGTCGAGGTCCAAGGCGAATCGTTACCACTCGCGTTCGTCTCGCTTCTCCGTGAACGATTTTCCGAGGTGACCGCGGGGTTGCCTCGCGAATTTTCGGGCGACGCGACCGGTCGTGTCGTCCTGTTCCAAGGTCGCGACGGGGCGGTCGAGGCGGACCTCCGCGGGGTCGAGGTCCGCAACTTGGCCGCCTCCGACCCGAGTTGGGGCGACCGTTCGTGGAACAACCGGCTCGCGACACTCGAGGGCGACTTGATCCTGGGTGACCGCATCGTCGGTCGCCGACTGCGTGCCTCCGCCGACTTCGCCGCGGTCACGCTCGACGGGGCCCTCGCCCGCTCCGGGAGATCGCCGGGGCTGATCGAATCCCCCACGTCGTGGCTCGAATCGCTGCGGGGGACTGCGACGGCGCAAATCGACTTGGCAGCGTTCGACGCGGCGATGCCGGGGCTGATCCCGCTCCGTGACGGCGTCGAACTGGTCTCGGGGGAACTGACCGCACGGGTCGAAACCGACGGGGAGGGGGAACACCGCGAAAGCCGACTGGCCGTCCGCAGCGACACGATCCGGGCGCGGGCCCGCGGGCGAGCGGTCGCGATCGAACCGGTCGACGTCACCGCCACTGTGCGGACCGACCTCGGCAAGATCACCGCCGAAGCGTTCCGCTGGAGCAGTTCGTTCGCCTCCGCCGTCGGCCACGGGAATCCCAAGTCGGGGGCCGCCGACGTCGAAGTCAACTTCGGTCGACTCGCCGCGATGCTACGACCGCTCATCGACGTTTCCGAGGCGGATCTGGGGGGAACGATCCAGGGGAACGTCCGCTGGTCGGTCGGCGACGAGAACCGTTGGGAACTCGCCGGCGAAGGGACCGCGGACGATCTGCGGATCGCGCTCGGCGAAGGCCGAACGCTGCGGCGTCCCAAGCTGACCGGGTCGGTCAACGCCAGCGGCCGTTGGGCCGGCGACTCGCTCGCCGAACTGGGCTCGGTCGATCTCCGCATCGGCGGCTCGGGTCTCGAAGCCCGAACCCGGCTGGCGCGCCCGATCCGAAACCCGTCATTCTCCAACCCGATCCCGCTGCGGCTGACCGCCGAAGGCCGGCTGGAAGAACTCGCCGACGCCGCCCGCCCGTGGCTCCCGACCGACCTGCAAGAAGCCCGCGGGGGTTTCTCGCTACAGGGCGAAGGCGAAATTTCTTCGGCCACCACCCGGCTACGATCGCTCGACGCCGTGCTCCATGAACCGAACGTGGTCTACCAAGAGCGTGGGTTCGCCCAGCCCGAGGTCACGCTGCACTTCGAAGGAGACGTCGCGTACCCGGCGGGCGACGCGATCATCCGCCAATTAACCGTCGCCGGGGACGCCGTGTCGGGTGCCGCCCAAGGCCGGGTGTCGCGGGAATCGGTCGACCTGGAAGTCGCCTGGCGGGCAAAGCTCGAAAGGTTGCAGTCGAGCCTCGGCACTCGCGTCGCCGCCCGTCCCGCCCTGGCAAGTCGTCCCGCCCCGACAAGTCGTCCCGCCCCCTCGATCCGCACGGTCAGCTATCGCCCCGAAGGTTCCGCCGCCGACGACCGCTGGTGGCTGCTGGGCGATTGCGACGGGAACGTCCGGCTCCGTGGCGATGCCGATTCGCTCGAAGTCGAAACGCACGCCGTCGCCCAAAACCTGCGGCTGCTGCAACCCGCTTCCGCCGCCGCGGCCCCGGTCGCCGGGCCACGGATCCCCACGTCGCGGTCTGGCGCCGGGACCGACCCACGGGTCGTGTGGGCCGAGCCCCACATCACCGTCGAAGGCGGCCTTCGCTACGACCCGGTCGACGGCACCCTGCATACCGACTCGCTCCAGCTCTTGGGGGACTGGTTCGCAACGACCCTGCGGGGCGGGACCGGTCGCGGCGACGGCGGGGAAGAGCTACAGCTCCAAGGCCGCGCCTCGGTCAAGACCGACAAGGTCGCCGACCGGCTCAGCGGGTTGGCCGGTACCCGCATCGAGGCGATCGGGGTGCACGACACCGACCTGCGGCTCCGAGCCACCCGCGGCGACGACGGAAACTTCGGCTTCGCGATCGATTCGACGCTCGGTTGGGAAGCCGTTCAAGTCGCCGGCGTGCGATTGGGAGAAACCACGATCCCGATTCGGATGACCGAAACGAGCGTGAGCGTCGCCCCGGCGGCCGTCGTGCCGGTCGACCAAGGTTCGCTCCGCCTCGGCGGCCAGGTCCATTACCGGCCCGGGCCGCTGTGGCTTCAGGTCCGCCCGGGGCGGATCGCCGACTCGGTCCGGCTGACCCCCGAGATGACCAACCGTTGGCTCAAATTCATCGCCCCCCTGGCCGCCGACGCGACCCGCATCGACGGGACCTTCAGCGCCACACTCGACGAGGCGATCGTCGTGTTCGACCAGCCCGAACGGAGCCGCGTCAGCGGACGGCTCGAGATCGACGGCGTCGAAATGGCTTCCGGGCCCCTCACCGATCGGATCATCGCGGGCGTCGAGCAAATCCGTGCGTTCCGTTCGCTGCCCAACTTCAACCCGAGCGGCCCCGCGACGCGAAAGCTCGTCTCGCTGCCGCCGCAGACGGTCGAGTTCGCGGTCGCCGACAACGTCGTCCACCATCAACGGCTAAGGCTCGAGATCGACCGGGCCGAGGTGGTCACCAGCGGCAGCGTTTCGCTCGACGGCGACCTGAACGTGTTCGCCCAAGTCCCGCTCGACCCGCGGTGGCTCGGCAAGGATCTTGAGTTCCTCGCCGGCGAGTCGATCACGCTGCCGATCCGCGGGACGTTCGAGCGGCCCACCCTCGACGCGTCCGCCGTCGGCGACTTGGCGGTTCGGGTCGGTTCCCGCGCGGCCCAAGACGCCACCGACCGGTTCCTCCAAGATCAAATCGACCGCGGCCAGAAACAGATCAATCGAGGGATCGAGAAAGGGTTCGAACGGCTCGGACTCGATAAGATCTTCGGCAACTGAAAGCCGATCCGAAAAGGGGTCACCACCCGAGCACGTACGCGAAAATCAGCGGCGCCACGATCGACGCGTCACTTTGGATCATGAACTTCGGCGATTCCGGGTCCAGCTTGTACCAGGTGATCTTCTCGTTCGGTACCGCGCCGCTGTAACCGCCGAAGCTGGTCACCGCGTCGCTGATTTGGCAAAAGTAGGACCACAGCGGGACGTCGAGCTTGAGGTCTTGAACGAGTAGCGGGACGACACAGATCGGGAAGTCACCGGCGATCCCCCCGCCGATCTGAAAGAACCCGATCGGCGACCGCTCCGAGGTTTCGCGGTACCAGCGGATCAGCCCGGTCATCTGTTCGGTCCCGCTGACGACCGCCCCGTGGCCCGGCACGGTCCCGTCGTACACGCGGGCGGCGAAGATGTTCCCCAGCGTCGAGTCCTCGAACCCGGGGACGATCACCGGGATCCCGGCATCCTTGGCGGCGGCGAGCCAGCTGTTTTCGCGGGGGACTTGGTAGTGCCGCACGAGGTCGGCGTCGTCGAGCAAATCGAACAGGAACTGGGCCGGCGTCTTCGCCTGCCCCGGTTCGGCGGCCGCCTTCCAAAGCACCGTCAGCCGTTTCTCGATGTGCCGCATCACCGTCTCGGGAATGCACGTGTCGGTCACCCGGTTGAACCCTTGGTCCCGCAGATCGACCTCGTCTTGCACCGACAACGCCCGCCAGTCCTCGACGATCCGGTATTCGTCGTGGGCGACCAGATTGAAAATGTCCTCCTCCAGATTCGCCGCGGTGCAGGTGATCGCGTGCACCTTGTCCTGACGGATCATCTCCGCCAACGACAACCCGAGTTCCCCGGTGCTCATCGCCCCCGCCAGAGTGACCATCATCTTCCCCCCCGCCTCGGCGGCCACGAAGTCACGGTAGCCGCGGGCAGCGGCGAGCAGCTCCCGGGCGTTGAAATGCCGAAAATTGCGGTCGAGGAAATGGCTAACGTTCACGGGCGGAAGCACGGGGACGGGGGGCGGACGGGATCGAATTTTGGCGAGTCTAACGATCTGATCTCTGATCGCCATCCCCGCCGAGACGATGAGACCCGCCGAGATGAGCGAGGAACCCCCGCCATGGAGCCCAACCACCCCCCGTGATGTCCGGGTCTCTTCCTCCTCTTTCGTACTCGTGCTCGTGCTCGTACTCGTACTCGTACTCGTGCTCGTGCTCGTGCTCGAACCCGCGCTACACCTCGGCCCGCTCCGCCCCGGGTCAATCCGACGGCACCCTGTCCACTCTCTCGAAGCCCCACCATCCCTCAAGGCGATCAAGGGCACGAGCACCGCTTCGCGAAGCACGAGCACGATCTGGGACGAGGGGAGTGGGGTGGGGGCACAACCAGGGAATGGCTGGGCTCCCGTTTGGGAACGATACCTTCGCTCTTACCCCCAACGACAACTTCGCTCTTGCCCCCCTCGCTCTTGCCCCCCCCTCGCTCTTGCCCCCCTCGCTCGCGCCCCCCACTCGCACCCCCCACTCGCACCCCCCGATCGCACCCCCTCGCTCGCACCCCCTCTGGAGACCGGCCAGGCCGACCTCTCTAGGCGACACATGTGCACAATTCGCGCCAGAAACTTGCGGGTTGGCCTTTTCG
>JAWLFY010000273.1:0-3736 GCA_041685355.1 Pirellulaceae bacterium | reverse complement strand
GTCGACCGGCATCGGCTCGATCGGGTCGGGATTCTTGCGCACCCGAACGACTATCATTCGCCCAAACTTCCCGGGATGGGCCAGGTCGACTGGGGGATGTTCTTCTCGGTTTTGACCGATGCGGGATACCGCGGGCCGGTATGCGTCGAGGTCGAGGACCGAGCCTTCGAGGAATCGCTCGAGGACCGCGTGTTGGCGTTACGTCAAAGCCACACGTTCCTGCGGAACTTCGTGCCGAAGGCGACGTGACCCGAACCGGGGCGATCGGGCGAGTTGGTCGGGCGAGTTGGTCGGGCGGGCGTGGGGGACGTTCTCGCGGGCGACCCCGTCGATGCTAAAATGGGGTTCGCGGTCGTCGTTTGTCCCGATCCCGAGTCTTCTCCCCGAATCCTGATCGACGAGTTTGGAATGCCGGTTCGAATCAAGTGCCCGTGCGGCAAGCTGCTGAACGTCAAGGACGAACTGCGGGGCAAGCAGATCAAATGCCCGGGATGCGGCAAGGTGCTGCGGGTGCCCGCGGCGGCGGCGAAGGTAGCGGCGAAGACGGGGAAGCCGTCGGAGGAAAACGATTCGCTCGACGACCTGTTCATGGAGGAGGGGTTTAACCGTCAGGTGGCGGCGGTATGCCCGTCGTGTCGCGCGGAAATGGCGGCCGGCGCGGTGCTGTGCACGAAGTGCGGGTTCAACAAGCAAACCGGCCAGAAGCTCGCCGGCCACAAGACGCCGGGGGTCGACATCGGGATGGGAACGCTCGCCTTGCAAAAGGCCGAGAACGACATGCGGGCGGACAAGGAAGTCCAAGAGCGAATGCTCAAGCGGTCCGGGATGCCTTGGTGGATGCTCGGATTGGTGCTGTTCGTCATCGTCAGCGCCGTGGGGGTGTCGGCGGCGGCGGTGAACGCGGCGATGGAGGTGGAAGGGGAGGGGGAAGGGGGCCGACGGATTGACACCGTCGGTTGGATCATGACCTTGTCCGGGACCGCGTTCTCGATGGTGGGCGTGGGGGCGGCGCTCGTGATCATCGTCGCCGCGTTCAAGGAGAGTCTGGTGGAGGGACTGCTTTACCTGTTTGTCCCGTTCTATGCGGTTTACTTTTGGTTCAAGCATTTCAAGCAGGTGTGGCGGCCGCTGTTGCTGATGATCGTTGCCGGAGGGATCGGCGGCGGTTTGATCGTCGCCGGGATGACGTCTCTGCAGGGGGGCTGAGACGGTTTCGCCCCCCGGTTCTGGGATTTGGGTTTTAGGGTCGGGGTCGGTCGGTTCCCGGAAGTCCTCTTGTCGCGAGTGACCGAGAGGGTTTATAGCGGGATCCATGACTGATGGCCCCGAATCTCTCCGCGTCAGGATGACGGAACCGATGCGTCGCACGCTCTCGCTGATCGTCGGCTTGCTGCTACTGGCGGCCGCCGGCACGCTCGCCGCGCAAGACACCGACTCGCAACCGCCCGCGGGCGCAGCGCCCCCGAACGCCGGGTTTTCGGCGAGGCAAGAGGGTGATCCACCGAGCGTCGGCCAGGATTCCGACGTCGGTCAGAATCCCGGCGTCGGTCAGAATTCTCGTGGCGGGCGGGGCGGGGAGTCGTCGGGCCGTTTTCGTGCGGGGGGGAGTCTGCCGAGCGAATCGGGTCAGGATTTCCGTTCGTTCGATATCCGCCCTTACACCGGTTATCTGACCAAGCACGACCATCCCGAGCAGGCGATCGTCGACTGGATCATGCGGGACACCGGGACGGACGTTTGGTTTTCCGAACCTTTCGGGTTTCTCAGTGCCGACCGGGACGAGTTGGTCGTTTATCACACGCCTGAGATGCAGCAGGTCGTCGGCGACGTCGTCGATCGATTCGTCGCGGGCGAGAAAGACCCGCAGGTCGTCAAATTGAACGTGTTGACGGTCGGCAGCCCGAATTGGCGGAGCCGGTCGCACATGTTGATGCAACACGTAAACGTCAACTCGCCCGGGTTGCAGGCGTGGCTGTTGAGCAAGGAAAACGCGGCGATCGTGTACAGCCAGTTGCGGGCGCGAACCGACGTCCGTCAAGTCCAAGCGGTCGACCTGATGATCCACAACGGCCAAACCGAAAAGCTGTCGAGCTTGCGGGGTCGGAACTACGTCCGCAACATCCGGCCGGCCCCGTCGGGGTGGCCGCCTTATGAGCCGGAGACCGGGGAGGTCCGGGAGGGGTACCGGTTGGAGGTGAGTCCGCTACTGAGCACCGACGGGAGCACGATCGATTGTGTGCTGAAGGCGGAGATCGACCAGGTCGACAAACTGGTGCCGGTCGATTTGGAATTGCCGTTGCCCAACGGCCAAATGTACCGGGCGCGGCTCGACGTGCCTCAGGTCGTGAGTTGGCGGCTCAACGAGCGGTTTCGCTGGCCGTCGGACATGGTGCTGTTGCTATCGTGCGGGGTCGTCGCGAGTCCCGAGCGGGCGGGTTCGGTGATGCCGCTGTTGAATTTGGAATCGATCACCGGGACGACCGCGGGTCGGGCGGACGCGTTGATGTTCGTCGAGTTCCGCGGCCGGGCGTCGGACAATTTAACGACCACGCCTTTGCCGCCACAAATCGCGACGCAGCCGGGCGGTCCGAGCCGCGGACGTTACTAGCAACCGATCCGGGAAGCCCGTTCCGTTGCGGGACGCTCCCGTCGGCGTCGGCCCCCTGAAAGTGTTCGCCGATACGCCTTAGAATACTCCGCCGCGAAAGTTCGCCGGCACGCGGTGGTACACCCGGCGGTTCGACTTGCCTTCCCCCGACTTCGATTCCATGGTTTCCACACCTTCCCGTCGCGTTGTGATCACCGGTGTCGGGGTCGTCACCCCGCTCGGTAACGATGCACGGCGTCTCGTCACCTCGCTGCGGGCGGGTGAATCGGGCATTCGTCCCCTGACGCGGCTTCCCCGCGGCGTGTTGCCGGTTGACCACGGCGCCGAAGCGGTCGATTTCACCGGCGACATCGGCGATTACGGGCCGCTCGAGAAATCGTTGCAGCGGACGATTCGGAAAGGGGCCAAGGTGATGTGCCGTGAGATCGAGATGGGGGTCGCCGTCGCCCAGCTCGCGTTGCACGACGCCGGATACTCCGCGGACGTGTTCGACCGCGACCGGACCGGCGTGATTTACGGTTGCGATTACATCATGTCGATGCCCGAGGAGTACGCCGACGGGATCGCCAGCTGCATCGACGAAGCGGGGCGGTTCCGTTTTGAGCGTTGGGGGGAGAAGGGTTTGCCGAAGGTGAACCCGTTGTGGCTGTTGAAATACTTGCCGAACATGCCGGCAAGCCACATCGCGATCTATAACGATCTGCGTGGGCCCAACAATTCGCTGACCCTGCGGGAAGCGTCGCCGGGTGCCGCGATCGCCGAGGCGGTTTCGACGATCCGCCGCGGTCATGCGGACGCGTTGGTCGTCGGGGCGACGGGAACACGCATTCACCCGCTGCGGACCGTTCACGCGTCGCTTCAGGAACCGTTGGCGGCTGACCGACCCGACCCCGCGACGATGAGTCGGCCGTTCGATGCGGGCCGCGACGGGATGGTGCTCGGGGAAGGGGCGGCGGCGTTGGTGTGCGAATCGCTGGACCACGCCGAGGCGCGGGGGGCGACGATTCTGGGTGAGGTGGTCGGTCACGGTACGACCGCGGTCGGGCCACGCCAAGGAGCCGATTTCTTAAAGAAGGCGATCGCCAACGCGTTGAACGCAGCGATCGGCGATGGGGACCGAGACGCGAT
>JAWLFY010000122.1:0-15461 GCA_041685355.1 Pirellulaceae bacterium | reverse complement strand
GACTCCGCGGCACATGTCGGGACAGGACCGGACGGGTTGGTCAGGACCGGAAGGGGTTGGTCAGGACCGGAAGGGGTTGGTCAGGCCCGGAAGGGGTTGGTCAGGACCGGAAGGGGTTGGTCAGGCCCGGAAGGGGTTGGTCAGGACCGGAAGGGGGTGACCGATCCTGATATCGTTGGATACCGTCTTCCGGCACCCCGTGGCAAGCTCGCTCGTGGTTGCGTTTTTCGGGGTTGCCGCGGACAATCCGCGACGCAATCGATCGGCCCTCTGTCCACCACTTCGGATCCCCCACCTGTCATGAACCAGACTCCCAGCCAGGACGAACTGAAGGATCCACGCGTCGCCCGCCGGGAGAAGCTACGTCAACTCGTCGCTCGCGGGATCGACCCCTTTGGCGGCCGTTTCGACGACCGAACGATGATCGGCGAGTGCCGTGGCCGGGCGGGAGAACTGCGGTTCGTGACCGAGAACGGGGAATCGCTCCCGCTCCCCGATCTCGACGCGGCCGAATCCGAAGTCGACTACCGCCAATGGAAATCGGACCACGGGCCCGGAGAGGAAACCGGGCCGACGGTCCGGGTCGCCGGCCGGATCCTGCTCGCCCGCGACAAGGGGAAGTTGATCTTTCTGACCCTCCGGGATTGGACCGGCGAGATCCAGATCTTCATCGGGATGAAGCAGGTCGGTGAGGAGGACTTCGCACTCGCGAAACTGTTCGATCTGGGGGATTTGGTCGCCGCCGAGGGTCGGCTGGGGCGGACCAACACCGGCGAGCTGACCGTGTTCGCCGAGAAGTTGACGTTCCACACCAAGATGCTCGAGCCGGCACCCGACAAGCACGCGGGGATCAACGACCCCGACCTGCGTCAGCGGATGCGATACGCCGACTTGGCGTTCAACGACGGCGTGATGGAAACGTTCCTGGACCGCACGAAGATCGTCAAATCGATTCGTCAAACGCTCGACGCCGACGGGTTCTGCGAAGTCGAGGGGCCGACGCTGCACACCGTCGCCGGTGGGGCCGCGGCACGGCCGTTCCGAACCCACCACAACGCCCTCGACATCGACCTCACGATGCGGATCGCGCTCGAGTTGCACCTCAAGCGGCTGATGGTCGGCGGGATGGAACGGGTCTACGAGCTCGGACGCGTGTACCGCAACGAAGGGCTCAGCCCGCGGCACAACCCCGAGTTCACGATGCTCGAGGCGTACCAGGCGTACGGCGACTACGGGTCGATGATGGAGCTGACCGAGCGGCTGATCTGCAACGCGATCGACTCGATCGGCGGGGGCGACTCGACCGGCGGGGGCGACTCGACCGGCGGGGGCGACTCGACCGGTCGGCGCTATGTGCGATCGTTCAACGGACAAAGCGTTGACTTCACCCCGCCGTTCCGACGCGCGACGTACGCCGAACTGTTCCGCGACGCGACCGGGGTCGACCCCGCCTCGGAGAGCGACGTGATCGCGGTCGCGAAGAAACTCGGGTTGGAGCCGGACGGGAAACACCCGGACGTCGTCCGCAACGAAATTTTCGAGGAAAAGGTGGAGGATTCGCTCGAGGGACCGATCTTCGTCATCGACTATCCCGCCAGCATCTGTCCGCTGACGAAGCGGAAGCGGGACGACCCGGCGATCGCCGAGCGGTTCGAGTTGTTCGTGCGGGGGATGGAGATCGCCAACGCGTACACCGAGCTCAACGATCCCGACCTGCAGCAGCAGTTGTTTGAGACACAGCTCGCGGGATTGGGGGACGAAGACTCGATGGCCAAGATGGACCACGATTTCCTCCGCGCCCTGCGGTACGCGATGCCCCCGGCCGGAGGCTTGGGCGTCGGGATCGACCGACTCGTGATGCTACTCACCGATCGCAAGTCGATCCGAGACGTGATCCTATTCCCCGTCCTCCGCCCCGAGTGATCCCACGCGAACACCATCGAATTTGCCCGGAGCTCGCGTTGCTTGCATTGCGGCCCTCGCTTGAGTAGACTTGAGACCCCCCATGCGGGAAGTGTTGTCTTGCGGGGCTGAGTCGGGAAAGTCGGGCGCGTTTCTCGATCGACCGATAGCCAAAAACGTCCGGGCAGGTGATGCAAATGGCTGATCTCGATCCGCGCCCAGCGCGCGAAGTTCGTGGCGCAGGCGGCAGATCATCCTCGTGCGATCGGGACGATGTGTCTCAAGCGTGCCACCATTTTGCAGACGGTGACGAGCCGGTGACTCACACACCGATCGGCGTGCCGCCGAGGCGGATCGGCGAGATCCTTCGGCCGTTTCAATCTGGGCCAACCCGGGGCGAGCCCCAAGCGGGAACGGCCTCCGAGAGCTCATCCTCACCGACGCGGGGGACCCGTCCACTTGACGCGTGGTCGGGACAATACACAAACGATCTGCTTCGCGCGCTCGTTTCACAGGGCGAGGGGGTACATCGTCTGATGTCGAAGACCGTGATCGACGACGACGATCGCCGATCGGTCGACACGACGCAGGAGTACCCGTTTACATGCATCTGCGACCTGATGATCACCGCCGCGAGCGGGCGAGTCTTTTCCGGGACCGGTTGGCTGCTGAACCCTCACACCGTCGTGACCGCGGGGCACTGTCTTTATCAGGCGCGTCAGGGCGGGTGGGCGCGTCGAATCGATCTGTTCCAGGGGCGCCACGGAAACACGAGCGCCGCCTCGGCGACGGCGACCGAATTCACGAGCGTACGCGGATGGGTTCGGGACGCGTTGCGAGAGCACGATTACGGATGCCTACGTCTCGACCGACCAATCGCCGCGGCGGGATCACTCGGGTTTGGGTGTTATCCCGACCAGGAGATCCGCCGATTTCGATGTCACGTCGTCGGGTATCCGATCGACAAGGCTTCGACGATGTGGGGGCAGTTGGTGTGTTTCGCCCGAATCGATGCGAAACGTTTGACCTACGAAACGCCCGTTTACGGCGGATCCAGCGGTGCCCCCGTGTTCGTGGTTAAAGGCGGCGACTGCTACGTCGCCGGCATCCACGCGTCCGGAGACCTGAGCGGCATCGAGGCCGTCCGAATCACCGACTCGGTCTTTCGAAATCTCGCGAGCTGGAAAGCCGAGTAGTTGGCTTTGTTGGATAAACCGTTCAGACGTCGACGCCTCGAATCGTCGCCCACCGCATTCGGTCGGCTCGCGTCCGAATGCCAAGGGACCCTCACCGTCGCTCCTGAAACAACGAACGCAAGGTCACAATCGGCGTGACCGAACCCCGCCAACAAGAGATCGATGAATCAAGAATTTCCCAGCTGGATTCCTGCCACACCCGTCGCGATTCCGCTCTTCTTGATAACAGCGATCAGTCTCCTGTGGGGCCTGCAGACACCCCCTGGCCACCAGGACACAGGAAACCGGTCTGCATCTGAAAAAACCGCCTCCATCGATACCGACGTCACCACAACGCTAAGTGACATCGCGTCGATACGGTCGACACGTTGGGATGACCCCTTCCGATCCATCGATCACGCAGAGAAAGCTCTCGCCCGCCAGGAACAAGCCTCCCTCGTCTACAGGCCGGCCCTTGAACACACGGACGATCTTCGCACATTACTTCGCGGAACCGTCACCGCGAGCCACGGTGACAAACCGAGCCTCTTGGTAATGCCGGTCATGGTCGACGGGGGCGAGACAAGAAGAACGCCGAGGATCAACACGAGACACGTCGTTGAAACCTCCTTGGCCAGCCACGGGTTCAAGATGCTGTTTCGCGACGTGATGAGCTACACAATGTGCAAGGGCATCTCCACGCGACTCCCGAACACAACGAAATCGAACCGTAACATCATCGTCCCGGTCAAATTGTACAAAGATGATAACGATCGACACGTTTTCGTTCTGTGGCTCGATCAGTCGCTCATGGGGAACGCACCTCTTGACGTGATCCGCCAAGTCCTGACGAAAATGTTCACCAAGGAGAATTACCCGCGAACCATGACGGGATGTGATAAAGAGTCACACCTAGGATGTCTCCGTTGCAACGCACACCTGTCGATCATCGGGCCATATTGGTCGGACACGCTAAAGCTAATGCTCGAGGAATGCCATAATCAGCCAGTCGAACCAGCGGACGTTCGCAAGGGACGCACCGCGGGTGCATGGGACAATTCGCGATCGAATCAACCGGATGCGGCACAAGCCCCCAACCTAGCTGATGCGTTCCACTGGCGTTACGGGACGTCCATCCATTCGTGCCGCTCAACGGTCGCCGTAGAGGACATGGGGTTCCCGAACGGTCGGCACCTCCTTCAGACGACGAACAATGGGCAAAAAAAAAGACCTGTACTCCGGCTCCGTCACTTCATAGGGACGAACGAGAGTCTTGTCGAAGAACTCCAAAGGGAGATGCTGCGACGAGGACTGGTTTCAATTGACACAACGCTGCAACGTGATGTGGTGTTGTTTTACGAACAGGATCGGCTGTACACACAGTCGCTGCGAGACCTGATTACACGCAAGTTCGGACTGGCGAGCCACGAGAACGTAATTTCGATCCCGTTCATGCCGGAGTTGTATAAAGGGGCCGCCGGTGATTCAGACGAAGAGAAGGGGCTCACGAACGGTGACGGGGTGATCGACTATTTCAAGCGAACGATTACGGAGATCGAGCACTCGAACGGGCGGTCCGGATTTGACACCTCCAAAGTCGGTTTGGTCGGCGTCCTCGCCGGAGACCCGCGTGACGCGGGCGCGATCGTGCGTTCCGTGAGGCCCCTGTTCCCGAACGCTTCTTGGTTTTTGTTTGATCGAGACGTCCGCTTCGAGCAGTCGGCGGATCGGGCATCCGCCCGGAACGCGATCCTGAGTTCGCACTACGCGCTGCGGATCGATGGGGACTTTCTTCCGCCGGTTGCGACCTTTCGAGAAAGCTACCAGGTCGCCCAACATATCGGGATAGGAGTTGCGTTGAAAGCATTCCAAACCGGACGCTCGGATGACGACTACTACGTCCTGCCCGGTACGAAGCAAGACTTGTTTGACCTTTGGGGGCGTTACTTACCTCCCCCCGAAGTTCGCGTGGAGCCGCTGCGACCGGTTTCGATCGAACTCGGACTGCGAGGCGAAGACGTCTACGCGATCGCCGCGGATCCCTCCAGGCACCCCATTCGTCATCCGACACGCGACTTTGGCCGCACGGAGTTGAAGAATACGGTGCTGCTTGGGTTTTCGGGCGTGGTGTTTGCAATCATCGCTTCGTTGACGTTTCGTCCGTATGCCGGGCGCCTTCGTTCGCTGGCGGACGATTATCGCGACAGCTTTGGGTCCCTCCGGGGGATCGTGCTCGGACGCCGCGAGTCGGCCCAATCGATTGCCGCTCGTGGCGGTACCGGGCGGAGAGTATCGGAGCAGCTGTTTCGTTCCCTTCCCGCCGCGAGCCTGATTTTCTTTGTGGTCGTGTTTTTGATTCTGCTCTGTTTTATTTGGTACGAGGACGGGCGTGTCGGCGGAGAGCCGTTCGCATGGTTTTCCGGGACTAGCATTTGGCCGAGTGTCTTTCTCTTTTTTACAATCATTGCGATCGCGGGACCGATGGCAGGCAGAAACGTGTGGCTCGGTTCCGACGTTCTGTATCGCCCCGAGTCGGACAGGTTGCTCCGCGAACTCGGGACCTCATTGAAGGTCGAGACAAGTTGGGTGCGTTCGCTTTCGATCGCGTTCTTGCTAACGTTGGCGCTGATCAAGTTCGCATGGCTCGGCGGCGACTACGGCTATGTCCCGGCGCGAAGCCTCGTCGCCCGGATTGTCGGATGGACGGTGCAGTTTCTTGCCTGCATCTCGCTGTTCGCGTTGGTTTCGGTGACGGCAACCCAAGCGTTAGCGGCCCGCTCGCTGATTCGACGACGCGGAGAAGAGTTGGCAAAGCGGATTCAGCGGTTGCGTGATACTCCCGCAAGTCCTCCGAGCGTCGCATTGGTCGAGCAGGGGGTGGGTTACTTCCATTGGGTCGAAGGACTCACGGAGCAGATGAGTCGAAGGTTTTTGGCCCCCTCGATTTTTCTTCTGCTGTTCGTGATCGCTCGCTTACCGTTGTGGGACGATTGGCACATCAATCATTCGTTGGTCGGACTGCTCGTGGTCCCACTGATTCTCGCGATCGCGTGCGGTTATTCGCTGCGGTTGAGCGCCCGAGGCGAACGAGACCGCTTGACCGCTGCATTGGATTCCCAGATCCCGCGGGGTGACGAGTTCGCCGCCTCGGCGGCCCCGGAGGTCGGGACGGCTGGCCAATCGGATCCGTTCCAAACGCGAGGCGAGCGACCGGACGGCCCACGCATCGCGACCCGTCAACAGTTGGAGTGGTTTCGAGCATTACTCGCCGGGTCCGGTCGCGGGGCGTTCGGTAGCCCGTTTCGGGACCCACTGCTGGGTAGTTTCGTGTTCATTGTGACCGCCGCGATCACGGAATCGGGGCACAGTTGGATGCATCCGTTGGTCCGCGTCTTGATCTGAGGGCGGCCTCCTGATCGGGTGCCGGCCTCTCTTGGCTGGCTCGGTGCCGGGCTCCAGACCTGGTGCTGGCACCGGACGGTTCTGGCTACTCGCCGCGGGTTACGAATCGGCTCGCAGTAGCATTTGGACGAGGTTCGGAATGCCGGCGCCTTGATGATAGCGGTCGCGTCCGATGTCGCTGGCGTTCTCTAACAAGATCTTCCGAACCTCGTCGGGGCGGCCGAGGTAGCCTCGACGTTGGCTTAAGAATGCCGCCGTCAGTCCCGACACGTGTGGCGCCGCCATGCTCGTCCCGCTCATCTCGACGTAGTGGGCACCCAACCGCTCCGCGGACGGCTCGACGTCTTCGCGGAACGAGGCGCGGGCGCTCAAGATCCGCTACCCCGGGGCGACGACGTCCGGTTTGTACCGGCCGTCTGCCGTCGGGCCGCGGCTGCTGAAGTAGGAGACGCCGTATAGGTTTGCCTCGGTCTTGTGGACCGACCCCACCGAAATCGCCTCCTCAAGATTCGCCGGATCGCCGATCGAAAGGTCCAGATTTAGCCGTACTCGACGACCGTCGGATTCCACGGTCAAACTCCCGAGGTTGCCGGCGGCGATGACCACGACCACTCCCTGACGCCAAAGTCGTCGGAGTTCCTTGCACAAAGGCGAATGGCCGCACGCGTAGACCTCGTCATCGAAGTCGCCGCCCAGACTCAAGTTCACGCCGTGGATCGCCAGTGCCCCCGATCGTCGGTTCCGTTCCTCGATGTGCTGAATCGCTTTGATAATCCACGAGTCACGGCCACGCCCGTCGTCGTCGAGCACCTTGTAGGAGTGGAGCCGCGTTTTGGGGGCGAGTCCGGACGGCTCTCCCTCGGCAGGAGTCAGCCCCCGACCCGGAAACCGGCCCGCGATGACCCCCGCGACGTGTGTGCCGTGTCCATGATGATCGATGCCGGGACCGGTCGCGGTCCGCCCGACGTTTTCGACCGGATCGGGTGCGAAGGGCGTGCAATCCCACACCGACGCGACGTTCGATTCCTGGTCGAAATGGGGGTGATCGGCCCGAATCCCGGTGTCGAGCACCGCCCAGTGGATGTCTTGTCCGAGGCTCCGGTACCCTTGCCACGCGGCGGGGGCATGCAACGTTGTCGCCGATCGGTTCGTCAGCGCAGACTTTTCGGCGTCCGTCCAGATGCGTCCCCAAGGATGGTCCCGTAGAAACGTCCCCAACTTTTCGATCTCCAGCGCCGTCAGTTCGACCGCCACATAGCGTTCGAGCGGGACGCACCGCTCGACGACACGGTCGCCGAGCGATTCGCCGAGTTGCGTTAGCAACCGATCGCGGGTCTCCCCCAGCGTGCGTCCGCCGGTCGCGTGAAGTTCGATCAAGACCTCGTTGTGGGCTCCTTCCGGGGCGTCCTCGATCCAGTCCGCGACGTCGCGGGCAACCGTGAACCGCGTGACCTCTTCGGCGAAGCTCGGCCCGACCACGTCTCGAACTTGCCGGCGCACGCTTTCATGTGTCAAGTATCCGGTCGCCGAGTGCGGGTGCCGAGGGCCATCAGCGTTGACGCCGAATCCGGTCACGTCGGTGATGCGTCCCGCGCATCGAAACTCGCCTCGAAGACGTGAGTCGACAGCGACGGGATCGAGTCGATCGGCAACATTGAGCCAGCGATCGACACACTCAAGGATCGGGAGGGTCTCGACCCGGAGAATCTTTCGGAGACCATCTTGGACCTCCGTCATCCCGAGCGGCGACCCGAGCGTGACGAGGAGGGGGACGCGGGCCGAAGGGTCGGTGCGTTGCAGATCGGCGAGTAACCGATAGGCGATCACGGTCCCTAAACTGTGCGCCACGATGACGAACCGCCCGCCCGAACCCATCCGAGCACGCACCCGCTGATCGATCCGCTTGCGTCGTTCCGTGCGAAACAGATAGTCATGAACGTCCGGTAAAAAAGCCCGGGTGAAACGCCGAGACACCCAATCGCGTGAACGCGGTGGCAGCGGTAGGATCTCCGCCCGCCCGTTCTCGGCCGAACCGGCGGCGGCGTAGGCTTCATCGACCGAAGCCTCCATTTTTCCGGCGATCGCTTCCAATACCCGGCTTTCCTCCTCGCTCGCGTCCGGGGCGATGGACCGTGTTTCGGCGGCACCCCCGAACGTTCCCGCTTCCGGTCCGCCGAACGAAGCCTCCGCGACGTCGCGTTGTCCGCAGTTCACGTCGATCGGCTCACCGTGCCGCTCACGGTCGACCCAATAAGCCATCCGGGTCCGTTGCCCCATCCGCGTCCGAAACAGCCGCTGGTCCCACTGGCACTTCAGCGTTGACGCGGAAGGCTTGTCTCCGATCCCGTGGATGTAGAGGACGACCGTATCGTCCGTCGCGTCGACCGAGCCATCGGCGGACCGAAGCAGGGCCTCCTCGCGGTCGCGTGCGATCGTGGGACGCCTCCCCGGCGTCCGCATGGCCGAGTGGTCTGCCGTTGACCCGCCGCCTCTGCGAGTGGGTCGTGAAACCGTTTCGTGGGGCCGGCGACCCGAGGTGTAGAGCCGCCCATCGGGCGGATCGAATTCCGTACTCATCATGCATGCCCCAACCAGTTAGTTGTCCGCGACCCAATCTTCGATCCGCATGTAAACGTTGCGAGTGATCCGGGTCGCACGGTTGCCCGCGTAGTCGCCGTAGTTGTGAATCCCGATCACGACAGGTTCGCCGTCACGGACCAAAATGACCGGCCCGCCGCTGTTGCCGCCGTAGGTGTCGACGTCATAGACCAACGTTTCCGGACGGGCTTCGAGCAAGGCCCGGGCATGACCCCACATTTGCTTGTGTTTGTCGGCCGGGTAGCCGACCACGTTACAGATCGCGTTGCGTAGCGCCTCGTCCGGTTCCGCTGCATACCCGAGCGTCCCGACGTCGTCGATGCTCCGATCGAGTCTCACCGCGCCGTAATCCGCCGGCTCGCTTCTCGATTCCCGCCAACCGCGTGTCGTCCACGCGCGGGTCGCCGTTGCGCGATACGGGACGTCGGTCCCGTTGCGACCGGGAAAGACGTCGATCGCGGCCGCCCAGCCTCCTTCTTGATGAAGGTACACGCAATGTCCGGCGGTGATCACGGTCCGGTCATCCGCGAGCCAACCGGTGCCGACAAAGTGGGCCCCGTTCCGAGCCCGGATCGAGAGGAAACAGATGCAGCCGAACGGATAGGAGGTCGTGTCGTGCACCCGCCGACGGTCATCTTCGTCGATGATGACCTCGGCGACCATCTCCGCGGCGCTATGATGTTGGTCACCCTGAGACGCCAGGACGCGGCTCATTCGTGTTCCGTAACTTCCATACCAAGCGTCCACCGGTTCCCGCGCCGCCCCGTGGCCTCGGCCCGCCGACCTCGAACCCGGTTCATAAGTCGCCTCCGCCTGAACACGGAACTCGGGAAGGACTTCGCCGACGAGACCCTGCAGGCCCGACGCCTCCGTATCCCTACCCGATTGCGTGAAATCGTGTCCTACCGATTGGTGGAGCTCCTCCGGGTCCGCCCGGTCCCCGTTCTCCGGGTCGAAATCGTTACTCCGACCGGATTTGGAATTCCGTGGACGTTTCCCTCGCGTTTCATTCGGGCGCTTCGTCGCCGCCATGATGCCCTCCCTCAAAAGCGGATGGTTTCTTCATTCGGGTAGGTGATGATCACCACAACAGGGGGGATTCTAGCGGAGTCGATCGATCATGGCAACAAAATCGTGCGGCAAGTCAAGAACGTCGAACCGTCCCGTTTCGCCTGAAAATTGGCGATTTGGCGAACCGGGGGCGAGTTTGCGAGGCGACAAGATGATCCTCGGCCGGGATGGGTGTTGCCCCGATACCTCTTTCGCAGGGAGGCATACGCTCGATCGCCTCCGCGAACACATCGGGGGTCGATCGTCATGGGAACTTCGTATCGTTTTCGGAGTGCACTGATCACCTAAATGGTGGTGGGGTCCACCTGGGGTGGCCTGCTCCCCGGTTGCGCTCGCCATCAAGAGAAACCGACGATCACCGCGGTCGGGCTGTCACCCGGTAACCGGTGCGACCCTCCGGCGATCCCGTATTATCTGCCGAAGCCTCTGTTGGTGATCTCGAAGAACTTTCGACACATCGACGAAAGCAAGGTTCAGAGATTCTTAGACCATTTCCGTCGCGACAGGCCACAGATTCAGTCGGAACGGGGGGACCGATCACTCACCCTCGAGCCGGCGGGGTCGTGATCCTGGTCCCCGACCTCCGCCCCGTGGCACGTCGCCGCCGTTTACGTAACGCCGCTCGTTCCGGGTGCCGCCGCGACGCTCCGAGTTGAACCGGATGCTCGGCGTGGAACGGTGGCGGTCAGAGTGGCGCGGGGAGGTCTCGGCGGTGGAAGCGCCAGGCGGCGACCGCGTAGGCGATGATGCCGAGCCCGACCAGGATCAACGGGTAGACCAACGGCGGAAACGTCGCCTCGGGGAGCGGTTCACTCAAGCTCCACGCCGCCGGCAATCCTTGCTCGGTGACCAACGATGTCATCTTTTGAGGTTTGTAGCA
This sequence comes from Pirellulaceae bacterium, assembly GCA_041685355.1. Lineage (GTDB taxonomy): Bacteria > Planctomycetota > Planctomycetia > Pirellulales > Pirellulaceae > JAWLFY01. Next base: position 4,433 of record JAWLFY010000122.1, on the reverse strand, counting down.
CGTGAAAAACGTCATCGATTGCAACCAGTGCAACGACTCTGCCGCTTTGCCCAGCCCGTACATCACGAGCTGGAGCACATATACCGCGACGACGCCCCCGATCGTCCTCCACCGGTACCGATCGAACGCGCTGAACAACGTCGACAGCCCGAGCAAAAAGAAGCCGAACGCGAACAGATGAAATACCGACGGGGCGAAAGCGCGGACGTCGACCCGTTCCCGCATCGGCACCCGTTCGACCGTCGGTTCCCCACCGCCGAGCGGGATGTCGATCTGCAAGATCGGAACGCGGAAGCTCGGCGGCGGCACAGTTTCCTCGACCGTCGTCGCGTACACCCCGACCGCGACCCCCGCCCAGAGCACGAGCGTCAGTAGCCCCAGCCCGACGACGCTGACCGCCGCGTGCGACATTAGCAACCGCGTCCGGCTGATCGGTTGGGCGAGCAACATCTCCAACGTCCCCCGGTTGAGCTCACCGCTAACCACGTCGCTCCCCCGGGAGATGCTCCAGATCACCGTGCACAGAATCACGATCGGCTCGTCGAACGTCATCCCGACCCGACCGGTGTAGGTAAACAACGCGTCGAAGTCGACCGGGGCGAACTTTTCGAACTCCCGGAACTGCTCGAGGATCGTTCGGAACTGGCCCATGTCGAGCAGTTTGACGACCCACACCCGGACCCACGCGAAAGCGAACAGGGCGACCGCCAGCGAGCCGAACAGTAGCGACGACTGGCCGGCGTATTTGCGTGCCATCACGCGGTCGATCATACGGTCACCCTTTCGCCGAAGTGGACCGCGTCGTACACCGCCCGCAACCCCAACGGCTCGATCCGGACCCGCCGCAGGCCGAGCGAATCGAGCCAGGGAAACAGCGGGGCCAGGTCGCCCGCCGTGTCGATCTGGACCGGTGTCCCACCCTCGATTTCCCTAACGTTGACGTCCCCGTCATCGGGCCAGTCTTCGGGACGACGCCGCGGAGGCACCTCGCCGACCGTGATCCGGTCGGCCAACTCGGGCGGGACGTCGACTCCGGCGCTCCCCACGATCCCGGTGACCCGGTGACGCTGGAACAGGTCGGACATGCGAAGTTCATGAGCCAACCGTCCACGCCGCAGAAACGCGACGCGACCGCATGTTTGTTCGATCTCGCTCAACACGTGTGACGACAACACGACGGTCCGCCCTTCCGATTGCGCCTCGCCGACCAGCGACAGCACTTCGCCGCGGACGGTCGGGTCGAGGTTGGCCGTCGGCTCGTCAAGAATCAACACCGGAGTACGCGGACCGAACACGACCGCCAACGCGAGCTTTTGTCTCATCCCGGTCGACATGAAACCGACCCGGCGACGCAAATCGAGTTCGAGGCGATCGGCGACCTCGTGACAACGCTCGGAATCCCCTTCGGGGTGCAAGTCCGAAAAGAACCGCAGTACTCCCCGGCCGCTCATGTGACGCGGCAACCGGGCGTCCCCCGGCAAGTACGAAACTCGCCGCCGGACCGCGACGCCATCGGCCGTGGGGTCGACCCCATCCACCTCGCTACGCCCCGACGTGGGCCGAAGGAAACCGAGCAACAAGCGGATCAACGTCGTCTTTCCCGCACCGTTTGGGCCGAGAAGTCCGAACACCTCCCCGCGAGCGACCCGTAGCGAGCAGTCGGTCAACGCGTCGAACGTCCCGTATCGCTTTCCCAGTCCCCAAGTCGCGACGGCGAAATCGACCTCCGCCTTGGCGGCGCCGGCACGCCCCGATTTCCCTTCGTGCCCGATCGGTGCCGATCGCTCCGAACCGTTCACGACCGTATCAACTTGCTCCGATGTGCCACGACGCTCGGCCGTGTCACCATCTTCGGCCCGGGTTTCCCGCGAGTTCTGTTCGGACGATCGGGCGAATGTGTCTGTCACCAATTGCCTCAAACGTTGGTCGTGGAAACAATTCGGGGCCGCATCCCCGGATTCACCGGCGAGTGCGGCAACGCGGGTCAACGGCTCGAACGGAAACCCGGGTTGCCGACTCGACTGGAAAATGCGATGGCGGCCCCGCTCGCTGCGGTGCCGGTTGATTGTCATGGTAAGGCAAACCGGAAACGGTAGACGCCGCTCACACGATTCCCCAACCCTATCCCCCGCGATCCGATGTCTCACGCCAGGTCTCACGCCGCGTCTCACGCCGCGTCTCACGCCACCTCCCCGTCGACGCTCCCCCCCGGGTTCCGCTTTGCCGGTGTCGCGTGTGGGATCAAGCCGAGCGGCAAGCCGGACCTGTCGCTGATCGTCACCGATCGACCGGTCGTGGCCGCAGGAGTCTATACGCAAAACCAGATCGTCGCCGCGCCGGTCGTGCTGTGCCGTGATCGGACCCCGTCGAACGTCATCCGGGCGGTGGTGACCAATAGCGGCAACGCGAACGCATGCACCGGAGACCAGGGGATCGCCGACGCCGAGGCGATGGCGTTGCTGGTGGCCGACCGGGTCGGTTGCTCGATCCGCGAGGTACTCGTGATGAGTACGGGGGTGATCGGCCGCCGACTTCCGATGGATCGGGTCGCGTCCGGGATCGAGGCGGCCCATGCGGCGCTCGGGGACGATGTCGCCGCGTTCGAAGCCGCGGCCGAGGCGATCCGGACGACCGATGTCGACCGCAAAACGGTGGTCCGGACGGTCCCCTGTGGCGACAAGTCATACCGCATCGCGGCGATGGCCAAAGGTGCCGGAATGATCGCCCCGAACATGGCGACGACGCTGGGCGTCGTGATGACCGACGCCCCCCTCACCCCCGATTCCGCGACCGAGGTGCTCCGCGAGGTCGCCGGGGCGAGTTTCAACCGGATCAGCGTCGACGGGCACACCAGCACCAACGACACGCTGCTGCTGCTCTCCGCGGCGGACGGGGAATCGCTCGCCGAGGAACCGCTTCGTCAATTCGTCAACGCGGCGACCGAGGCGTGCGTCGACCTGGCCAAGCGAATCGTCGCCGACGGGGAGGGGGCGACGCACTTCTTTGAGATCCGCGTCTGCGGCGCCGCGAGCGACGGGGACGCCGACCGGATCGCCGCGACTGTCGCCGAAAGCCCGCTCGTCAAAACGGCGATCACCGGCGGCGACCCGAACTGGGGACGGATCGTCTCCGCGGCCGGCTACGCCGACGCGAAAATCGAACCGAATCAGATCGGCCTGACAATTCTGGGGATCCCGATTTTCGAAAACGGCACCCCGCTGTCGTTCGACGCCGCCGCCCTGAGCCGCGACATGAAGGGTTCCCGCGAGGTCAAGTTGGAACTCCGGGTCGGGCCCGGGCCGGGGACCGCCACCCGGTGGGCGAGCGACCTGACGACCGCCTACGTCGAATTCAACGCCGAATACACGACGTGACCGGGTGAAGGGCTACCGAATGTCCGCTTGGCGAGCGCCTCTGGCATCGGGGGTTGGGTCCGCTTAACCTGACCCTTTCCCTTTCGTCATGTTTCCCATCAACCCTTTGGCACCGTCTGACATGAGTTTCTCACGACGCGCGTTCTGTGCCGGTCTCGGGGCCGCCGGGCTCTCCGCAAGTACTCGGCTTTCGCCTGGCACGGGACTCTCCGCGAGTCCTCTTCTGGCCAGCGACGACGGACAAGCCGAACCGCTTCGGGTGATCGCTTACAACGTCTACGCCTGCAAGGGCTGGCCCCACGACCGGCCGCTGGCGAAAGGGGCGGTCCGACACGGCCAGATGGCTCGACGTTTGGCGATGGAACTGGCGTTGTACTCGCCCGATGTGGTGAACTTCTCGGAGTCGCCTTCCGAAAGCATCGCCAAGGAAGTCGCCGAATATCTGGGGATGAACCACGTCCGCTTTCCCAGCGGCGGGAACTGGCCGGGGACCCTGTTGAGCCGCACGGAAATCACCGACGTCGAAAACGTCCCGCTCGGGTCGGAGCGTCCGAAGGAGCTCTTTACCCGACACTGGGGACGGGCCACCGTGCGGCTTTCGGCGGGCGAATCGCTCATCGTCCACTCGGCCCATCTCTATCCGGTTCCGGATCCGACGGTCCGCTTGAAAGAGGTCCGTGCGATGCTCGCCGCGATGAAAGCCGACCTGGACGCGGGACGTTCGATGCTGTTGATCGGCGACCTGAACCATACCCCTGACGCCGAAGAATATCGGCTGTGGATCGACGCCGGTTGGGTCGACACGTTCGCCAAAGTCGGGCAAGGCGACGGCGCGACGATCAAGGCGGATACCCCCGACCGACGGATCGACTACGTGATGGCGGCAGGTCCGATCGCCGAGCGGGTGAGCGAATCGCGACCGCTGTTCGAAGGGGCGTTCCGATTGAACGTGGCCGACCCGCAGGCGTTCGCGCTAAGCGATCACCTGCCCCAGCTCGCCGTTTTCGATGGCTGAGCCGGAATGCGATGATCGGTCCGGAACCAGATGATCGGTCCGGA